>NZ_JARFTR010000272.1 GCF_029167235.1 Kamptonema sp. UHCC 0994 | reverse complement strand
CGGTATTTTTACCGCCCGGAGGGCGGCGTTACAAAAGTCTTAAACTGCTTGAACTAATAGACCATTAGCTGTAAAATATTTCAGAATAGCTAAGTTATGGAGTGTCGAGCAAATCGTGAATCTGAGTGAACTTTTAGAACCAATCGCCAGCCAATTCCGCAGCCTAGGAATTCCTGAACCTGTTACCCATTGGGGACATCCGCTGATGATGGGTATCGTTGTGTTTGTTATGGGTAGTTATGTCGGATTTTCAGGATGGCGAGGAAGATTGGTTGCTGATAAAGATGTGGCGATTAAAAGCCGCTCGGATCACCGCAAACTTGCACCTTGGATGTTTTTGTTCATGGCTTTAGGCTATACTGGGGGCTTGCTTTCGCTGGTGATGCAGCATCAGCCAGTAATGGAAAGCCCCCATTTTTGGACGGGTTCAGTTGTGCTGATTTTACTAGCTATTAATGCCGTGATTTCTTTAACAAATTTCGGTGGAAATCAAGTAACTCTCCGTGCTGTTCATGCTTATTTAGGAACTACGGCGCTTGCTCTTATGTTAGTCCATGCAGCGTTTGGTTTAAATCTCGGTTTGTCTATTTAGTTTGTTAATTGTTAGTTGTGGGTTGTTAGTTGTTGGTTGCCGATTTCAACTAACAATTACCAATTAGCAATTACCAATTACCAATTACTAATTACCAATTACTAATTATATGAATCAAGTAGTCGGTGTTATTATATGTTTAGCCTACATTTTGGGGTTACTGTTTACAGCAATTCCTTGGGGTGGATTCTTGATGCTAGCTTTGGGCGTAGCGGCAACTTTTGCTGTGCCTAAATTATTGCGAGATTATTATAAAAATTCAACCAGAAAACAAAAAACTAAAGGCGCAATAGATAATCCCCCCTCATTATTTGTTTTTCCTAAATGGCTGTGGTTGATAGCAGGAATTATCGGGTTTCTAGCTAGTATTTATTTACAAGTGCGCCTGCCAAAACCTGCAACTGATGACATCAGCAATTTAATTCCTGCTAATAGTAATGCTGAAGAGGTAGTCGTTACTATTCGCGGCACAGTTGCCAGCACCCCCCGCCTGACTCGCTCCGGGCGATCGCAATTCTGGCTAGAAACCACTCAAGTCAGCGAAATCAACGGTAGCAAAGGAGCCGCAGAGGTAAATCGCCCCGCGAGCGGCCAACTCTACGTTACAGTGCCTTTGCTTCAGACAACAGGAGTTTACCCCGGAGATGCGATCGAAGTCACCGGCGCTCTATATAAACCGCAACCGCCATCGAATCCGGGAGCCTTTGATTTTCGATCGTATTTAGCAAGAGAAGGGGCTTTTGCGGGCCTTAAAGGGCGACAAACGATCGCGATCGCAGAAACACAAAGCAAGTGGGGATGGTGGGCTTTACGGCAGCGAATCGTGCGATCGCAGCTACTCCATCTCGGCGTACCCGAAGGCCCTCTAGTCAGCGCGATCGCCCTCGGCAAACAAGCCGTAGATTTAGCTTACGACATCCGCGACTATTTCGTACAAGTTGGGTTAGCCCACGCGATCGCCGCTTCTGGTACTCAAGTCTCTATGGTTTTGGCTTTGGTACTGAGTTTAACCAGGCGTTTTTCCAAACAAATACAATTTATTTGTGGTGTCGGCGCTTTACTGTTGTTAGTGGGATTAACAGGTTTAGAACCTTCAGTAAGTCGTGCCGCTTTAATGGGATTTGGAACTTTATTAGCCTTGGTAATTCAAAGGCAAGTAAAGCCCATCGGTTTGTTATTATTAGCTGCTACAATTCTACTATTAATTAATCCTTTATGGATTTGGGATTTAGGCTTTCAACTAAGTTTTTTAGCAACCTTGGGATTGTTAGTTACTGCTCCGGCAATTATGAAATGGTTGGATTGGCTACCGCCTGCCATTGCTTCTATAATTGCCGTTCCTATCGCCTGCTCAATTTGGGTATTGCCCCTACAACTTTATATTTTTAATGTTGTATCACCTTACAGCATTTTAGTCAATATTATTGCCGCTCCTTTGCTATGGATAGTTAGTATTGGCGGTATGATTAGTGCTTTGGCGGCATTAATTTGGCCGCCAGCAGGAAGTGCTTTAGCTTCATTGCTGCACTATCCAGCAAAAGGGTTAATTGAGGTTGCTCAATATTTCTCCCAATTACCAGGAAACTCGGTAGCCGTAGGCACTCTGTCAGAATTACAGTTGATAGCACTCTATGGAATAATAGGCTTAGTTTGGTTTTTTGGAAGCAGGAAAGAAGAAGGAAGAAGGAAGAAGGAAGAAGGAAGAAGGAAGAAGGAAGAAGGAAGAAGGAAGAAGGGAAAAGGGAAGAAGGAAGAGAAAATCTCCCCTGCTCCTTCGTCCCCCCGCTTCCCTGCTATCCCGTTTTTACCTTTTGCTATTCTTACGGCTATTGGGATAGTAATTCTTCCTACTTGGCAAACTCAGGCATCTCTATTTCAAGCAACAGTGCTAGCGACATCTGGAGAGCCTGTTTTAGTGATTCAAGATCGGGGGCAAGTCACCCTAATTAACAGCGGTGATGAAAATACAGTAAGATTTACAGTCCTACCATTTTTGCAACAACAAGGTATTAATCAAGTTAATTTCGCGATCGCAGCTAATTCCCATTTAGGCTTGAGCAGTGGTTGGTCAAAATTAATCGAACGTTTGCCCATTAAAACATTTTATGATAATCCAGCTCCCCAAGAAACTTATTACACAAATAATCAACCATTTCTCAGCGCTATACAAAATCGTCAAGGAGTTTACTTACCTTTACAAATTAATCATAAAATTAACATCGGTTCCGCAGAATTACAGTTACTCAATGCTGAAGCACCCGTGATAGAATTAGTAATTAATGGGCAAACGTGGCTATTAGTAGGAGACATCGAATCCGAACCTCAAAAAAGATTAGTTGCAAGCGGAAATTTGAAGCCAGCTCAAGTGCTTTGGTGGTCGGGAGAAACTTTAACTGCTGAGTTATTGCAGGCGATCAAACCGCAAGTTGCGATCGCATCCGCCAATTCCCTCGATTCAGACGCAGCAACGCGGTTACACCAAGCTAATACCAAGATATTCTGGACAGGACGAGATGGTGCTCTCGTTTGGACACCGGCACAGGGGTTTAAGACAACCCTGGACTCTGACGGCGCAGACGCATCCTTGCTTTGAGCAAGGGATTGGAAGTTAAGTTAAGTTTGTCCAGAGAAGGATTAATCCTGTTTTTCCCAGAGGATTTACAAAAAGATTTGCAAATCGCCTGCAATAGCGGTATAATAGTTTATGATCTTAAATTAAGAACTCAAAAGCCTTGGAGAGGTGGCAGAGCGGTTGAATGCGGTAGACTCGAAATCTACTTTAGGGCGACCTAACGTGGGTTCAAATCCCACCCTCTCCGTTCAATTCAAACTAATAGTTAGAGAAGATATAACAAGTTATCTTAGCTTGTTTTGTTATATCTTATGGGGAAAATTGGGGAAGAATTGGGGAAGAATTGGGGAAGAGTAACAATGCGATCGGCTACGTACTTGTGATTGATATGTTCGGGTATCATTGGACTCTCCGGTAGTGATTCGCAGAGGATCGGGCGTATAACATTTACCCAGCAAGGCTTTTATCACTCTTGAATCCCTCAAGCGTCGGACGTAGATTTCTAGCAAGGTAAACACCATGACTCAAGCCCAAACTATAGCCACAACAGTCACGTTTGATCAGTTCGTTGCCTGGTATCCAGAGAACTCTGCCCACAAATACGAACTACACAAAGGAGTAATTGTTGAAATGCCAAAACCAACAGGCGAACATTCAGAACTTGGCGGTTATCTCAGTTTTGAGTTAACTCTTCTTTGTCGCAGCAATAAACTTCCTTACTTTCTTCCCAAGGAATGCGTAGTCAAGCACTTTCGCGATGAATCTGGTTACGAACCAGATGTTATCGTTTTGGATAGGCAAGCTGTAGCCAACGAACCGCGTTGGTCAAAAGAATCCGTCATTACAATAGGTTCGTCAGTTCGTTTGATTGTGGAAATAGTCAGTACCAATTGGCGTGATGACTACTTCACAAAAGCTAGGGATTATGAAGAAATGGGGATTCCCGAATACTGGATTGTGGACTATCGGGGTTTGGGTGGCAGACGGTTTATCGGCAATCCCAAACAACCCACTTTCTCAGTTTGCCAACTGGTTGATGGGGAGTATCAGGTCAAACAGTTTAGAGGTGATGACCGGGTTGAATCGGCTGCATTTCCAGAATTGCAATTAACAGCAGAACAGATTTTTTGCGCCGGCTTGCCTCTTCCGTGAGTCGAACTAGAAGAAACGAGATCGCAAAGTTAGCAAATTATCGTTTGATGTCTAGCAACTGAAGAGTAAAGGAGAAACCATGATTCAATCCCACACAAAAGCCAAAACAGTCACGTTTGATGAGTTCGTTGACTGGTATCCAGAGAACTCTACCCACAAATACGAATTACGTAACGGAGTAATCATTGAAATGCCTTTAGGAACTGGCGACCATTCCGACGTTACAGGCTTCATTACCTTAAAATTAGGAGTTGAAATTGACCGTCGCGAATTGCCTTACTCCATTCCTGGTGACTGCCTACTTAAACCAGAGCGCAACGAATCAGGTTATCAGCCCGATGTAATTGTCCTAGACCGAGCGCAACTCGCAAACGAACCGCGCTGGAAAAAAGAATCTATCATCACAATGGGGGCGACCGTGCGACTAGCTGTAGAGGTCGTAAGCACGAACTGGCAAGATGATTATCTGATGAAAGCGGGGGAGTACGAACTCATTGGCATTCCCGAATACTGGATTGTTGACTATCTTGGCTTAGGTGGCAGACGGTTTATCGGCAATCCCAAACAACCCACTTTCTCAGTTTGCCAACTGGTTGATGGGGAGTATCAGGTCAAACAGTTTAGAGGTGATGACCGGATTGAATCGGCTGCATTTCCAGAATTGCAACTGACGGCAGAACAGATTTTTCGCACCGGCTTGCCCCAAACGGTTGATTGAAAAATTGCGGCGATGCGATGGCGAAGCGCCGCGCCGTAGGCATCGCAGCGCCGACCTAACCACTAGGAGAAAATTGACAGATAATCAAGAACAAAAAACATCGTGGCACGCAGCAACAGACCCGGAAAGCTTTGCTACGATGGAGTTTGGGATATGAAGCTTCCTAATATTAAAGCGGTATCAATCATTTCTGTGTAGAATTTATTGGCTGCGATCGCACCCTGACATCATCACAAAGATGTTTATCCTCTTTTACACTGGGGTTATTCTTCAAATAATTGCCGGCCTTATCGCAGGCTTGTTCTAGCAGTTCATCTAAATCTAAGAAATTCCAAGCATATCCTTTACCATCTTTGAGATCAGCGATCGCTTTACCATCAGGGCTAAAACTTACATTAACTAATGAAGATTTAGGCTCAATATTGTAATTATATATTATTATACTATCCAAGGAACTGATACTAAATCATAAAAATTAACTTGTCGCAGCCGCTCTAATTCTTTAATCCATTCTTGTTCTGCCCAAAACTGTTGATAATATCTATCCGCCTGTTCGCGATGGGCAATTGCATCTGTTTTTTCCCACATATTCAAAGCAGCAACACGGCGTTTTTGAGTAGTGATTTGCTCGATATAAGCAATCGCAGCTCGAATTGCCAAGGGAGGTCGGAGAATGTGTTTCTCTGACATTTCATCTAAATGAAACAGGTGAGAAATTTGCTGTAGTTGCGTTGGAAATTCTAAATAATTATTTTGTAACTTTGATATTAACACAGATGCGTCTGCCTGTAAAGAATTTTCATCCAACATTTTTAAATTCAAAAGCTGGAGCCACAAAAATCGATGGTGAGACATACTAAACTGTAAACCTCGCGCTTCTATGGCTTCTATTACAGCTTGACGATGTTCGGAAGAGTGGATATAAATACGCAACAAAAAAGCCTCTGGTTGTTCTAAAACGCTACGTTCTCGCGGTTGAGACAAAGCTTCAGTTGAGGATTTATTCTCACTTGCAGCGCGGCGCGACCTGATTTGCCGACTTCCCTTGAGCTTATTTCTAATTAACGGTGGTAATGCTAAAGATTCATCTTGATTTAGTAATTTTGCCCAATAGGCTACCACCTGATTTAGCAGAGTTTCTGCCAAGAATTTTACTCTTGTTGCATCTCCTTTACTGAGAATTTGAGCGCATTCGTAATTATAATGAGCTAGTTGATTATCATCGGTAATTTTAGTTAATAACTTTACCATTTCTTGAGTAACTTTGCCGTACTGGTCGGCTTGTTTCAAATCGCAGTTAATGAGGAGATTTTGAATTTGCCAATCGAGCCACAGTGGTGCATTTAGCAGCAGTTCGCTATACTTATCAGCCGAATAAGTTTTGAGAAATTCATCTGCATCTTTGCCATCGGGAATATTGAGAATCCGCAGTTGTACTTCTCCCCGATAAGCAAGTTTTTCTATTTCTCCAATTGCTCGTTCCGCCGCTTGAGTACCCGCCTTATCCGCATCAAAGTTAAGCACAATTTGCTTAGATTCAGTATAGCGCAAAAGTTGCCGCACTTGGTCTAAGCTTAATGCTGTACCCAGGGAGGCTACAGCATTAGAAATGCCTGCTGCGTGGAGTGCGATCGCATCAAAATATCCCTCTACTACTACTGCTCGATCTTGTTTGCTAATAGCAGTCTTAGCCTTATCCAAAGCATATAAAGTTTTGCCTTTATCGAATAACTCAGTTTCGGGAGAATTGAGATATTTCGGCTGTTCGTCAGTCAGAGTTCGACCGCCAAAACCAATCGTTCGCCCTTGCAGATCGCAGATGGGAATCATCAGGCGATCGCGAAATCTATCATAATAACCATTCCCCCCCGATTTTCGTGGTAAAATTAATCCAGCTTGCTCTACTAACTGCAAAGGATAATGTTTTTGTTCCACCAAATAACTGTAAAGAGCTTCCCAACCAGACGGCGCATATCCTAATTGAAATTGTTGGATAGTTTCTTCACTCAACTTGCGCTCAACTTGCAGATATTCTAAGGCTTTCTGTCCTTGCGACTGTCGCAAAGCGTGCTCGTAAAAACTCGAAGCTAAAGCCAAAATTTCATACAATTGTTCTCGCAAAGAAATTTGGCGTTGCAATTCTTGCCGCTGTTCCGGTTCCAAGGTTTGTACTGGAACCTGATGTTGTCTGGCTAATTCTAAGACTACATCACTGAAAGAGCGCTTGCCAAATTCCATCAAAAATTTAAAGGCATTTCCCCCTGCACCGCAGCCGAAACAATAAAACATCTGCTTGCTTGGACTAACAGTAAAACTAGGGGATTTTTCATCGTGAAATGGACATAAACCTACGAAATCTTTGCCTCTTTTTCGGAGTACAACGTGAGTGGAAATGACATCTACTATGTCAGCCCTTTGTTTGACTTCCTCAATTGTATCGGGATGGAGGCGGGGAATTTGCATAGAGCATTTTTCATTTCAAAAGAATAAAAAAACAAAACCTTAATTCAGCTTCGAGTTTCTGCACTTGCAGTCTCCGCCGCCGGCTGAGTTACACCCATCCGAATTTCGGAACAAAAAGATGCTACAGTCATCCCAGAAGGCTCTGTGACAACACTGGTGCGTATCCGCAGATTAGGAATGAGATACCACAGACGTTCCTCAGCATAGAAACCTTCTGATTCACCAATTAGTGTTAGCACATCGTCTTCGCCTATAATGTAGCGAGTGGTGATGCTTGCGGCGAGTTTCCCTGACGAGGTTTTAGAGGCGGGGCCTGTACTTTGTAACAATTTACCTGTTTTGGGGTTCTCGGAATTGGGAATCGGTACTAGAACTGTAGAGCCATTCTTTTGATTTTTATCTGCGAGCGGATTCCAGGTAATGCGAACCCCTGCTAACGGCGCTGAAGCTGGGTTAAGCGAGTGTTCAGAGCAAAGTTTGATGACAGCGGGATCGCTTGTCGGTAGGATCTCAATCTTGAGCTCGGATTTGCCCGCCTGCAATTTCCCGGAAGTCAGATTGTGAAGAGTGCGCTGGGAAAACCATTTGCCTGCACTTTGCTCAAAAAATTCGATTATGTCCATGAATTCTCTTGTCTCGCGTCAATATTGGTCAATACTTTAATTTTAATTGTCTGGGGGTTGCATTTTCCTTTTTCCTGGTTCCTTCTCTCCTAGATCAGTAAATCCTCCTTTTCTTTCTGTTATAACTTCAACCATCTACCCCTACCATTAAAGCAAGTTTTTGTCAATATCTACAAAACTACCCGCGTCCCTCATAGCAATTAGCTTTTAAATATGTCATTCTAAACAAAGAGAAGAATTAGGATTTATACTATCCCCTAGGGTGCAGATCGCGTCAAGCAAAGCTATTGCTTTACCAAATCCCACAACATTTTTGAAATACCGCCGTAAAACTATGAGTGAGTTTAGAGAAACATTAGATAACTTATCCTTCGCAGAACAGCACGATCTTTTAGCCACTTTACCAAGTCAGCTAGCTGATGCTTGTGACACAGAAAAATTGCATCACTTGCTAACAAGCTACGATTTTATTGAAGCCAAGCTAGAAACCTTGGGAATACAACCGCTAATTGAAGATTACAACCTAGTTAGTAATCTGAGTATTTCCCCTGATGACCCTAAAGCCCAAACTCTGAAATTAATTCAAGATACACTTCGACTTTCAGCCCACATTATCTCTAAAGATACCACACAATTAGCCGGACAACTAATCGGGCGCTTATTGTCTTTTCCAAACCCAGAAATTCAGGTATTACTCGAAGAAGCAAAACAGCAAAAAAATCCTTGGTTACAACCATTAACCCCTAGCTTTACACCTCCCGGAGGCAGACTGCGGCGCACCCTCATCGGACATACAGACTGGGTACAAGCAGTAGCGGTTACACCCGATGGCAAAAAGGCAATTTCCGCTTCCTCCGACCATACTCTCAAAGTTTGGAACCTCACCACCGGCGAAGAAATTTTTACTCTCAAAGGTCATCTAACTTATGTCAATGCTGTCGCAGTCACCCCCGACGGTACGAAAGTAATTTCCGGTTCCTGGGACAACACTATTAAAATCTGGGATTTAGAAACCGGGCAAAAAATTTTCACATTTAGAGGCGATACTTTTGCCGTAGAAGCAGTAGCAGTCACCCCCGATGGTCAAAGGGTAATTTCTGGTTCCTGGGACGGTACTATCAAAGTCTGGAATTTAGAAACTGGACAGGTAATTTTCAACCTCAAAGGTCATACCAGTTTTGTCCAAACTGTAGCAGTTACTCCCGACGGTAAACGCCTCATTTCTGGGTCTGGCGACCACCACCTCAAAGTCTGGAATTTAGAAACAGGAAAAGAACTTTTTACTCTCACAGGTCATGGAGACTGGGTAAAAACTGTAGCTGTTACGAATGATGGCAGTTGCGTGATTTCTGGTTCCTATGATAAGACTATCAAAGTTTGGAATTTGGTAACAAAAGAAGAACTTTTTACTCTTAGAGGTCATACTAGCTTTGTGCAATCTGTAGCAGTATCACTCGACGATAAGCAATTAATTTCTGGGTCTGGTGACAAAACTATCAAGGTTTGGGATTTGGAAAAAAAGGCAGAAGTTTTTACCTTTATCAATCATATTGCCCCAGTCAATGCTGTTGCCGTACTCCCCGATGGTAAGCAGATAATTTCTGCTTCATCTGACAAAACTCTTAAGATTTGGAATCTGGAAACTGGAGATGAAAATTCATTTTTTGTAGGCCATCTAGACTGGGTAAATACTGTTGCTATTACCCCTGATAGCCAGCGAGTTATTTCCGGTTCTGGTGATAATAATATGAAAGTTTGGGATTTAAAAACAAAAGCTGAAATTCTCACGATTGCAGGCCATGAAGACTGGGTTAAATCTGTTGCTGTCACTCCTGATAGCAAGCTATTAGTTTCCGCTTCGGGTGACAAAACAATTAAAGTTTGGAACTTGGAAAATGGAGAAAAAATTTACACTTTTACAGGTCATGAAGACTGGGTAAATTCTGTTGCTATCACTCCCGATGGTAAGCGAGTAGTTTCTGGTTCTGGGGACAAAACTATTAAATTATGGGATTTGGAAACAGGAAAAGAAATTTTAACTATTGTAGGTCATACAGATGGGGTAAAAGCTGTAGCTGTCACCCTTGACGGTAAGCGGTTAATTTCAGGTTCAGGAGATCATACTCTCAAGATTTGGAGTCTGGAAACTGGAGAAAATATTTTCACTTCAGTCTGGAATTTAGTCACGGGCAATAAATTTTTTACTCTCCTAGGTCATACCAGTTTTGTCAATACTGTAGCAGTCACACCCGATAGCAAATGGGCAATTTCTGGTTCGCGGGAAAGTACGATTAAAGTTTGGGATTTAGGAGGGAGAAAAGAGCTTTTTACGCTTATAGGTCATACTGATGCGGTGACATCTATCGCCGTCACAGGGAAACGGTTAGTTTCTGCTTCTGATGATAATACTCTCAAAGTTTGGGATTTATCAAATAGGGAAGTTATTGCTAGTTTTACGGGAGATAGTGCTTTAAAATGCTGTGCTATTGCCCCTGATGGGGTGACAGTTGTAGCGGGGGAAGCGTCGGGGAGATTGCATTTTTTAAAGTTTGAACAGGAAATAAATTGATACTTTTTAGTTGTATAGCAACTGCCAGGGCGATTAAGGCAACTCCAACCATTACCCTAAATTTAGAGGATCGACATCAATTGTTAAACTCACAGAAGGAGGGGTGTACTCGCGCAACCTCGCTAATGGCAATTCTATTGAGGCATTCACTGCAAATTTGAGCAAAATATGCCATCGATAACGATTAGCTACTCGCATAATCGGCGCAGGCGCAGGCCCTAACAATTCATAGGTGTTTTCCCGATTTATCGAATTTAGTAACGATGCCAAATTCATAGCAGTTTGCTCAACTTCAGCACTATTATACCCGCTTAAGCGCAATAAAATCAACCGCCCACTGGGAGGATAATTTAACTGCGCTCGTTCTTGCAATTCTGCTGCAATAAATGATTCGATTTCGTGACGACGGACTGCTTGAATTACTGGATGTTGGGGGGTGTAAGTTTGTATAATTACTCGTCCGGGGTCATCGCCGCGTCCTGCACGACCTGCTACTTGAGTTAGAATTTGAAAGGCTCTTTCATTGGCTCGATAATCGGAGAAATGGAGCAATCCGTCAGCAGAGACAACTCCTACTAAGGTGACTTGAGCTAAATCTAATCCTTTGGTTAACATTTGAGTACCCAGTAAAATTTCTGCTTCTCTATT
Organism: Kamptonema sp. UHCC 0994; assembly: GCF_029167235.1. Lineage (GTDB taxonomy): Bacteria > Cyanobacteriota > Cyanobacteriia > Cyanobacteriales > Microcoleaceae > Kamptonema. The sequence continues at coordinate 42,950 of NZ_JARFTR010000272.1, read as the reverse complement.
TGCAAATTTTGTTAATAGTATGCGGTGAGCATCTTTAGTTTGGGTAGTATCGCTGTCAAAGCGAATAACGCGCAATTCTGGAAATAATCTAGTTAATTCTTGTTCGACTCGCTGAGTACCGCTACCAAAGTTTTTAAAGTAGGGAGAACTACAGTCTGGACAGTTTCGAGGTTGTATTTCGCTGTGGTTACAGTAATGACAACGCAATATTTGTGCTGCTCCTTCACGGACGTTATGATAAGATAGAGAAACATCACAATTCGGGCATTCCATTACGTAGCCACAACTGCGACAAGAGACAAAAGTGCTGTATCCTCTGCGGTGAATAAATAGGATACCTTGCTGTTGATTCTCTTGGAGTTCTTGTAAGGCATTTTGAAGTGGTAAGCTGAAAATTGAGCGGTTGCCCACCCGCAATTCTTGCCGCATATCAACTATTTCAATTGGTGGCATGGGACGGGCGTAAATACGTTCTGGGAGTGAGAGATAATGGGTAATTGGTAATGGGTAATTGGTTATTGATGACGGGTAATTCTCTACATTTGAAAGCGATGATAAATAGTCTTTTATAGAATATTCTTTGGGGCGAGTTTCTACCCAGGTTTCTAGGGAAGGGGTGGCGGAACCTAAGATTAAAGGAAAATTTTCTAATTCGGCACGCCACTTAGCAACGGTGCGAGCATGATAGAGGGGAGGACGATCGTTTTGTTTGAAACTACTATCGTGTTCTTCATCTAAAATGATTAAGCCAAGGTGAGGTAAAGGAGCAAAAATGGCTGAACGAGTACCGATGACAATTTGAGGGATTCCTTGGGTCATGTAACGCCAAGTGTCGAAACGTTCGCCTTCGGAAAGGGCGCTGTGATAGACGCAAACTCGATCGCCAAATCTGGCACGGAATCTATCAGTTAGTTGGGGTGTTAAACCGATTTCTGGAACTAGGACAAGGGCGGATTGACCTCGCTCTAAAATAGGGGCGATCGCTTGTAAATAAACTTCGGTTTTCCCGGAACCTGTGACACCATGTAGCAATACTTGGTTAAAGCCAGATAGATTGTTGATAACGGTTAATGCTTCTATTTGATATTGTGTGAGAGCTTTAGGTGTATCTTTGTTTTGTTCTATTCCTCTATTTAATCGTAATTGTTCTTTTTCTTCTATAAAGATACAACCTTGCTGTTCTAGTTTTTTGATGGTTGTGGTAGAAGTGCTACACATTTTAATCAAGTCGCTTAACCACATTTCGCCGCCTTGATTCCAGAGTATTTGCAATACTTCCCGTTGCCGATCGGTCAATTCATTTGACAAATCATTACCAATCAAGGTTACTGCTTGTTTCAGTTTAGGTTTTGGTGTTCTAGGGGGTTCTAAGTAACTAACTGCCCAGTTTCTTTGCAATAAATCTTTTACTCCTCGGCTTGCTCCTTTGATTTGTTCTCTGATATAATCCCAAGAGTAGGAATAATCGCCATTTTTTGAGGCTTGGAGCAGTTTTAAAACTTGCAGTGCGGATGGATTGAGGAAAATTTCGACATCGCTGGTAATGAGATCGGGAAGTAAACGGATGCGACGCTGCGATCGCCTCAGCAATCCAGGGGGCAATGATGTCCGAATTACTTGAATCAAATCTGTGCAATAATAAGTAGCAATTCGATTTAGTAATTCTCGGTAAGTAGGGGATAAAAATCCCTTGCTAACTATATCTTCAACATTTTTAACTCGATTTTGTGGTAAATTAGAGGGAAGTTCATCAAGGTCGCGAATGGCGATCGCTCTCAACTGTTGATGGCCAAAGGGTACACTTAAAATATCTCCCGGTTCCACATTCAAATCTGGAGGGAGTCGATAGGTGTAAAGTTTATCTTCCTTTTGCTCTTCTGGATTGTTTTCTGACACCTCGAAGGGTAAATCAACTAGCACTTCGATCCATCTTTCCCTCCTTGGGGGGCGATCGCGATCGCCACCAGTGCTGTAAGATACACCAGCTTGGGCTACAATCGGGGATGATAGACCAAAAGTAATAGTAGACATAGCTTTGCGTGTCCTAAACTAGAAGAAGCTACACTCAAAAGTAGAGTGTTCTCATTTTCCATCACTCTATAATGTAAAGGTAGAAGGCAAGCACCATCGGTTAAACGATGGATTTAGAGACTCATCAATTAAATTGCCCCTAAAACCGCTCTGAAGTAAACCCCACCGAAAGCGATCGCTAATATGGCAGAATTTGACTTAGGCAGTATTGCGGTGGCAGCAGAAGCCTCATTCACTCAAATTCCAGAGCATGAGGATGCCCAAATTCACTATCCAACTACAACTCGAACCTCGGAATATAGCAAAGTTTCAGACGATTCGGTGGGGGCCTTATTTAAGGAAATGGCCCGCTATCCCCTTCTTAAACCCAGCGAAGAAGTGGAATTAGCCCGCCGCATTCAAGAATTGGTAGCCCTAGAAGCATTACAACAGAGTTTACAGGAAAATTTGGGTCGAGTTCCCACTTCAGAAGAAGTCGCCGCCGCAGCTTCCTTGAGCGAAGCTCAACTGCAACAGCGCCTCCATTTAGGGCGTGCCGCAAAGCGGAAGATGATTAGCTCAAATTTGCGGTTAGTAGTATCAATCGCCAAGCGCTATCTCAATCGCGGCGTGCCATTTCTCGATTTAATTCAGGAAGGCGCTTTAGGTTTGAACCGCGCCACAGAAAAATTCGATCCCTCAAAAGGCTATAAATTTTCTACCTATGCCTATTGGTGGATTCGCCAAGGAATTACGCGGACAATTGCCAATCAAGGGCGCACGATTCGATTGCCAGTTCATATTGTAGAACAGCTTAACAAACTTAAAAGAGCTTATCGGGAATTGAAGCGATCCTTACAGCGTCACCCCACAGAAAAAGAACTAGCAGAAGCACTTTTAATTACTCCCGAACATTTGCGCGAGCTCCAACAAGTGCGCCGCAAATCGCTTTCTCTGAACCACCGCATCGGAGTAGAAGAAAGTTCGGAATTAATGGATATTCTGGAAGATAGCGAAACGCAATCTCCCGAAGAACAGATGAATGAGATGATGATGCGGCAGGATATTTTAGAGGTTTTGGAGAGTATTTTAACGGAGCGGGAAAAAGATATTGTTGCTCTTCGTTACGGTTTACTGACGGGGGAACCTCACACTTTGGAAGAAGTTAGTAGTATGTTCAATCTCTCGCGGGAAAGGGTGCGACAAATTCAAAATAAAGCAATGCGAAAGCTGCGGCGGCCACAGGTAGCTGAACGCTTGAAAGGATGGCTGCGTTAGGAATTAGTAATTGAGAATTAAAAAGGTATGTAGTTGCGCTTCAGCGCTCAAAAGCAATTATATCAGCTTTAACGCCGCTCTCACTTGCGGTTAAGATACCGCTGAGACGGTGGCGTTATGGATATTTGTCCTAACCACCTTGGCGGTTGCTATAACTAAATTTTTCTTCCCTTTCTTCCTTCTTCCTTCTTCCTTCTTCCTTCTTCCTTCTACTTAGTTCCAATTGACATAAATTCCACCATTAAATAAGAAAAGTCTGCTCTATCTAGAATATATTCACTTGAATTTGAATCAAAAAAAGATTCAAGTTGAGAAACCTCTGACTTGGTTAAGTAAGGAAAAGCCGTTTTTATAAACCACTGACTCTCTTGAGTAATGTAGTTTTTTTGATGGGATGATAAAGGTGAAAACAACTGAACCGGGTAAGGTATTGTGACAATATTTTTTAGCTCAGCATCCAAAAATAATGTACGTAACTTGCGAGCCACATATTCATCATAATAATCTTCCAATGGTCTCTCCGATAAGGCTTGAGCTACAGCATTTTTAAGTTTTAACCACAATTCACAAGGAATTGGATAAAGAATAATTGTTTCTCCATCATATTCTTTAGACGCAATTCTTCCCCCTTTTTTAGCAACGCGCTTTTGTTCTTTCAAAAGCTTTTCTTTCATGGGATCGGGGAAATACATCAAACTATTACTGCAAAAAACCAGATCGAATGTTTCATCTGGATAGGGCATATTAAAAAAATCAGCTTGGCAGTATTCTATAATCTCTTTATAGGGAGAGTTTTCTAAGTTATTTTGGGCATAAGTAATGGCATCTATCGAATACTCAATGCCGATAATCCGACCATTTGGAGCTACTTTTTCACCCAAAAGATTTGACCATAAACCCGGCCCAGAACCTACATCTAATACCGTGTCGCCTGGTTTTAAATCTAAATCTTTAACCATTTGATGGCGGTATTTTTCTTTAGCTTTATAATGATCGACAAGCCATCGCGTACTAGACATTATCAATCCGGTATCTGCTTTATTCTTAAAATCTTCAGGAGAATTTTCTGCTTTCATTGTTAATTCCTCAAGGTTCAATAAATTATGTTCTTCTACTTACTAAGAATAAGTGTATCATATTTCCTTCCTCCTTCTTACTTCTTCCTTCATCAATTACTGCGGCGTAATCTAGATTCAAGTCTAGAACCTAACCAGGTTAGTCCCATTACCATCACATAATAAATCAGACCTGCCAATAATAAAGGTTCAAAATAGATATACTTTTCTGCTCCTACAATTTGAGCGCGACGCAGCACATCTACCACACCAATTGTTGACACCAATGATGAGTCCTTAAGTAAGGCAATAGTTTCATTTACTAAAGAAGGCAAAACATTTTTAACTGCCTGGGGTAAAATAATATCCTTCATCATAGGTATGTAGGCAATTCCTAAAGATAAAGAAGCTTCTTTCTGCCCTTTATCTACTGCTAGAATACCACCTCGAATCGCTTCCGAAATGTAAGCACCTGAATTGAGAGTAAAAGTAACCACGCCTGCTAATAGTGCAGGCATATCATAACCAGTTAATTGAGGTGTTGCATAGTAAACTAAAGCAATTTGTAATAATAGGGGTGTACCTCGAAATATAGAAGTATAACCATTGGCCAATAAAAGTAACGGCTTAATTGTTGAAATTTTACATAAGGCTAAAACTACTCCCCAAATAAGTCCAAAAAATGTTGAGAGCAAAGTAAATTGCAATGTTACTAATATTCCTTCTAAAATAAAAGGAATACTAGGAACTATCTGACCAAAGGACAAGAAAGATTTTTTAGACTCTGGCACTGGCTGGTTTGTATCAGTATTAGTTGTACTAACTACCGACGAAGCGTCAAACCATTTTTTTACCAATTTCTCTATCTTTCCGCTCTCTTTCATTTCTTTAAGAACGGGATTAAATTGATTGACTAGGGAAGAACCTTTAGGAAAAACTACCGCTGAACCAGTTTCTTCCGCATCACTAGGAATGATAGTAAATTCCAAATCGTCATTGCTGGTAATAAATCCTTTGGCAATTGTATCCTCCATAATCGCAGCATCAATTTTACCAGACTTAATTCCTTCAACTATCTCACCTGTTTTATTCAGGAACATAACCTGAACTTTTCCTAATTTCTTCGTTGCTTCTGCTTGAATAGACCCTAATTGAACACCAAGTTTTTTCCCTGCTAAATCTTTAGGTGTTTTCAAGTTGTGCCCTTTTTTGGCAACAATAGTATTTTTGCCTTCGTAGTAAATATCAGAAAAATCTACATTTTTTTTGCGTTCCGCAGTGGGGGTCATCCCTGCCATCGCGAAGTCTGCTTTACCCAACTGTAATGCTGGAATCACCCCGCTGTAATCTATATCTCTGATTTCCAGTTGATATCCTAATTTTTGGGAAATGTATTTGGCAATTTCTATGTCAAAACCAATAATTTCATCTTTGCCACTGGCAGTATTCCTAAATTCATAGGGTGGATAGTCTGCTGAAGTAACCATGATTAAATTTTTCCCCGTTTTTGATTGACCAATTACAGGGTAAGGTGAAAAGTTATTTAATGTAAAAGTAAGGGCTAGTGCTGCCAGAAACAGGAAAGGAATTAGTTTGCTTTTTTTGAAGTTTTTGACTATCTTTGTCATAGAAAATAAGGGAATATTATGATTATCCCTGTAATTACTAAACTTTCTCTCTCGCTCCTTAAAGATTCTTAATTTCATCTTAATTTTTAACAACTTCACCCGATTTAACAACTTCGCCGGATTGAGCAAGGTAAATACCCACTAAAACAATGGCATAAGCTATACAATTAAGGACAGTTAACTGTTCTTGAAAAATGAACCAAGCAAGGATAGCTGTAATTATCGGTTGTAGTAACATGAACAGAGAAACAAACGCTGAGGAAAATTGTTTCAGTTGATAGATAAAAATTACAGAAGCAATTACTTGGCAAAGAATACTGAGAGAAATGACATCGACCCACCCCAAAAGTGAAGTGGGAAAAAGTTGATTTTCAAAAAAGAGTACAACTGGAAGAAGTATGATACTTGAAAGGATACAATACCATAGTGATATGGTCAGGGCTGAAAATTGGGAGCGGAGTTTCTCTATAGTTAAAAAGTAACCCGCGTAGACAATAGCAGAGAACAAGGCCCAGGCATCACCTACAAAGTTTTCTGGAGAAATTTGTAAATCTTCAATTCCAACTACAATCACGCCACATAAAGCAATAGTCATTCCCAGAATAAACTTACGATCGAAGCGTTGACCTAAAAATAGCCATCCTCCAAGAACAGCAAAAACTGAGGGTAAATTATGGAGTAGATTAGAACTGGCAACTGTGGTTTGAGTTAAAGATACAGCCCAAGTAACTAAGCATACTTCTCCAAAAATAACTACTGCTAGGAGAATAAGTAGAGTAGTAATCGTAATTGGTTCTGAGTCTTTTTTCGCTGACAAATCCTTAGATTTGCTGTCTAATAATACTTTAATTCCTTGCCAGAATAGGAAAATTACACTAGCTATCAGTTCACGATTGAAAACTGTCGCATTCGGGCCTAGCTCGTTTTCGCTCAATCTCGTAAAGATTGGATCTAATGATACCAGGAATACTGCTATCAATAACAAAAGCAAATCCAAAACAACTGGATTTGACTTTAATTGAGCTTGTGAATTATCAAGAACATTAGTCATTTAAGTTTGAAGAATTTAGAAGGGTTCTGGTTTATGAGAAAAGCTTGACTATATTATTAGTGAGGAGTATTTTACCTTTCATAATATTTTTTGTACTGGTCTAAGTGAGAATTGAGTCTATATTCATTCATTTGCTTTATTCTCATAATTGATTCTACGTAATCTGATAAATTTATGTTTTATTTTTTAGTCATGAGAACCTGATAATTTGAACCGATCAATACATTACCATAGATAGCTCACATTTCGCAACAGGGCGATCGCATCTAAATTATGAGTAACCGAGTCCTAGTGAAAGACTCCTCCTATCCTAGGGAGGTCTAAGGCAATTACTCTGGCAAGTCGAAGCTAATAACTTGACAAAATACTATTTATGTGATTTACGGCTAAACTAGCATTGTTCCCTTAAGCTCACGATATATAAGTAAACAAGACATACTATTTATTTGTAATAAGCATAGATTATCAAGCTTGTTAAAAATATGTCAATTTATTGACAATTAAATTCTCAGATCGTAACCTCTAGCTCAAAAAGCAATCCGGGAAGATCCTCACCCCTTGAAGATCGGAATAAATTCCTTGAGTTAAATATGATTATTTTGCGTAAAGAGCGAACTTTATTTTCAAACAGAACCATTGACAATATCATAAATTTGTTCTAGCAACCAGTTACTTAGTCTCAAGCTATCAATGCGTCAACAAATATTAAAAAATGTTGAGGATAGACCACAATAAAGAGAAACCTGCCATACTTGCAAAAGTAATCTATTAATTTATTTACACACTCAAATGACCACAGTTCAAATAGTCAATACCTGGGAACAGGAAATTCAAGACAACATCGAGAGTAATTTCTCTCCAGAATCTTTACCATTGCTTCATCAAAAGTTTAAGCGGGAGGGATTTATCAAAATTCCCGAAGTCATGCCTCGCAAGATTCGCCAACTGATGAAGGAAGAAGCTCTAAGGCTCTTGGATCTACACGCTGAGCGTCGCGATCTTAAGCTCGCAACCACAGCCAATACTCCCAGAAAAATGAGTGTTGTCACCAGCGAAACTATTGCCGAAAACAGTGAGTTTGTTAACACGATATACCGCTCAAAATCACTGATCGAGTTTCTGGAAAAACTTGCTGGCGAACCTTTCTTGGCTTGCCCATCAAAAGACGAAGAATTTTTGATTACCCGGCATGAAAAGAGTGGCGATACTCACGGATGGCACTGGGGAGATTATCGTTTTGCTCTGATTTGGATTCTGGAAACCCCACCGATTGAATACGGTGGTATGTTGCAATGCGTTCCTCATACCGTTTGGGACAAATCTAATCCCAGGATTCATGAGTATTTGTGCGAGAATTTCATCCGTACCTATGGTTTTGTCAGTGGTGACATCTACCTGTTAAAGTCGGATACAACCCTTCATCGTACAGTCCCACTAAATCGTGATGCTACTCGCATTATCATCAACATGACTTGGGGATGCCTTGATGACGAGAAAAGGACTCTCAAAGACAACGATCGTTGGTGGGCAGAAAAGGAAGTAGAAGCAGGTGTCTATAGCTAAAAATTTTGCTTTGTGATTGCATCATTGTTTCTGATGTTTTGTATAAACATCAAAATCTGACAAAGATGGAAATACAGTTCAAAAATACCTAATCTACAAAGGAGATTACAAATGACAGCGATACAGGTTCAAAAGTTTGACGAAATCCAAGATCCGAGTGTTCGTCAACGCTTGGAAGTAAGCAACCAAGAAGTCAAAGAATATCTCAATGGGAAGATGGAGTATATTCTCAATCACCGAGCAGTACAACATCCTCTTCTCAACTACTACCGCAAGAACAAGTTTACCAAGGAGCAAGAAAAGAAGTTTTACCTAGAGTGCTGGTATTACTTCCAATACGAACCGTTCTACATCACATCCATTGCCAATAATACTCGCGATTATAACATTTTGCGGGAAGTGGTACTCAACGTATTTGATGAAGTTGGGGGTAAGATTACTCATGAAACGCTGTTTCGCGAGCAAATCAACGATCTTGGAATTAGCAATGAAGAAATTGACAATTACCAGTGCTTGCCGACAACTACAGCTATCAATGAAGGAGCAAAGAAGCTCTATGGCGAACCCCCGATTGAAAAAGCATTGGGAGCATTGTATGCTGATGAAACCATGTCCGCAGTATTGGCAAGTCAGCTTAATGATGGCTTACAAAACCAAGGCTATGACAAGAACGTTCGCAAGCATTGGTTAATGCACCTTAACGTAGAAATTGGACATAGCAACAATGCGTTTAATGCCATTGCACCCTACGTTACCCATCAAGAAGGAAGAGACTTATTTGATGCCGGCATCAATAAATACTTGGAACTGTTAGAAGCCTATTGGGGAGGAGTTGATTCAATTATCCGAGGAGAAGAAGCTGGTACGAACTAGACCTGAAAACTAGAATCCTCTAGTACAGGTCTACTAAAGCTTTTAACTTTGACGGTACAGTTAAGATAATTAACTTACCGTCAATCTTTTTAAAATTCCAACAGAGAGAAACTCTTGTCACCTTATTAGGAAAAGGAAAAATAAAATGCAAAAATCTGTTCAAATTGCAATTGTATTGGTATTGTTGTTTTCTTTTTCTCCAGCAGATGTCCAAGCAGATCAAATCACTGGTTTGAAAGATATAACTATTCAAGCAAATTCTCAAAACATTGCTCAAAATAATTTTGATGCTAAAAAATTTGCTGATGCCTATTTCAAAGTTTGGAACGATCGGGCTTTAGATCGAGTTGGTGATTATTACGCAGAAGATATCCACTATCGGGATCTTTCATTAGACGTATCTATGAAAGGTATCAAAGCACTCAAAGAGTTCATGCAGGAGCAATTTAAAGCTACACCCGATCTGAAATTTAAAGCTATAGATGTGGTGGTTCAAAGCCCAGAAAAACTTGCCATTCAGTGGTTGATGACTGGAACGGATAAAGGTGAGTCTTTTGAGATCGAAGGGGTTTCCGTAATGGAATTAAAGCAGGGTAAAGTCATCAAGAATACAGACTATTACAAGTAAATTCTGTAAGGACACAGCATTGCTGTGTCCTTACAGGTTCTATGAGCAAACAGCAAACGCCAAGATCATTAAGACATATATCCGTAACGCCGCCTTCTAGGCGGTATCCTAACCGCCCAGAGGGCGGCGTTACGTAAGTCATAACTGCCAAGAAGGTTGCTATCAATGGAAGCAAAATACATTCTGCCTTCTGCCTTCTTTCTACAGAGAAAGTTGCACCATCTTGGCATGAGAAGGTTTACCTAGATCGTTGACATAAAACATCATGTAGTAACCCGGAGGAGTCATGTGCTTGTCAGTGGGTGCAGTGAAGGAAGCAAAGGAAAATGATTTGCCATTAACCTCCCCGATCGTACTTTGTTTAAATTGTAGATCGACGAGGCGCTGCCCGAAGTTTAAACCATGAGTTACCGATCCCAACTTAATTAAAACCAACGATGCCTTTTCTGTTGGATTGCTCACCGCGATCTTTTGTTGAGAACCATAGGTTATTTTTTCTATGGCTTTAGTAATCTCTGGACGCGGGCCATCTATGAACAGATAGGGTGGGTTAAATATTTCCGGTTGCCAAGTTTCAGCGGAAAAGAAATTTTGTCCTTTTTCAGCTAAATCAGCAGTGCCAGCCTTGATATCAAGACGAACTTGCCTAATTGCATCTACAGGCGGGTTAATAGCACCATTTCGGTTATCCCAAGCTGCATAACCACCCTGTCCGCCCATCACCAAAACTCGCGCATCGGGCAAGAGAATGGCATTGTTATGATAGAGTCTGGGTTCCGTACCTGGATTCATCCACTCAGTTCGATAGCCTTGATCTGCCTTTCGATCTGGTGTCATCAAAATAGGATGATAAACAGGCATATAGAATACATAATTACCTCCACCAACAACCAAAACTTGTTTAGTAGGAAGAATCACCGCGTTATGAGTGGTACGACGATCGTGGGGGCTAGATCCTAGAAAATTCTCTTTCAGTTTCCACTCACCTTGTACTTTCGATGGCGAACAATTTGGATCGCTGGATCGATCGCAAGTGGTGACGTGCCAACGTTCTAAATCAGCGGAAGTTCTCGCTCCTTCAACGGGTAAATCGGGGCCCAAATTGGGATTGTTCATCCCTTCCATTCCACCAATCAGCAAGATATCTCCATCGGGAGAATTGGGGTCAGGTAGGCTGGTAGTGTAATACTTTGACCATCCTTCTCTTTTTGGGCCTGGCTCAAACTTTACGGATAAACCATCCTTCGAGTCTGCGATCGATAAGAAGTAGGTATTATGAGTTTTGCGGTAGGGAAGTTCGCGCGTACCACCAGAGTCGCCTGTAATTAAAAATCGACCATCTTTTGTGGGGTAAGTATGGGGATAAAGGGCGATAAAATCAGATCTGCCATCTTCCTGAAGGGTTTTATAGGGACTGTTTGGTAGGTTCTTGAGGTCTATAGATTGCCAAGCATTTTTCGGTGGCTTTGTGGGGTCGAAAACTTCAAGTATAGTGGAAACTTTGAGGTTTTCTCCCCAGTCATTTCCAGGTAAAACACTATTAAAACCAACTCCAGAAAAAATAGCGATCTTTCCATTTGCTAAGGGCAGTAAACCAGGGTACCAATGACCGTCAGCCATCTCTCCCGCTAATTCCCACTTATTTTTTTTCCAGTCATAGCGATTGGTCTGTTTTGTTCCTAAAGGTGTGGGAGCGGGAAAGGGGAACCAAGAGCCACTTACTAACAGAACGTCTCCATTGGGTAAGTGGACGTTACCTCCACAAAAAGGGTCATTAATTTGCTCCTCATTGCTCCCTTTATATTTTACAGGTGTGGGGGGCGATTTGATTTTGGTAAAGGGGGTGGCATCATAATCGATGCGGTTAATAGGGTTTCCCCGATCGTCAAGGATGGGGTCGGGATCGGAGAGGCTGGGATCGAATAGGGCCGTATTATCCATCAACCAAGGTTTTCTTGCATCTTTACCTTTGATCCCTTCGCTAACCAGTGAAAGCCGAACAGAACCTCCATTGACAATCAACACTTTACCATTGGGTAATAGTGAGGCGTGAAGACCCTGCATTCTTTCGTTGATATTCTTTGGCATTGGGGGCGTGTACCACGCTCCCTTTTTTTCGGTCGATCCTTCGACAGCTCGCAGTGGGGGTTCGGGTAGATTGGCGGCGATCGCTCGCTCCCAACTGCTAAACATAACTGCGATCGCTAGCATAAAAGCGATCGAAACTCTGAGTATTTTGTGAATACTATTGTGTGGTATCATCATGCAAACAAAAAATGTAGGCAATTGCGAGTTCTCTAGACCTGCGGATTTTGAATTGAGTTGATGGTGCGAATCCCCATGTGTTAGGACTTGGTTAGCGTGTTGTCTGGAAAGATCCAGTTACTAACCAAGTACCTTTTATCGGAGCAGTTGGGTCTGGACTAAGTACGTTTGTTTCTGAAAAAGTTAAGATTCCTTTAGCATTACGGAATTTGCCTTCACCACCAGCGATCGTTATGGTGTAAGAACCACTACCCACAAGTTTTTCAAAATCATAGGTGGAAGTACCAGTTTCAGTTCCAAAAAGTTTGTCACTTCCTTCACCATAAAATGTTATCTTTCCAAAGGGAAAGCTTTCTCCTGTCAAACCAAAAGTTGCTGGGTCTGGCCCTACTTTAATCACATTAGTAGTTTTAGGCTTAAACAGGGCGTAGTTATGATTTTCAACTTTAGTTAGACCGTAGGGAGCATTGTTACTGTCACCTACATCACGTACCCGTAAAACGTCACCTGCGATCGGTTCACCCGTGCTTTCTACATTATATGTAGCTTCAAATGGATAAGAAGTAGTCCGCGCCATCACCCTTGTACTCCCTAGTAAAAAACCAAAAGCAAGTAATACAAAAATTGCGAAAGCCAGTATTCGGTTTAAACTCATGATTTTGTACCCTTGTGTAAATAAATTGCAATATTATAGAGAACTGGTATTAAAAGATTGCTCCACTACATATCCCATACCCTCATGGAGTAGCCTAGCAGCTAGAATTGCAGTTTGATCGTTCACATCGCGATCTGGATTTAACTCTACAACATCCATACCCACTAAATTCCAACTTGCTCGCTGGATTAGATTAAGTACCTGTCGTGAAGTTAATCCACCAGGAACCGGATGAGAAACCCCAGGAGCAAAAGCTGGATCGAAACCATCTAAATCGATAGTGAGATAGACTGGTGCGCCTGCTCTAAAGTGTGGTAAGGTTTCTAATTTTTCGGGTAGATCCCTTGCTGCTATCAAATGTAGGCGATCGCTAAATTTCTGGGCCTGCTGACTTTGAATTGAGTTCATAGTGCGAATCCCAATTTGGGTAATTGAGGCAATATGGCCAAACTCTAGTAAACGAGCTGCTACACAGGCATGAGAATAGGGGCTATCTTCTAACTCAGGATATAGATCGGGATGTGCATCAATTTGGACAATATGAATTGGCTGATTTAAGACATCCAACGCTTTCCCAATTGGAATAGTTACAGCATGATCTCCACCAGCAAAAAAAGGGATTTTTCCTGCCCGAAATAAAGACTGAGCACCTTCGTAATAGCTCTGTGCTGTTAAATCCCAAGAACTCTTTGGTAGCCAGTCTCCCAAATCGACAACAGCACCGGCTAAATCTATACCCGACTCAGTTGTACTGTTGTAACAATAGCCATCATAGGCGTAACGGATTCTTTCTGGCCCTTGAGCGCAGCCTTCACGGTAAGAGGATTGCTCGTCATCTGGCAAACCTACAAACACTAATTGACTGTCGATCGGACTTTCTGAAACAGTCGCGAAACAGCTAGCAAAAGGAATTACTGGTTTAGAAGTTGGCACAGATATAGCAGTCGCCAAGGCGATTAGGACGTTCTGAGTTCCACCAAACTCGCTGATTCTATTCCCTTTTTCCCATTCTTTCCTGAGCATCGTAGCCTAAGCGCCCCTAACCGCCTTGGCGGTTGCTATACCTCTAAATTATTGTATCATTTTACTTGGCAAGAGTTCCAGGAGGAACCACTTCTAACATTCCAAATCGTGCCGGCCCTGAAGAACCGTTGGAATTTTTAAGCAGGAGCGCTCGGTTTCCTAATGGCGCATTTGCAGCCGCAGAAATAGTCAGGCTAAATATTTGGGAATTTTCTTTTTCTTGAAACCCAGTCTTTTTCACCGTGACTCCCGACGATCCGACAAACTCAATTGTGGCATTGCGATCGCTATGAGCAGCCTTGAGAGCAACATTTTCAATTGTCATTCCTTGCTCGATTCTCATATTCAAATGAGAACGCCGAGCAACTTCGAGTAAATCGAATTCTCGCAAGACATCGGCATAAGGCAACGGATTTTTGGGGACTTCGGAACATACATAAGCACGAGGGGGACGTTCTTGTGGGATACCCTCACCGATTACCCCAACTAGAACAGTTTCGGCCATTTGAGCGCCGAACTCGATCGGGAATCCACTAATTGAGATGTCGCTCACCGTAAAGCCCTGTTGTGGTGGAACCTCGTAAACGGCATGAAGTATCCAATCATAAGTTTCTCCAGCTTGGCGCTTGCGTCCTCGAAGCACTTTCCAGTAGTCGGATGGTTTGGCATTCGGGGGCGCGTTGGGAGGGAGCTGATATATACGGAAATTGGGCTCTTGGATATAAATCCCTATAGGGTTTTTGAGAGTCACTCTCACGCCCGAACGCACTAAATCGTTGACGGTTGCGCTAATGAAGGGATCGCTAAAGCGGTTGGGAGTGCCATGCAGACCGCAGTTGACGAGTTGGCTGGGGTCAGTCATGGGATTTCCTTGTTCGTCTACTCGCAGCATCGTGGACTGTGCTCCTAAGAACATGGCACCGTACTGGGAGTTGAACTCGCCAATGAGATGAGCTAAACCACCGGTTGCCTTATTATTCCACTCATTGAGTTCGTTGTAGGCCGGTCGTCCGGTTTGGGGATCGATAATCGGTTTGCCGCTACCATCCCGCAGATACAAATCTTCTAGCTTGACTTGCTCGCTGATTAGTTGCTTGTAGAGGCGCAACACAACATTGGGCTCGACATCCCAGAGGGCATACCAGTATTCTCGGGTTTCACTTGAGAATGCGATTTTCGTAATTTTTCCCTCGGCATTGCGGGTGACGCTCCACTCGGCGTACTCATCCTGCCAACCGCGAGGGCCTTTTGGCTCGTAGTTAGGATCTGGCGTTCCCCGATCGCCATATTCCCAAAGCTGACGGCGACTTGCCTGGGGAAAGGCGAACCTAATACGGTTAGGATAGGCTGTCCAAGTGATGGGAACTGATGGCGCTCCCTTGGGAACGTTGGTTGTTAGGGGGTTGTAGTAATCAGTGAGGGCGGGTTGATTGGTGAAATCCCAAGGCTCGTTTTGCCGGATGCGTTCGGTCAAACGATTAACATCCTCATTCCAGCGCGATCGCAACATTTGTGCCTGTCGTTCTTCACCCGGTCGGAAATCATTCTGAAACCCAGGTGGATCGAAGATAAAGCTAGGCGCACTTTGAGCCAAAACTTTGCCTTTGCGGTAGAAGGGCAATTGATGCAGGCCCCAAGCGGTTAATGCGCCTCCTGTGGCTTGAAAGAAATGACGGCGCGAGAATTTCACCATTTTGCTACTCCATTCATACAAAATTAGTTAGAGCTTTGGGAAGACGAGATTAATGGGAGAAAGATAGCGATCGCGCGATCGGAAACTCCTCAGAAAGGCGATCGGTATCGGACAGTTCTTGTTTTCTGACTACTCATCTTCTTTGTGCTGCTCAAGAGAGTGCTTGCGAGTAAAAGCGCGATCGCTTTTACCGACAACTCCCAACAAGAAAGGAAAGATAGAATTTCTCTCACCTAAGAACGCAACTGTCCCGCCTTAGCAGTCGTTGGCGCTAATGGGCGGACGGACAGGAGGGTACTTTTGATAGGTCGGTTTCGGGGAACAGCAGTTTGGACTCATAAAACTCGCACAAAGCTGGAGTTGAGAGAAAGCGATCGCGTTGCTCGACGCTCCGGCGCATCAAGCGATCCAAGCGTTCGTTCGGTTCGAGATTGGCAACTGAATCCACATAGCCTTGCATTCGCTTTGCCGATAGCTGTTTCCATTGATCGTCGGGCAACTCCCAGGTATATAGGAACTGCTCTTCTGCCGAGCAAGTGTCAAAATTATTGGCATTGCAAGCTTTTGCCCCCGTCTCCTTAATCTTCGCCACAAAGTCTTTGGGGACGCTGCTGACTCCATTGACAAGCGTGCCTGTGGTCATCTTTTCGGCGTATTTCTGAAGACTGGCGCGTTTATCTGAAAACAACGGATTTTTGTAGTCCACCATCAATAGAGCGCCTACGAATTTGTCCGTCACAACTTTTGATTGCAGTAACAGTTGCGTCACGTAAACATCTTCAGCCGGCACCTGTGGCACGAAGTAGGCAAAATAGGTCGAACCTGGATACTCAAATGCCGTACCGCTAGTGTGGTAGAACCCTTTCGTTCCTACCAACTTGAAGTTATGTTTCTTGAGATACGCATCGTAGTCTTTCCGAGGCAAAGTCACCGATAGGGAGGAGTAATTTAGCCCCAAGGTTGTTTGGAATAGCGTATCCGACAGGAAAGTGTCTCTGGGGGGAACGCCAATAATATCCAGGTTTGTTGGACTTGTATCCTTTCCGTTACTCTGAACCTCGCTGGACTTAAAGTTGATGGTGGTAGTCGTAGTCAAGTGGCGCAACATATCACTGATATCGCTCAGATAAGTCGTGCCACCTTCCTTGCGGCTGCGCTCTTCCAGCCAATCTCTGTAGTAGTGTTGAACGCTACCTCTGACTAGCTCTTCAAGGATCTCGGCATTGCGTCTTGGTAAAAAGTAACTCTCGCTGGCGACTGCCTTTGGCACTAGCGCTGAGGAAATAATCACTCGCTGAGATTGCCAGTTATTCCAAGGAGTCTCTATCTCCCTCATCAGCGGTACGCCGTTATGGTGACAGCGAAAACAACTTTTTCCCATTGTTTGCGGTTTTCGTGCGAGAGAACTATTTCCCTTCCAAGCCCAAACCATCTGAGAATCATCACTAGCTCCTGCTTGATTTTGAAGGAAGTAGTAGTTGTATTTTTTGGTTCGGTCGTCAAAAGACATCACCTCTGTTAGGCTAATTTTAGAGACAGGAACCAGCTTGGACATCATAATTTTGCCCTCGTTTTCAGTTGGCCCCCAAGTTATGAGAGAGCGAAGACCGCGAGAATCATCTCTTGAAGCAAAGGTTGTCGGGATTTGCGCCCCTTCTCCGAGCAAGAAAATCGTCGGACTATAGCCCAAATTCTTCGCGATCGCCTCACTCATGGCATCGACAGATTCTGGAAAAATTCCCTTGCGTAGTAAAGCGGTTGCAAAAGAATCAGTGAGCTTCTCAATATCGGAGTTACTCATAGGCGTAGCGCAAGTATCTATCCCCTCAATGAACTGGTAAATTTTGCCTGGAACTACGGCCTGGCAGTTAGTTTCTTGCGGAGTGGCAGCTTTCATCGATGCGAACCAAGCCCCGCTTACGATCGCAAGTAAAGTGAGAACAGCTACAACACTTAGCTTCGCGATCCTTGCTCTTAAAAATTTTGCGAGCATATTTCTCCTCAATCGTGGTATCAGCCGGATTTTTTCTATAAATAACTGACAAGTTGAGCGTAGTGTAGATTGTGTAATTTGGTTCCCATTGTTAACATTTTTTAATGTAGAGGGCGGTAATGTAAAAAATGTAACAAAGCCAGGAGTTAGCAAAAACAATAGAACAAACACCAAATTATGTATAAATCTTAAAGTTAAGAATTTACGGATGTTAATGCTAAGGACGATCGGCGGTAGTCTGACAGGGAGAAAGTTGGGAGAAGTCGGTTTCTGGAATCAGGGACTTAAACTCAAATAATTTGCAAAAGGGTAGAGTCGAAGCAAAACGATCGCTTTGCTCAATACTCAGTCTCATCAGGCGATCTAACTGTTTATCTGGTTCTAGATTTGCAAATGAGTCTACATAAGCTTGCAGTCTTACTGACGTTAATTGCTGCCACTGGTTGTCAGGTAATTCCCAAGTATATAGAAATTGCTCCTCTGCCGAACAAGTATCAAAATTTTCAGCTTTGCAAGCTTTGGCTACAGCTTTAATCTTAGCTGCAAAGTTACCTGGAATGTTGCTAACTCCATTGACAATTTTAGCTTTAGGTATCTTCTGGGCATATTTCTGAAGACGCGCTCGTTTTTCGGAAAATAGTGGATTTTTATAGTCTACCATCAATATAGAGGCTACGAATTTATCTGTCAGAATCTGCGAGTTAAGTAATAGCCTTGTTATGTAAATATCTTCAGCAGAGATTTGGGGTACGAAGTAGGCGAAATAGGTAGATCCGGCATAGCGATATAGGGGAATATCTTCCCGTTTGGATGATTTTGTTCCTACCAGTGCGAAGTTTTTATCCTTAAGATAGGCATCGTAGTCTTCGCGAGAAAATGTCACCGAAAGGGATGAGTAATCCAAACCTAAAAAGGACTGAAAAATCGTATCTGACAAGAAAGTATCGGTGGGAGGAACGCCAGTAACATCAACTTCTGGAACTAGATTGGGAGTCTCCAAAGAAACATCGGAAACCCTTGTTTTGTTTGCAGAAAAATTTAGTTTTTCGAGATCGCGATGATTTTCGCCGGGACTTGTATTCTCTTTATCGCTTTGAACGTTAGAAGACTTTAAATTAATAGTGGTATTGACGGTTAAGTGCCTTAACATTCGATCGACATCGCTAATTTCAATCGTATCATTTTGTTTGCGAATGCGAGTTTCTAGCCAATGGCTGTAATAGTTTTGAAAGTTAGCTCTGATGACTGATTCAAAAATCTTTGCACCGCGTCGCTGCTGAAAGAAACTCTCATTAGCAACGGCAGTAGGGACTATGGTTGAGGCAATTGCGGCTCGATCTGAGTGCCAGTTATTCCAAGGGATTTCTAACTCTTTCATAATTGGCAAGCCGTTATGATGACAGTTAAAACAATTCTTTTTCATCGTTGGCGGTTGCGGCGCGAGAGTAGAATCTCCCGCCCAACTCCACGCTTGAGGAGAAGTGGGATCTTCTACCTGATGCCTAAGTGCATAAAAGTTATATTTATTGGCTTTTGTATCCCACGAAATGATATCATTAACGGAGGATTGGCTAGCAGGAGCAAGGGTTCCTAACATAATTTGGGCATCGTTTTCATCTACTCCCCAAGTTACCACATAGCGAAGAGATCGCGGTGCTTCTCTGGAAGCGGTGGTTAGGGGGATTTGAAAGCCTTCTCCGACTACGTAACTTGTTTGACTATATCCTAAATTGGAATCGGCGATCGCTTGACTGATAGCTTCTGCATTAGCGGGGAAAATTCCCTGACGCAGTAGGGCGATCGCAAAGGGATCGTTGAGTTGTTTCTGGATTTCGCGATCGCTCATGGGAGTTAGGCAACTGTCTAGGGTAGCGATGTAGCGGTATAATTTATCGGGAACAATGGGATTGCAATTTGGTGATATTGGTTGCTTGCTGGTAGCCTGAATCGATGCGAACCAATCTGCGCTAATAATCAGAATTAGAGTCAGAAAACCTGCTAAATATAGTCTTGTAGCGTTTAATTTTAGGGATTTTAAAGTTTTTCCAAGCATAGGTTTTATTCTATTGATTTTATGTCAAAATAGGCGTTTAAGGGCGGGTTGACCGGGATATTGAATTTCAAAACTACGATCTCGATCGACCCGCCCCGCTACTCTATGCCACTTTCTTCAACCAATTAAAAATAGGATTGAAGAGTTCCCTTTCTTCTCACATCTAACGTGGCACAATGAAAAGAACCACCAAAGGTATTAAAGTTGCGGAAATTGCAAGGAATTGGTGTAAATCCCCAATCTTTTAGCATTTTAATCATTGGCTCATCTTGCTTTTCAACAATTACTCTTTGCTCATCAATACTCAAAAGATTCATCCCCACTCCTTTGCTGCTCATATAGAGAGGATGATCGTCAGGAATCGAGAACTCAGGAGCTTTTCGGACATCCCAACTATTGAACATTTCAGGAAGTTTGTCAGCTTTTTCAGGATGTATTAAGAGTTTCCCTGGAGCCATAGGTACAAAGGTAGCATCAATGTGCATTGCTGATTGATCTTTGAACTTAAGTTCATGGATTCTGTACTCATCGCCCAGAATTCTCCGCATCCATTCTATGCCAAAACGATTGGTAACTTGACTTTGTTGGACAAAGATATCTCTACCACATCTGGCAAATTCAGCGGCATCAAATACTGGCTCAAACTCAGTAAGTAAAGAGTTGAATTCTTCATCTTTACCTGCTTCTTGATACTGATAGTTATATAATTCATCAGTGAGCTGTGGTTTAGGTGCTGGAATCCATTGAGCGCCCTGATGAAAATATTCTTTGATTAGGGAGCGATAGGCATTAATTTCAAAGAATCTAGACCGCCAAGGCATAGGTGCTTCGATTAGCTTATCCCCAACTACTATCATTACATCTCTGGGCATTGCTCCATAGAGACCACTTGGACTTTCCCAGTCTGGGGTAGAATAAGGGCGAGTATAATTGGCAGCATCGGGACGACGAACTTTTACTCCTTCTGATTCTAAAATGTGAGCGAGTTCTTCCAGCTCTTTTTCTCCGGCTTTTATTTGTTCGGGTGGGAATAGTTGACCGCCAAAAGTCCGAAATAAGTCCCAATAACGCTGTGGCATTGTTGCCTTGACTGTGATATGCCAAGGTGGTATGACAGCACCATCTAAGCGACCAACAATTACTTCTTCTAGGGTATCCCATTCGTTGAATGAGTTGACAACTGGTGTTGTTGTTTCTGTTAGTTGCGAACTGTGATTTTGCTCCATAGTTAGGTGTTAGAATAGCTATACATTATGAAAAGCACAATCAAACTCTACAATTAGTTAGGTGCTTTTGTCAAGATAATTCATGTATGATTACTTTATGAATGGGTCTAAGTATTATCTACTTTGGTTTCCA
Organism: Kamptonema sp. UHCC 0994; assembly: GCF_029167235.1. Lineage (GTDB taxonomy): Bacteria > Cyanobacteriota > Cyanobacteriia > Cyanobacteriales > Microcoleaceae > Kamptonema. The sequence goes on along the minus strand of NZ_JARFTR010000272.1, from coordinate 21,823 downwards.
GTCGCTTTTGACCTAACTCAGCTATTCGTGGGGTTGTAGAAAAATGAATCAGCTACGCCTTTAAAATGTTGACAATATAATTTACTATATTGTTGAGTTCAACAAGAGGAAATTAATTATGACTATTTGGGTAAATGAGCAAATCGATCCGTCTGGTCTGCTTTATTCTTGTATTGCTTGCGTTGATGAGATTCAAGCAAAGGAGTGTCACGAGTCTTTTGAGAAGAATTTGACGGAGTTGCAAAAAACACAAGGTTGGACTGCTAGATTGCGAACTGTTAATTCTTGGGATGAAGTGCCAGTTAATTCTTTGAAATTGGATTGAATTCAAGGTAAATATAGCTGGCTATTTGATGCTAATTGAACGGACGATCTGGTATTGTCCGTGCTTTGTGGTTTTTTGTGGCTGTGGCATAATATATTTATTGTCAGGATGGATGATGGCGAGATGAATGCACAAAAGGAAGAAGCTGATAGGTTATGGAGTCAAGGATTTGAGCAGTGTCAAAGAAGGCAGTTTCGAGAGGCGATCACATCTTGGGAACAGGCATTAACTATTTATCAGGAAATTAGAAATCGTCAGGGAGAGGCAGCTTCCCTGGGAACTCTGGGAATTGCCTACCAATCGTTAGGGCAATTCCAGTTAGCTATAGAATACTACCAGCAGTGTTTAGAAATTGCCAGGGAAATCGGCGATCGGCAGGGAGAGGCAGGTTTCCTGGGAAATTTAGGAGTTGCCTACCGATCATTAGGGCAATATCAGTTAGCCATAGACTACTACCAGCAGTGTTTAGAAATTGCGACAGTAATAGGATATCGTCAGGGAGAGGCTGTTTCCCTGAGAAATCTGGGAAATATCTATGAATCATTAGAGCAATTCGATAATGCCATAGACTGCCAACAGCAAAAGTTAGCAATTGCCAGAGAAATAGGTGATCGCCTGGAAGAGGCAATTTCCCTGGGAAGTTTGGGAAGTGCCTACGGATCATTAGGGCAATACCAGTTAGCTATAGACTACCACCAGCAGTCTTTAGCCATTGCCAGAGAAATAGGTGATCGCGAGGAAGAGGCAACTTCCCTGGGAAATCTGGGAAATGCCCACCAGTCATTAGGGCAATACCAGTTAGCTATAGACTTCTACCAGCAATCCTTAGCAATTAATAGAGAAATAGGAAATCGCCGGTTAGAAGTGACTTTCCTGGGAAGTCTGGGAAGTGCCTACCAGTCATTAGGGCAATTCTATAATGCCACCGGATGCTTTCGACAAAATTTAGAAATTTCGAGAGAAATAGGATCTCACTACGGAGAGGCAAATTCTTTAGAAGGTCTGGGAGTTGCTTGCCATTTATTGGGAGAACATCAGTTAGCAATAGACTACCATCGGCAATCGTTAAAAATTCGGAAGGAAATCGGAGATCGTCATGGAGAGGCAATTTCCCTGAATAATCTCGGCTTAATTTTTCAAAAAATTAATCAATTCCCAGAAGCAGAAAAAAAACTGCGACAAGCAATTACAATTTGGGAAGAATTACGAGCCATTTTAAAGGATGACAGTCATAGAGTCTCTATTTTTGAAATCCAGCGATATTCCTATCTGCTAATGCAAAAAGTGTTGGTTGCCCAAGATAAACTTACCGAAGCTTTAGAAATTTCAGAAAGGGGACGCACTCGTGCCTTTATCGAGTTGCTAAGACAAAAACTTTCAGAACCAGAAAAGGCAGAAAAAGCTGAGGAAATCACAGATTATCTAACAACTTCTGATATCCAGCAAGTTGCCCAAAATCAAAACGCCACCCTCGTTGAATATTCAATGGTTTATGAAGGCATTTATATCTGGGTAATTCAGCCCACAGGAAACATTGAATTTCGCCGCGCCAACTTAACTCCCTTAGAAACTCGCCACAAATCTCTCAAGGATCTCCAAGAAATCATCCTCAAAGCGCGGGTTTCCATTGGTGTCGATGAAAAAGACAGCAATCAAAACAAAATTCAAATTGAAACCGAAGACAAAAGAGACGCACAATCCAACTTTCCCCTATTGCAATTACTCCATGAAATCCTAATCGCACCCATCGCCGACTTATTACCCAGCGATCCCGAATCCCCCGTTATTTTCATCCCCCATTATGCCCTATTTTTAGTACCCTTTGCGGCCTTACAAAACCGCCAAGGACGCTATTTCATCGAAGATCATACACCCCTAATTGCCCCATCCATCGAAGTCTTAAAACACACCCACGCGCAAGATCAGCAAGTGCGAGGAACCCGGCAAAAAGCCCTAGTAATAGCTGAACCAGCCTTACACCAAAACTTCCAAGAAGATCCTTATAAACTGCGTCCCTATCCATTTATGGAAGCAGCAGCAGAAAGCATCGCCACCATCTTAGAAACCACCGCCATCACAGGAGACAAAGCCACCAAAGTTGCCGTCATCAACGGAATGCTAGAAACGCGCATCGTCCACATTTTCGCGCACGGACTTTTAGACGAATATAAACCCGATGAAATTGTGAAAGGGCGGATTCCCGGCACAATAGTTTTAGCCCCTGCCGATGGTGATGATGGGGCGTTAAATGCCGCTGAAATTATTGATAAACAACTCAATTGTGAGATAGTAGTATTGAGTGCCTGTAGCACCGGCAAAGGCACAATTACCGGCGATGGAATTATTGGGTTATCGCGCTGTTTTATTCTCGCTGGAGTTCCCAGTTTAATCGTTTCCCTGTGGAATATTGGCGCACCGGCCGCTAAGGTTTTGATGACTCAATTTTATCAGAATTTAGCGAATGGGGAAAATCGCGGGTCGGCCTTGCGCCATGCTATGATATTAACGAAAGCTAGGTTTCCCAACCCTGAATGTTGGGCAGGTTTTACCTTAATTGGGGAAACAACAAGTTTAACATTAACTACGCAAAATATAGAGGAGGGTTTACGTGCTATGTCAATCCCTGAGAATGCTACTCCTAAAGCAATTGTCGCAGCTTTTACCCGCTTATTTGATTTTTACGAACAGAACTTTTTGAATCAAATTCACGGATTAGATATTCAGCCTACGGATAGTATAGAACAAACGGCAGAGAAAATCAAAGCTTGGTGCAAAACTCATCAAAATGTTGAGGAAAACATCGAAAATGATCTGTGCAAAATGGGTTTGAGTGATGCCGATGACGCACAGCAAGAATTAGATCAAGATAAAGTTAAAGCCTGTTATGAAAAATATCTCGAAAATCTCAACCGTCAGGGGTTAAAAAGTGATGATTCAATAACGCCTGAAAACGATGATACTCTAAACAATAGTTAAAAATTGAGCTATGAAAATTTATTACGATGCAGAAGTCGATGCGCTGTATATTGAATTGCGTTCCCTAGCTGCGGGAACCGCAGAAAACCGAGAATTGTCTGAAGATATTACTGCGAATTATGGCCCAGATGGAAAACTAGCCGGGTTAGAAATACTCGATGCTTCTTCAGTTTTGGGTGATAATTTCTCAAAAGTGGTTGTAGAACTTTCTCCTATTGTGGGGACTCCAAAAGCTGAGAGTTTGGTATCAAAATAATGACAATAGAAGCCAAAGTTAAAAATCCTATCCTCACCCTCTACGCCTTTCACCTGTGGGCTGATTTCGATGAGGGATATCAAACCAAGGCGAAAAATGCTCAGGCATTTTGGTATAATTTCGCTAAAGAAGTGGGCAAAGAATTAAAAAGTGAGGAACTGCAAAATTTCCCAGAAAAGCTAACAAAAACTATCCCAAAAGACGAAAATTGGGAAAATTTGCTATTGCTACCAGATGGAAAGCGAAAACTCCCTTTGTCTCCCATTCCTATTGCTGAAAATCTCATGCGAAAAGGTGCGTTTCGGGCTGAAAAAATCCAAGATACCTATGCAGTCGAATTAACGTTATCTTGTCAAGAAAAAGATACTCCCATAAATCCCCGTGACTTAAAGGCATTTAATCCTAATGGTTGCTTATTACAAAGCACTATCAAAGCATCTTTAGGGCAAACAATATTACTTTATGCCGAACCAAATATTTTTGTAGATTATCGCACTCTTGCGGATGCTTGCGTTGCGGGATTAGTTGATAGTAAAATAAACCCATCTCCCAAATTTATCAGTCAAGGAAAACTGTTTGGTAGTCCGATTTTTGAATATGATAATCGCGAATTAAACCCAGAGTTAAATTGTCATATTTTGGTGTTACTGAAGCAAAACCCGAACACCTTAGACTCATTTAACCCAGAGTTTGATATTTCCCTCAAAAATCTGCTTTTCTATCGGCGTAAAGTGTTATATGCTTACTATAGAGCCAAAGTCTATTATGGTGATGGACAAAAGCAAGCCAGCGACTTAGAAAAGCAAATTCCCAAATTCAGCGACATCGAAAAAGAACCAGCGTTAGAAAAACGGCTGACAGAGTTAAAAGATTTATTAGCTAACATCCGTAAAAGTGGCTTTGAATACAGTAAATCTTTGCGTTTTGTCCGAGAGTGCCATAACACCACGACAACAAATATTGAGAATTTTAAAAATGCACTGAAAGAAGTCGATCCTGTGAAATTAGATGATGATAATTTAGAAATATGGTATCGTTTTTCAGATTTAGCTTCCAATACTTATTTAAAACAAATTGAAGTTGACTTAAATTACTTGATTGCTGGTCAGAATTTGTTTCAAGAAATGATTGCTAATATCCGAGGAATGCTAGAGATTGAACAAATAGAAACGGATAGAAAAAGCAGTGAAAAAGATACCATTAGCAGCCGCAACTTAAATATTACTATTGCAGTTGTTGGCGGAGGAATGGCCGCCGCCGGTATCGTTGCTACTAGCTATGGGTTGATAAAACCTGAACAACCTTTGTTAATGCCTTGGGATAAAAATGCTGGCAGCTTACATCCTTTTACACAATCAGTTTTTTGGAGTTTATTAATTGGTTTAATTCCAGTTTTGCTGTGGGCATTAATATGGTTTTTCGTTCTTCGCAAACATAAAGTGGTAGGGGCGGGTTCGCCAAAATCCGATCGTAAAAACGATGAATCCACAAAACCCGCCCCTTAATCGCAGGGTGGGGGCAGATTTGTCGGAGTGACGGGGTAAAGTGTTATGATTGTATTATTGATCTTAACGGATGATTTAATATTCTCTGTGCTTTCACTTAACCTGTATAATAAAAGCTGGCTCCAGACTAAAAGCTTTTTGCTGAACTAATTGATAATTGTAATATGCGATATTTTGCTATTCCCAAGTATTTTCATCAATTGCTGTCGCCTAAACGTCTTGCTATTTTTGAAGCCTGTCTGATTGGTTTAGTCTCCGGTTTAGCAGCCGTTTTACTCAAACAAGCTATAGGATGGCTGGGAGGTGCACGCATCCAAGCATCTCATTTACTACATCCTTGGCTGGCGCTACCAGCAATAGGATTAATCGGTGGATTACTAGCAGGAATTATTGTAGAGCGTTTCGCACCAGAAACCTCTGGTAGTGGCATTCCTCAAGTCAAAGCAGTATTAGCTAAAGTGCCAATGTCGCTCGATTTGCGAGTTGCCTTTTTCAAGTTATTGGGTGGAACTTTAGCCTTGGGTTCTGGATTAGCATTAGGAAGGGAAGGGCCCACAGTACAAATGGGAGCCGCCTTAGCCGCCCAACTGAGTCACTGGTTTCCAACTTCACCGGATCATCGTCGCCAATTGATCGCCGCAGGCGCAGGCGCGGGTTTAGCCGCTGCTTTCAATGCACCGATTGCGGGAGTATTATTTGTTGTTGAAGAACTGCTGCAAGATTTATCTGGAATCACTCTAGGTACGGCAATTTTAGCCTCTTTTATTGGTGCTGTTGTCTCCCATGTTTTAGGCGGTCAAAGTTTAGATATTAATCTCAATTTAGTTACTCATACAACAAACTTCTCCGTGCAAGAGATTCCTTTCTACTTAGTATTGGGAGTTTTAGCTGGATTATTAGGTTCGCTGTTTAATGAAAGCATTTTAGCAAGTTTAGCTTTTTATCGCCGCGTGTTACACCTCAGTTTACCCTTGCGAATAGGATTAGCTGGTTTTGTCTGCGCTTTAATAGTATTGATACTGCCAGATATTTTCCGGGATAATACTGGCTTGCGGGAGATACTAATTACTGGTAAAGCTGATTGGCACGTTGCGGCGATCGCTTTTTTAGCTTATTTTTTTCTGACGATAGTTGCTTATGGTTCTGGTGCGCCTGGAGGTCTATTTGCGCCTACTTTAATATTGGGATCTGCCTTGGGATATTTGATTGGTTTGTGCGAACATAATCTCTTGGGAATTAGCCCAGCAACAACTTATGCTTTGGCAGGAATGGGTACTTTTTTTAGTGCAGTAGCCAGAGTGCCAGTCACGGCAATTGTGATTGTTTTTGAAATGACTACTGATTTCAATCTGGTACTTCCCTTGATGATTGGTTCTGTGACTTCTTATCTAGTATCTGAAAAAGTTTCTCCCGGCTCTATTTACGATCGGCTGTTGGAATTCAAGGGTATTTATTTAGAAAAAGAGCTACAAAAAGAGGGATTTTTTACTTCTATGAAAGCTCTTGATGTTATGCAGCGTCGGGTCGAAATATTAACAAGTAGTATGACATTAGAGGAAGCAATACAAGCCTTTTCTCGTTCTCACCATCGCGGATTTCCGGTTGTTGAAAATGGCAAGTTAGTAGGAATTATTACCCAAACCGATCTAGCACTTTACACCGAACGCCAGCTAGATAGAAACATTCCACTGGGGCGAATCGTGACTACGAAACCAGTGACGGTAACGCCTGAAGCTTCTTTGGCAGATGTCCTTTATTTGCTTAACCGATATCAACTTAGCCGTTTACCAGTAATTGAGGATAAAAAGGTAGTAGGAATTATCACTCGTAGCGATCTAATTCGAGCCGAAGCTAATCATTTAAGTGGCTCAACTCCGACTTTAATTCCTCCCTCTGAGCCATCTTATATAGTTTATCAAACGCGATCGACGACGGGAGGAAAGGGGCGATTGTTAATACCATTAGCTAATCCCCAAACAGCATTTGCATTGTTACAAATAGCTGCGACAATTGCTCGCGATCGCGATTATGAATTAGTCTGTCTTCAGGTCGTTATTGTTCCGCGTCATAACTCCCCATCTGAGACACCCGTAAGAACAACCAAAAGCCGTAGATTGTTGCGTCAAGCAGAAAATTTAGGAATTAGAGAAAATATTTCTGTACATACGCAGGTAAGAGTAGCCCATGATGTCGATCGGGCAATTTTAGAAACTATAAAAGATCAACATATTGATTTTATGATCATGGGATGGAACGCCGAACCCCCAGCCCAAGGCAGAATTTTTGGTACGGTGGTAGATACGATTATTCGCCAAGCTGCTTGCGAAGTAATGTTAGTAAAATTAGGTGAGAGATCTACATCAAATGGGATTAATTCATCTTTCTGTTTGCTACCTTCTGCTTTTCACAAATGGTTAGTACCAATTGCTGGCGGGCCAAATGCTCAAGAAGCGATGCAACTATTACCAGCTTTAGTTTCTTTAGGAAATTCTCCGTCAATTGAACTTTGCCAAGTTTTTCATCCTAAATTAGTTAGTCCCGATTTATCTATACTGGAAAAATCAGCAGATTTTCTGCGGAGTAAATTGCAGAAAAATGTAACAACTATTCCGATTGTATCAAGTTCTGTTGCGGAATCTGTGATTAATTTAGCTGAAACAAATAAATTTGATGTGGTTTTGGTTGGTGCTAGTCGAGAAGGATTATTGCAGCACGTAATTAATGGGAATATTCCAGAGGCGATCGCTCGTGGTGTTAATAGTAAGGTGATTTTAGTAAGAAGTGCAATTTCTTAGGTAATAATTAGGATAAGCCCAATAGACCCGACGGTTGAAACCGCGTCTACACAAACAAAACCCGCCTACGCGGGTTGAAATTATACAGAGTTCTTGCAAAAATTAATCAACCTCATTAGTCCGCGAAGGCGGACTTTGTTCGTGTAGACGCGATTTCAATCGCCGGGATATTTTTGCTGGATATTTTCCCTCATTCAGGAAATTTCCCCTCTCTAACTTCCATTGAATAATTCTGCACGGCCTCAGTAATAGTTTCCCGCAAATTAGTATAAGCCTTCGCAAACGGAGGCAATCGCACAGAAAGCCCCAATAAATCATTAATTACTAAAACTTGACCATCACAATGAGGCCCCGCACCAATGCCAATAGTAGGAATTGCCAACTTTTGACTAATTTGAGCCGCTAAATCGGCTGGAATATGCTCTAATACTATCCCAAAAGCTCCCGCATCTTGCAGTGCGATCGCTTCCCCTAAAATTTTATCACTCGCCTCCGCCGTTTTCCCCTGTTTCCGATATCCCAGTTGGTGTACCGACTGCGGAGTTAAACCCACATGACCCATCACAGGTATTCCCACTGATGTTAGCTGAGAAACTGTGTGCGCGATCGCGGGATTTCCCCCCTCTAATTTTATCGCTTGCGCCCCCGTTTCTTTCAAAACTCTACCTGCTGAGTGCATTGCTTGCTGCGGACTTTCTTGATAACTTAAAAATGGTAAATCTACCACAACTAAGGCTTCCTTAACTCCGCGACGAACCGCTTTCGCGTGATGGATCATTTCATCGAGAGTTACTGGCAGAGTTGTCTCATAGCCTAATGCTACCATTGCCAGAGAATCGCCTACTAAAACGATATCAACACCTGCTCGATCTAGGATTTGAGCAATAGCGAAATCGTAGGCTGTCAAAACTACAATTTGACGACCTTGCTGTTTAGATTGAATTAATTGGTTAATCGTGAGTGGCATTAAATTACTAAAATATAACTAGGGGCTAGGGGCTAGGGAAAGAAGGGGAAGAAGGGAATAGAATCACAGTTAACAGTTAACAGTTAACAGTTAACAGTTAACAATTAACAATCTAGCGCCATCCCAACCATCGCAATACAGGAACAATCAAATAATGACTCGCGCCCAAACACAATCCGATGGCACTTCCCATTAAGCCAAAAAAGGCAATGCTACCCCAGAATTGTAACCAATTGGGTTGAGAATGAGCGAGTAAAAGGAAGTGCAAGAAACTGTCAGGGAAAAAATTAAAGGTTTTGAAGGTAGCAAACACAGCAAAAGGTGCGATCGCGGCTACAAAAGCATGAATCCCATGATGGCTACGCAAACCCATTCCCAAGGTCACAGAAGCGATCGCCATCGCCCCTACCAACATCATCTCATCTATCCCACTCGCCCAACACAGCCCCCCCAATCCATAGCCCAGCATTCCCGTCAAACCCGCCATCCAATAGCGACGACGCTGGCGAAACCCTCCCGCATCCGTCAAACCGAAAGCAGTTCCCAAGCCAGCACATCCAAACAGCAAAACCTCTACCCCGACATTGAAGGTAAGATCGGGTACGAGTTCGTGTAACCCCTGATTAAGCAAACTCGCCAACTGAGGGCCCAAAGGCGACCAATAAGCCAAAATCAAGCCGCCGATCGCCCCTACACTCCCACCAAGTCCGCCTAATACCATTTCCCAAGCAGTATCCAGAGAAGCTACTACCGTCTGCGCGATCGCACTAAATAGGAAAACAGTTAAACTTCCAATTCCTTCACCTAGTGTCGCCAACACTTCCCATGAAAAATTGAGCACGCCTTGACCTACAGCAACGATCGAAGTCGGCGAATTCTGGCTTAAAGAAATTTTAGCGAGGCGATCGCGAATTTGAGCCGCATTTACCGGACGTTCCCGCGCCTGCGATCGCACCATATCATCCAACAAATTAGCCAAACTCTGACTATGAGGCGCAATATGTCGCCATCGCAACTCCCCAGTTAAAGGATCTTCCAGATCCGCCGGATACTTACCAGTCAACAAGTGAATGCAAGTCCGGCCCAAAGCATAGAAATCCGCAGCAGGCCCAACCGCACCCCCCACAATTTGTTCCGGCGGACTGTAACCTGGAGAAATCAGTCGAGTCGAACTCAAACTCCCTTTCTTAGCCGCATCTACCCCCACCTGTTTCGCCCCCCCAAAATCAATCATTACCAATTGCCCAGTTTCCTCCCTAAGCATTAAATTAGAAGGTTTAATGTCCCGATGAATGATATTGCGATCGTGCAACTCCTGCAAAATCTCCACCGCTTGAGTTAACCAACTAAAAATCCACGCCTCTGGACACCCTTGAGGGCGATCGTCGAGAATATCCTGTAAAGTTTCGCCGTGAATTTTTTCCATCAGCAAACAAGGGAGGCGGCGTTGCGAGTAATTCCCTTGATTTGTGACAATTCGGAGTTCCAAGTGAAAATAACAGTCCGGCTCGATTCTGGGTATCCCCGGATGGCGTAAACTCGCTAACATCCACGCTTCTTGCTCGAACAATTCTAAAGCTTTGGGGGAGTTTTCAAGCAAGACTTTGAGCACTCGTTCTGTCTGACTCTGCAAGTCCCAGACAGTGTAAATAGCTGCAAAACCCCCAATTCCGAGGCGTTGTAGAGGAATATAGCGATTCAGCAGCAGCAGGGGAGCTCCGCAACTCTGACAAAAATTATTACCCCAAGTCTGAGGATAAGGCCTTGGGCAATCGGGGTTAATGCAGTGGGCGGTGGTAAGAATAGGCTGAGGCACAACCAATTTTGTAGGGTCTGAATATCCTTATTATGTGTCAAAGAGGTGAGATCGTTGATTTAATCTATTTGCACCGTTTAATGTGATTGGCGAACCCGTCCTTACAGGCTTTCTCGTTTTCTCGTTCCCAGTTAGAGGCTGGGAATGCGTAGCTGAAGGCTCAGCTTCCAAATAATATCACAATTAGGAACACAAATCATGTCTCAAAATACTAACAAAAGAACAAGTCCACCGCCCATTTTTTTTATTATTATCTTCATCTTAATTGCCTTTGGCGCATACAAGTTTCTTCCCAGTTTATTCAAGCAGAAAATTTCACAGCCATCTGGGGCGCTTGCCAATCGTTTAAGTTTAGGAAATCAGATATTACTAACATCGCAAACAACCGCCGAAAAGCAAGCAGGAGTTACAGCTTTTGCCAAAGGAGATTACAAAGAAGCCATCCAAAAATTTCAGGCTTCATTGCAACAAAATCGCAACGACCCGGAAACTGTTATCTATTTGAATAATGCCAGAGCAAGTAATGGTTCTTCCTTAAAAATTGCGGTCAGCGTCCCCATTGGTAGCAACCCCAATGTTGCCCAAGAAATCCTCCGAGGTGTCGCCCAAGCTCAGGATCAAATCAATATTAATGGTGGCATCAATGGCGCACAACTGCAAGTAGAAATTGTCAACGATGACAATAATCCACAGTTGGTCAAAGAAGTTGCCAAAGCCTTAGTAAAGGATGGGAGTATCCTAGCAGTAATTGGACACAATGCTAGCAATGCCTCTCTCGAAGCTGCTCCGATCTATCAGCAAGAAAAACTGGTAATGGTGACACCGACTAGCCAAGCAAATAATCTCTCAGGATTTGGCAGCTACATCTTTCGGACAGTACCTAATATTAGCTTAATGGCTACTCGTTTAGCAACTTATGTAGTGAAAACAGGCAAAATTAATATTGCCATTTGTTCTGACTCGCAAGCACCGGATAGCATCTCATTTAAAGATGAGTTTGTGGCATCTCTTACTGCTGCTGGAGGCAAATTTGTTCCCACTGTTTGCGACTTTTCCACACCCTCTTTTAATCCTAACAATTCGCTGGCTGATGCTGTCAGCAAAGGGGCACAGGGATTGATGGTATTACCCCATGTCGATCGCATCGATCGCGCCATGTCTTTGGCTCACATAAATCGAGGCAAATTGCCGCTCTACGCTAACACTACACTCTATACTAATCAAACCTTAAAAGAAGGTCAAAAGGACGTTAACGGGCTTGTTCTGCCTGTTCCCTGGCATCCTGAAACCAATCCCGGTAGTCCTTTCCCAGAATATGCCCGTCAGCGGTGGGGAGGAGTAGTAAATTGGCGAACAGCAATGAGTTTTGACGCAACTCAAGCTATCATCGTGGGATTGCGGCAAAGTAATACGCGGGAAGGGTTGCAACAAGCACTCAGAAATCCAAGTTTCTCAACAGCAGGAGCAAGCGAAGAAGTGAAGTTTTTGCCAACGGGCGATCGCACGGGTAAGCCGATTTTAGTACAAGTTAAACAAGGAGGAAACACTGGCTACAAATTTGTCCCTCTACCATAAGTTTGCCAAGTGCGATCGCACTCATCAGGAGGTTGAACAAGATTTATAATAATGGGAAAACTTCGGTGTTATTCTAGGTCGCTCGATATCCTATTATAAATCTTGTTAAAAGGAATTTACTCCAGCTTAGTTAACAGCATCGAGCTGCTGGTTTTCCCAAGGCACAGATGGCGATCGCCATCCACTCCCACCACATCCCCACAGTCCGCTCGGCTTACATCTCTATCACTTATTCGCCCAAAAATATTTTAAGAATTGTTAAATAATATTTTCAAATGTTGCAAAAACATAAAGTAAACTTATGTAAATTAAAATAATATTAAAATTACACAGTATCGCTTTCTTGATATAGTTTTTATCAGTCTGCCATTAGACAAAAAATTTAAGCGAATCGAGGGACGCGACATTATGTCTTATTCTCAAACCCAAACTCAATCTAAGGCTGGGTATAAAGCCGGAGTTCAAGACTATAAACTGACGTATTACACGCCGGACTATACGCCAAAAGATACTGATATTCTGGCTGCATTCCGCGTCACGCCCCAGCCAGGAGTTCCCCCAGAAGAAGCTGGAGCCGCAGTGGCCGCCGAATCTTCCACTGGTACTTGGACAACAGTTTGGACTGACCTTTTGACCGACCTCGACCGCTACAAAGGTCGCTGTTATGACATCGAGCCAGTTCCCGGTGAAGACAACCAGTACATCTGCTTTATTGCCTATCCTCTGGATTTGTTTGAAGAAGGTTCCGTCACCAACTTGCTGACCTCATTGGTTGGTAACGTTTTTGGCTTCAAAGCCTTACGTGCTCTGCGTTTGGAAGATTTAAGAATTCCTATCGCTTACCTCAAGACCTTCCAAGGCCCACCTCACGGTATCACCGTTGAGCGTGACAAATTGAACAAGTACGGTCGTCCTTTGCTGGGCTGTACCATCAAACCGAAATTGGGTCTATCTGCGAAGAACTACGGCCGCGCCGTGTATGAGTGTTTACGTGGCGGTTTGGACTTCACCAAAGACGACGAAAATATCAACTCGCAACCCTTCATGCGTTGGCGCGATCGCTTCTTGTTCGTTCAAGATGCGATTGAAAAAGCCCAAGCAGAAACCGGCGAAGTCAAAGGTCACTACCTGAACGTCACCGCCCCTACCTGCGAAGAAATGATGGAACGGGCTGAGTTCGCCAAAGAACTCAAAACCCCCATCATCATGCACGACTACCTAACCGGTGGTTTCACTGCTAACACCACCTTGGCAAAATGGTGCCGTCGCAACGGTATCTTGTTGCACATTCACCGCGCCATGCACGCCGTAATTGACCGTCAAAAAAATCACGGTATCCACTTCCGCGTGCTTGCCAAATGCTTGCGGATGTCCGGCGGCGACCACCTGCACTCCGGTACAGTTGTGGGCAAACTGGAAGGCGAAAAAGGCATCACGATGGGCTTCGTAGACTTAATGCGCGAAGACCACATCGAACAAGACCGCGCTCGTGGTATCTACTTTACCCAAGATTGGGCTTCCATGCCTGGGGTAATGCCCGTTGCTTCCGGCGGTATCCACATTTGGCATATGCCCGCATTGGTGGAAATCTTCGGCGATGACTCTTGCTTACAGTTCGGTGGCGGTACTTTGGGCCACCCTTGGGGTAATGCTCCCGGTGCAACTGCTAACCGCGTCGCTTTGGAAGCTTGTGTTCAAGCTCGTAACGAAGGCCGCAACCTGATGCGCGAAGGTGGCGACATCATCCGCGAAGCTTGCAAATGGAGCCCTGAATTGGCTGTTGCTTGCGAACTGTGGAAAGAAATCAAGTTCGAGTATGAAGCAATGGATACCGTCTGATCTAAAGTTTCTAGTTTTGAGTGCTAAGTGTTGAGTTTTGAGTTAGAAAGTTCTTAATTCAAAGCTAAATATTCCGGGCGGTCATAGAAGTACCGCCCCACCACTCAAAACTTTTAAGGGGCTGGGTCAAATATGGATATTAAACAAGTTGCAAAAGACACTGCAAAGGTGTTGGCAAGTTACCTGACCTATCAAGCTGTGCGGATTGTGATCGATCAATTGAGTGAGACTAATCCGCCTGTGGCAATTTGGTTAAGCAATGCTTCTTCAACGGGAAAAATCCAAGACGGAGAGGTTTATTTGCAAGAGCTACTTTCACAAAACCAAGAGTTAGCGTTTCGGATTATGACGGTACGGGAGCATTTGGCAGAAGAAGTGGCGGATTATTTGCCGGAAATGGTTCGCGCTGGGATTAAGCAGGCAAATATGGGACACAAACGCCAGCACTTAGAGCGAATTACGCAACTAAATATATCTGTTGACCGTAGCTATCCTGAAACACAATTAGACCCGGAAACTAATTTGGATAATTTATCTAGTTAGTTGATTGGAAACAGCAATCACGTACACATTTAAGAGATAGGAAAGATGAAGACTTTACCCAAAGAGCGGCGCTACGAAACTCTGTCTTATTTGCCACCGCTGAGTGATTCACAAATTGCTAAGCAACTGCAATACATTTTGGATCAGGGTTATATTCCCGGTGTGGAATTCAACGAAACCTCTGCTGCTGAAATGCGCTACTGGACTCTGTGGAAGTTGCCTTTATTTCATGCTCGCAGCGTCCAAGAGATTATGAGCGAAATTAACGCTTGCCGTCAAGAAAATCCTACTTGCTACATCCGCGTGATGGGTTTTGACAACGTGAAGCAGTGCCAAGTGTTGAGCTTTATCGTTCACAAGCCGAATACCAGAGGTTACTAATTAGCTTTCCTATTTTGTAGGGAATATAGTTAGGTAAAAGTTGAGGTGGGGAATTTTCCCTGCTTCAATTTTTTTATAGCTTACAAATGGCTTTAAAAACTTGTAATAATAAAATTGACGATTCAGGTTCCATCAGATTCAGCAGTGGCATTAGCTGATAAATTGCGGGATTTCCGCGCTGGATATACACAAATTGATAGCGCGAACCGTTAGTAGTTAAACCCCAGACAGAGGATTGATGTTCTATACTCTTAGAAGTATATGTCAGCAGTTGAGGTAAACCCGCTAATGGGTCAATTAGACTGTTTTTAGTCTCAATCACTAAAACCCAAAAAGATATTTCACTGTTTATCGGTTTGGTTTTATTAACGGCGAGAATGTCCAATTTTCCTGTAATTTTGATATCTTCATCTTCAATAAGAAGATCGGCAATGTCTTGTTCTAAACTAATATTAATTGGGTGTCGATAAAATTTAGCTAATCGCATTAATGGAAAGGTAGTTAGAGCTTTTACCAGTCCCTCTAAGACTCTATCATTCGAGAGGTAATTATCAAAGTCATCCCTAATTTGTGTGAGTTCT
The DNA here is from genome assembly GCF_029167235.1 of Kamptonema sp. UHCC 0994. GTDB lineage: Bacteria > Cyanobacteriota > Cyanobacteriia > Cyanobacteriales > Microcoleaceae > Kamptonema. The sequence continues at coordinate 6,264 of NZ_JARFTR010000272.1, read as the reverse complement.
TGCTGTTCAAATTCGGTGAGGGGTTCGAGAGATAATAGGGACGTAAATGAGTTATTGTATTGCTTCTGGAAGTTGAAAAGTTGGTGAACTTGTCCGATGGTGAGGTTTTTGGCGTTAAGAGTTAGCATGGTTTGGGGATGGTTTAGCGATCGTATAATGTTAGCGCATATTCTACAGCTTACAAATAGCTTTAAGAACTTGTAACAATAAAATTGAAGGTTCAGGCTCCATCAAAGTTAAGGATGGCATAAGCTGATAGATTGGTTGTTCTCCTCGGCGGATATAGACAAATTGGTAAAACTCTCCATTTGTTGCTAATCCCCAGACGGATTCTTGGCGTTCCAAACTTTTGTAGGCATAAGTGAGTAGTTGGGGTAAACCAGTACGGGGGGCAATTGCACTATTTTTAGTTTCAATTACCAAAACCCAAAAAGATATTTCTGTTGTTATTGGTTTGGTTTTATTGATTGCTAGAATGTCCAATTTCCCGGTGAGTGTGATATCTTCATCTTCAATCCTAATCTCGGCGATGTCTTGTTCGAGACTGATCTTAATTGGGGGGTGATAGAATCCAGCTAATCGTATTAAGGGAAAGGTAGTTATTGCTTTTACTAGACCTTCTGAGAGTTTTTCTGCTGAAATATATTCACGGAAATCATTGCGGATTATGAGAAGTTCTTGCTGTTCAATTTCGCTAAGAGGTTCCAGGGCTAATAAGGTAGAAAATGTGTCCGTGTTATTAAACTGTTCTTGCAAATTAAAAAAATGACGAACTTCATTCAGGGTAATGTTTTTAGCATTAAGGGTAGTCATTGTTTAACCTGACAGTAAATTACCATACTAAACTAATCTATCATTTCCATCACTGCCCCGTCAACTATTTCATATCCCCATTTTTGATTTCTATTCGCCAGTTGCTTAGCTGCATCATACTCACCTAAATAGCAGAGTTCAGCTAATAGTTGATAGCCATTTTCTTTTTCTTGCTGAATTCTCTCCCGACGCAACTTTTCTCTGGCTTTCTCAGAAAGGGGTTCCCGTCCCAACTCTAAAGGATTAATATCACTAATTTGCTTCATATTTACCTCTAAAAAGGAATAGACTCTATGACTTGACCATCAACCATTTCATATCCCCACTCTGGATTTTTAGCAATTAAATTTTCAATCATCTTTCTCCCAATAGGAGTTTTACACGCCTCCTGCAAAGAAGCAATACTCGGAATTTCATCTGCTGATTGAGATGGTTTTTCCTCTATTTCCTGCTGTTCTAAATTTACCGCAGAAAGCATATTAGAACTTGATGACTCTAAGGAAAATTGCGGTGCGATAATTCCTAATTTTTTAATCACACTTTCTTTTGTAATTTGAGGCTTTTCGGTAAAAGAAGGTGGCAGATAAGGTGTCTCGACTCCCATCTTTTTAGCCTTAATAGCCTCATCAGCTATTCGATCGCACTTTCTCAAAAATCCTTCCCACAAATCGCGGCCTAAAACTGGATTTCTCAAGTCAGATCGCGCCTTTAAAACTGCCTGTTCTAAGGGTTCGCCTTTGTGAACATAATATTGTGTCCTTTCTTCTTCAAAAGCTGGATAAGACACTCCCGGTTCTATTTCCCATTCTCGCTTGACTTTCTGGCTTTCTCCCAATGGTTTCCCTGAGATGAAATCATCCCATAAGGGAGATATAAGGCCTTTTGTCATGTTATCAATTTCGTAAAATACAGATCTAGAAGGATTCGGATGACCTTGATTTTTATAGTATTCTAATAAGATACGCTGAAATTCCTCGAATTGCTCATCAGACTGCCAAGGGCCACTAAATTTATAATGGGGGGTAACTCTAACTGTTGTTAGTTGGCGAGGTTGACCGAAAAATTTATCAGTTTTAATAGTTAAATTTGAGGTAGGGTAGTTAGTCACTACTTCTACAGGAGGATTTTTTGTTTGGCAGATATTCTGTGCTATTATATCTGAAGATTGAGCGGTGAAAATATTATCGAGTTTATTCTCAAGAGCGTCAATATCTGCCCAAAGTTCTAGGGTGGTATCATTAACTAATCTTGCTTTGAGTAACAAACGCTCTTGTAGTTGACGGCGTGCTAGTTCTTGTTCGCTAGGGTTTAAACCTGTTGCTTTTTCAATTTCATCGCTTGTAATTTTGACCCATTCTTGGGGATGAGATAATTGAGATTGCCAGTCAAATACTTGGCAAAATAGGATAGAAGCAGCCACACCACCCGTAAATTTAGCTAGCTTAGGATAATAGATGAGGGGCGTTCCTAGATGTCTCAAAAATAGTCCGAGTTTCATTGCCTATTAAAGTTGATAATCAAGGGGTTCGCAAAAATCTTGGACTCCAGTTTTGACCACATAAATAACCACAGGAGTTGCTAAAATATCGGGACAAAGTTTGGCTTCAATCAAAGCTTCTACTGCTGGTTTTAATAGTCCATTTATTAAATTTGCTCTTACCTCTTCTTCGCAGAGAACAACACGGCATCTTTTAGCTAAACTTGATAGCCAATTGTCAGAGGTATTGGGTTCTTGTCCGACTTGAATTGCCATAGATATTGCTGCATCTTCTACATCTCCTTCACAGTCTTCAATTACATCCAGCGCTTTTAAAGCTTCTGAATAATCAGCTAATTGAGAGCGAAACTTTGCAATTTCCTGGGAAGTAATAATCACTTTATAATTCTCCTCGATCGTTTGTGGCCGTGCTTAATAATGCTATCCTATCATTATATGACTTACGCATTGTTGTACACTCTGTCTGGGTGGTAAAGATACCGCCGAGACGGCGGCGTTACGTTAGAAGTGCGTAAGTCCTTATTATTTAGAAATAGTTAAAATGTCCTATCTTTCGCCTTGCTTATATGAATGATAGTTTGCTGCCAATTGAGAGTATATCGGATACGGCCTTCGGTATTGCGATCGCGCGTGCAATTGAAAGCGATCGCTTAGATGCCAATTTCTGCGATCCATTGGCGCGAATGCTGGGAGGCGATCGCGGGGAAAAGTTCATTTTAGCCCTTGGCGGGCCTCCTGACAAGGCAGGCTTGGCCGTAGCTATCCGTACTTGTCTGATCGACGAGGCGATCGCGCAAAGCATCCGCAGCGACGGCGTGGATACCGTGCTCAACCTCGCTGCGGGTTTGGATACTCGTCCTTACCGGATGTCACTACCCGCCTCTCTACAGTGGATTGAGGTTGATTTACCTGCGATCGCATCCTACAAACAGGAAAAACTTGCTAGTGAAAAACCTATTTGTAATCTGAAAATTGTTCCTCTAGATTTAACAAATCTCTCGTTAAGAAATCAGCTTTTTGCTCAAGTTAGCGCTGCTAGTAATAAAGTGTTAATTATTACTGAAGGACTCTTAGCTTATTTAACTTCTGAACAAGTTGGATCTCTAGCAATTGATTTGCGGAGATATGTTAATTTCCGCTGGTGGGTATGCGAATTAGCCTCGCCATTTTTAATGCAGCAAGTGCAAAAAAAGTGGGGTAAATCTTTTAACGCAGCCAATGCTAAACTCCAATTTGCACCAGCAGAAGGGCCAAAATTTTTCGCACGCTACGGCTGGAGAACTCGCCAATACAGCAACTTTTTACAGGAAGCACCCCGTTTAAATCGAGATGTACCTTTCGGTTCCTTACTGCGCCAAAAGCCGCTATTTAAAGATGGAGTAGTTTGGCTAGAACAGCAAAATTAACGAGAAAGAAGGAAGAAGGAAGAAGGAAGAAGGAAGAAGGAATAGGAAAAAAGTATTACCAATTAGCAATTAGCAGTTAACAGTTAACAGTTAACAGTTAACAGTTAACAGTTAACAGTTAACAGTTAACAGTTAACAATTAGCCTATTCTAACAGAGAACCATCTGAAGCTTCTAGCACAAATCCTGCATCCCCAATCATCTCCCAATCTTGATTGGCTGTTTGACCTGGAGTCGTGAGATAATCACCCACAAAGATAGAATTTGCAGCATAAAGTCCGAGAGGTTGTAGCGATCGCAAATGCACTTCTCGCCCCCCTGCAATCCGAATTTCTTGACTGGGAAGCAAAAATCGGAACAAACAGAGAATTCGCAAACATTGACGAGGATTTAACGTTTTTACATCGGCAAATGGCGTACCGGGAATAGGGATGAAAAAATTAACGGGGACGCTAGTAACTCCCAACTCCCGGAGGGAAAGCGCTAAATTAATGACATCATGATCAGATTCACCCATTCCCAAAATTCCACCAGAACAAGTTGTAATTCCGGCTGCTTTCACATGATTAACCGTCTCAACTCTATCATCAAAAGTATGGGTAGTACAAATCTCTGAGTGATATTCTTCGGAAGTATTGAGATTGTGATTAACTCGATCTACGCCAGCTTTTGCTAAGCGGTGAGTTTGTTCTTCACTCAATAATCCCAAACAAGCACAGATTTTAAGATCGTAGTTAGCCTTGACAGTTTCAACTGCATCTACAACTCGATTAAAAGTAGATTCGCTAGGTTGGCGACCAGAAATTACCAAACAAAATGTACCCGCTTTTAACTGTTTTGCTCTTTCCGCTGCATCCAGAATTTTCTCCTTAGCTAAAAGCGGATATTTTTCAATTTCTGCTGTGGAAATTTTGGACTGAGAACAGTAATGACAATCCTCTGGACAAAGGCCACTTTGAGCATTCAGTAAATAGTGCAATCTTACCCGATTTCCCCAGTAGTGTCGCCGCACCCGATAAGCTGCACTTAGTTGTTCGAGTAAAACGTCATCGGGTGCGGTTAAAACGGCTAAAGATTCCTCGCGAGAGAGGCATTTTCCAGCCAAAGCACTGTCAGCCAAGCCGTTCCAATTAGGGAGATTCATAAGCGAAATGTTAGTAAAAGTCAAGGGGTTAGAGAGTATTCAAGATTTGGCGAATTGCCAGATAAATAGATTCTAGTTCATCTGGAGAAATGCAGTAAGGAGGCATTAAATAAAGTGTATTTCCCAAGGGACGGAGTAAAAATCCGGCTTCTAGAAATCGTGCTTTTAACTGTTGAGCAATTTGATTAAAATAACCGGGGACATTTTTAGTTTTTATGTCCATTGCTGCAATTGTACCACAAATGCGAATCCGTTCTATTTTGGGATGATATTTTAGGTATTGATTCAGGTAGCGGCGGTGCTGTTTTTCCATCCCTTGATAGGCTTCGGGGTTTTGCTCCAGCAGATATAAAGATGCTACACTGACTGCACAAGCTAATGGATTCCCAGTATAGGAATGACTGTGAAAAAAAGCTTTGTCAGATTCATCTTGCCAGAAGGCTTGGTAAATTTTCTCCGTTGCTAGGGTTACGGCAATTGGCAAACAGCCTCCAGATAAACCTTTAGATAAACAAAGAATATCTGGTGAAGTTGTGGATTTCAAACAGGCAAATAGTTCGCCAGTTCGACCAAAACCTGTCATTACTTCATCATAAATCAATAAGACATTATATTGATGGGCAATTTTTTCTAGGGCTTGCAAAAATTGAGGGCGACACATTCGCATTCCCCCTGCACCTTGTACTAAGGGTTCGATGAAAATTCCGGCATATTTATCACTCTGTTTTAACAAAAATTCGATTTTTTCTAAAGCTAATGCTTCGCGAGTTTCTACTTCGGTATCGTTGTCAAAGGTGGCAGGATAAGGAACAATATCGGTAGCAAACATTAAAGGTTTAAATGGTTGCCACCAGAGGGAACTTCCACCCATTGACATTGCTCCAATAGTATCACCGTGATAGCCTCCTTCAAAACTAATAAAGTTGGTGCGATTGGTTTCTCCGAGATTATGCCAATATTGATAGGCCATTTTTAGGGCAACTTCAACGGCCGTCGATCCGTTATCAGAAAAGAAAACTCGCGCAAGAGATTTTGGGGTATGAGTTAACAATTTATTGGCTAGTTTTTCGGCTGGTTCGTGAGTGAAACCAGCGAAGATTACGTGCTCTAATTTTTGGGCTTGTTCGTAAAGGGCCTTGGCGAGTACGGGATGGCTGTGTCCGTGAATTGTCACCCACCAACTAGAAATGCAGTCGAGAATTTGCCGCCCATCTGCTAATTCTAATATTGCTCCTTTTCCTCGCACAACGTTCAGAGGTGGGGGGGCTGTTTTCATTTGGGTGAAGGGTTGCCAAATGGGGGAGTTTGAATAATTTTGTGGGTGCTTTGTCATTATTTATATGTTGACATTAACAGGACTTATGTACGATTACGTAACGCCGCCATCTTGGCGGTGATTTTACC
>NZ_JARFTR010000253.1 GCF_029167235.1 Kamptonema sp. UHCC 0994 | reverse complement strand
CGGTTCCTGTCTGTACCGCCCAGAGGGCGGCGTTACGAACAATAATGATATTATTGCAATCTAACTCGATCGCGATCGCATAGGAGATATAAAAAACATGAACCCTGAAATTTTCAATGCCGCATTTTTGTCTTTTACCCTAATTCTCGTAGGTTTAGCTGGTGGCTTCCTGTTACTCAAGCTTCAAGGCGGCGAAGAATAAGTTTTTCTAATGTATCTTTGGTGGGGCGGGGCGGGTTTACAGAACCTCTGGAAAGTATTACAGATGGTTGGTGAACCCGCCCCTACACCCCTTGTGGTTCTTTTACCGTATTTGGTATGACCCCACAAACCACAACCTTAAAAATTTTTACGATTTTTATTAACTTTTGTTAAAAAATGAGAAAAGTTCTGATAATATCGTTAGAAAGTTTAAGATTCCTCATAAATACCTGATGACTTTATTAATTGTAGGTGCCACAGGTACCCTCGGCAGACAGGTGGCTCGTCGTGCCCTAGACGAAGGGTATCAGGTGCGCTGTTTAGTACGGAATTACAGAAAAGCCGCCTTTTTAAAAGAATGGGGCGCGGAACTCGTACCGGGGAATCTGTGCGATCCAAAAAGCTTACCCCCAGCATTAGAAGGCGTTACAGCCATTATTGATGCTGCTACTGCGAAAGCTACCGACTCCTTGAGCGTTAAACAAGTAGACTGGGAAGGAAAGGTAGCACTGATTCAAGCAGCAGTCGCAGCAGACATCAAGCGCTTTATCTTCTTTTCATTTCTCGATGCTGAGAAATATCCCCAAGTACCGCTATTGGAAATCAAACGGTGTACGGAACTGTTTTTAGCAGAATCCGGCTTAAATTATACTGTTTTGAAACCTTGTGGCTTTATGCAAGGATTGATCGGTCAGTATGCGATGCCAATTTTAGATAGTCAGTCTGTTTGGGTTCCGGGGGCGAGTTCTGCGATCGCCTACATGGATACTCAAGATATCGCTAAATTTGCCATTCGCGCCCTTTCCGTAACCGAAACGGAGAAGAAAACCTTCCCCGTCGTCGGGCCCCGCGCTTGGGAAGCTGACGAAATCATCAGCCTCTGCGAACGCTTGTCTGGAAAACAAGCCAAAGTAACGCGCACGCCTAACAGCATATTGCGCCTTGCTAGTCAAGTAGCGAAGTGGTTTCAGTGGACTTGGAACATATCAGACCGGTTGGCTTTTGCCGAAGTTTTGGCAACGGGCAAACCCATAAAAGCTGCTATGGATGATGTCTATAGCGTTTTTGGGCTAGACCCCGCCGAAACAACAACCTTGGAATCTTACCTGCAAGACTACTTTAGTCGAATTTTGAAGAAACTAAAGGAATTAGAGTACGAGCAGGCTAAAACTAAGAAACGGACTCAAAAGATACCGTTTACATTTTAAAGTGCCGAAAGCTGGGATTATCTACAACGACGTTAAACCGATATCTTGTCGCGTAGCCGCCGAGTTACAAGACAAGCTGAGTTCCTATGGATGGGATGTCTGTGCCGTCTCTGGATCGGGAGGAATTTTGGGCTATTCTAGCCCCGATCGCCCGATGTGCCACACTCCGATCGATCAGCTTGTCCCTTCTGGCTTTGACAGCGAGATGAGATTTGCAGTGGTATTAGGGGGAGATGGCACGGTTTTGTCTGCATCTCGCCAACTTGCCCCCTGCGGCATCCCGATGCTGGCTGTGAATACGGGACACATGGGTTTCCTCACTGAGACTTACCTCAACCAGTTGCCGCAAGCTATGGAAAAGGTAATGAATGGGGAGTATGAAATAGAAGAACGGACAATGCTGGAAGTGCAGTTGATGCGGGATGACATCTGCTTGTGGGAGGCGTTGTCTTTGAATGAAATGGTGTTGCACCGCGAGCCCCTAACTTGTATGTGCCATTTTGAGGTGGCGATCGGGCGACACGCACCGGTAGATATTGCGGCGGATGGGGTAATTATTGCGACTCCGACGGGCTCGACTGCTTATTCGCTGTCTGCGGGGGGGCCTGTGATTACACCAGGGGTGTCTGTGTTGCAGTTATTGCCAATTTGTCCTCATTCTTTGGCTTCTCGCTCTTTGGTGTTTGCCGATACTGAAGAGGTGACGATTTATTCTGCGAGCCCGAATCGGTTGGTGATGGTGGCGGATGGGAACGGGGGATGTTATGTTTTGCCAGATGATAGAGTGCGAGTTTCGCGATCGCCCTATACTGCTAAGTTTATTCGGCTGCAACCTGCTGAGTTTTTCCACATTCTGCGGGAAAAACTGGGTTGGGGATTACCGCATATTGCTAAGCCGACTTCCGTTGAGTTGCCTTGAATTGTGAACGGTTAACGGTTAGCGGTTAACTCTTAACGGCTAACTGTTATAGCAACCGCCTTGGCGCTTGCTATAAATGCGATCGCGAACAAATCTTGTAGGGTTATCGGCAGTTGACAAAATACCTAAAATTACCTACATTTTAAACAGGTAATTCTCGGTAAAGCAGTGGACAGACTAATCTGAACTTGTTTTTGCTGTTTGTGAGTATCACGATACACAAATAAAGCAAGATTAAATCAAGCTCTATAATCAGATGACACTTACATACTGCAAAGCAATCCCGACACCTATAGATGAGTTGAATGCCATAGGCAAAACTCAGCTAGAAATGTTTTTGAGTGCTTACACACCAATATTTCACTCTTCAGTATGTGAAACCGTCAACTTTATGATGTTAGGAGAAGGATTTAATAAGTCGCAATGGAACACACACCTACAAA
>NZ_JARFTR010000169.1 GCF_029167235.1 Kamptonema sp. UHCC 0994 | reverse complement strand
TACCGCCAGGATGGCGGCGTTACGGAACGTCCTAACCCCCTTGGCGGTTGCTATAACTTAGGAATATTATTTGTATAGGAGGAGCCAACAAAACAAAATGCTTCAAAAAGTCCACTTTATCTCCGGCTTACCCCGCTCTGGCTCTACTTTGCTAGCAGCATTACTCCGGCAAAATCCTCGCTTTCACGCCGCTATGACTTCCCCTGTTGGGGGTTTAGTTGAGCGAATGTTGGAAGCGATGAGCGAAGATAATGAGTTTTCGGTATTTATTTCTCCTGAACAAAAACGGGCGCTAATTTTGAGCATCTTTTCTGCTTATTATCACCCGCAAGCCGACCCAGAAATTATCTTTGACACTAATCGCCTTTGGTGTAGCAAATTGCCATTAATTCTGGAACTATTTCCCGAAGCTAAAGTGATTTGCTGTGTCAGAAATATTGCCTGGATTATGGATAGCATCGAGCTATTAATTCGGCGCAATGCCTTTGATGTTTCCCGGTTATTTAATAATCCAGCGGAACGCGCTACAGTTTATAGTCGCACGGAGGCATTAAGTCAAGGTTCGCGTTTAGTTGGTTATGCTTATAACGCCCTGAAAGAATCATTCTACAGCGAACAGAGTGCATCTATCCTATTGGTTGATTACGATTTATTAACGAAAGGGCCGGCTAAAACCATGTCGTTAATTTATCAATTTCTGGGTGAAGAACCTTTTGAGCATGATTTCGATCGTGTTGAATATCAAGAGCCAGAATTTGATAATAGATTGAAAACAAAAGGGTTACATCAAGTGCGATCGCAAGTTGAATTTAAACCGAGAAAAACGATTTTACCCCCCGATTTATTTGAGCGATTTAATAGTTTATCTTTTTGGACAGAGGCAACAAATAGCCGTGCTAGTGCTATTGTAGCGAAAGCTAAATAATATATATTTCAGCATGATATCGTTTCCGTTTAATTGGGAATTGTATCACAAGAAGTTCTGTGGTTAAGGATTCTGGGCAAAGGCAATGTTCAGAAGCGGGAGATCGAGGAAATAGAAGCACTTCCAGTGTCGCATCCATTCCGAACAAATGCTTTAAAAATGCTCAGTATGTTGAGAGCAAATTTACTTGTCAACCCCAATAAAGATCCCGAAGATCAGGAGTTAGCTATGCGATTATCACCCATTTACGATCAACAATTGGAACAGGCTAGACAAGAAGGCAGACAAGAAGCACAGCAGCAGGGACTCCAGCAGGGACTCCAGCAGGGACAGCGCGGCGTTATAGAAAATCTATTGGCGTTGCGCTTTGGTTCCTTAGATGAGGAACTAGCAGCAATCATATCACCATTATTGGCCTTACCGCCGGAGGAGTTTGCTCCTTTGCTTCTGCAATTATCCCGTGAAGAATTACTGTCTAGGTTTGCAGAGTAAAACTAAAAAATTTTATAGCTTTTAATAAAGTCCGTATACTAACCGGACTTTATTTGTTTGTCAGTGATATATATCACTTCTTTAGTTATTGACATCTACCTTTACGATAGAGTTACAATATCATGGTCGCGGTTTTTACGCAGTTGGTGCATTGAACAGGAGGTACGTAGCTGCGCTTCAGTCCATCTTAAGAGCGCTGAAGCGCAACTACGTACCTAAGAATCAAATCCCTTCGCAAAAAAATCGGCTAATCCACTATGACTAAGCAAATCATTTTTGTTGACTCCTCAGTACAAGACTATCAAAGCCTAATTCATAACGCCGATGATGCTCAAATTTTCATTTTAAATGAAAATTTGAGCGGCATCGAACAAATTACTAATACCTTAGCTAATCAAAAAGATATTGAAGCCGTACACATAGTTTCTCACGGCAGCGAAGGCAGTTTAAAACTGGGTGCAGATGTACTGAATGGGAATGACATAGAAAATTTCAACACCCAGCTAAAACAGTGGGGAAATGCCCTAACTGAAAATGGCGATATCCTATTATATGGATGCGACGTAGCCGCCGGGGAAACTGGCAAGAATTTTGTCAACCGATTGAGCGAACTCACCGGAGCAGATGTCGCAGCCTCTAACGACTTGACGGGAAATCAAGCATTAGGTGGTGACTGGGATTTAGAAATAGCAACGGGCAAGATAGAAGCCGCCGTGCCCTTTAATCGGGAGGCGATGAAAGATTATGAATATACACTAGCTAACTTTAATGTCACGGTAGCAGCAGATGATGGCACTGGCACTGTAGCAGGCACATTAAGCAAAGCCATTTTAGATGCGAATGCCGCAGCCGGGGATGACACTATTACCCTCAGCACAAATGTCACGGTTGGGGGGGTGATGCTGACCCTAGTTAACAGCAACATTGATTTTATTGGCAATAACTTTAGTGTCGATGGCGGCAATACTTTTCGCCCCTTCTTTGTCAAGTCGGGAACCGTCAATTTCTCCAACATGACTGTCACCAACAGCAAAGCCCAAGGAGGGAGTAGTAATGAAGGTGGTGGCGGTGCGGGTATGGGTGGCGGTTTATTCATCTATGATGGCACTGTCGGTATCAACAACGTTACTTTTAGCAATAACAGCGCGATCGGCGGTAATGGTCAACAAGCAGGTTTGGGCTACGGTGGTGCCGGAATGTTCGGCAACGGTGGCAACAATGGCGGTGGCGGGCTATTTGCAAGCAGCACTAGCAATGCTGGTGCTTATGGAGGTAACGGCAATTACGGCGGCAGCGTGGGCGGCTTCGGCGGCGGCGGCAATTACAGTGGCGGCGTGGGCGGCTTTGGCGGCGGCGGCGGCGGCACCAACGGCGGCGG
>NZ_JARFTR010000299.1 GCF_029167235.1 Kamptonema sp. UHCC 0994 | reverse complement strand
TTTTATACAGTTTGTGATATCGCATCCGGTCTAAGAAGTAGCCGATACGGATGTAACTGAGAAATCCTGATTGAATTTCTGTGTCTACGTTTTTGTAGGCGACATAGGGCCATTCCCACTCAGTTTCTACTAATGCTAAATCTTCTAGGATTTTCCGTAAAGGGTTTGATTTGTTTACTGAGTTGGGGTCGATGTAAAGTGCAGGATTCATTTTGAATTAGGGGAGGAAGCGATCGCATCCAACTCCTCAATTTCGGAGAATTGAGCGTTTATGGCCTCGGTCAATGCCTCAATTAGCGCCGGGGAAAATTCAATTACAGAGAAAGTAGCGATCGCATCCTCCACACCCTCAACTTTCAGCGGCGGAACTTCCCCCGGTGCGATCGCATCCTCCAACTCCTTAACTTCCAGCGGTGGAATTTCCATCACTTCTGACTCAGTGTCCTCACCTTCTGATTCTGAACAGTCTGAACAGTCGCAATAATCGTCACAGTCAATGCAGGGATCGTTCTCACAGCATTCAGTGCTGATGCCTTCGGCGGGCGTAGCCATCGCATCCAACTCTTCTTCATGCTCAATCTAAGGAAGCTTCGAGGTCGGCATCCGTCATCAACTCCCACCCGACCGCTGGCATAAAACTGGGTGATGCGACCGATCGCTTTCTCTGGATAATGCTTGTGCGCTACTAAGTCGCCGATAGAAAACTGATTTTCAACCATAAAAGTCTCCTGCAAAGTTTCAACTAACTTTACCTATCAGTGAATTTACCTATGAGAGACTGCAACTAAGGCGCTTTACAAGTCACGTCATACCCATGTCCGGCTCGTTGAGTCGCCTTTCGTGTGTCTACCCACTAGAAACAGTTTCTAGCAAAACTTTCGATTTGTCAAGTAACTGTTTCTAGAAATAATTGCTATTATTATGAAACGGAGCCATCAGCAGTCAGAACAGCCAGAGGAGGGGTCTCCATTGAAAACACTTAGGGAGGAGCTAGACCTCTCACAAGAACAGCTTGCTCGAATTATTGGAGTTTCCTCTAAATCGGTTAGCAATTGGGAAAGAGGAGTTACCCCTGCAAGTTTAGGGCTTCCTCAAATCAAAGCTCTCAACCGTTTACTTAAATCAAAAGGAAAGTCAATCGAGGAACTGCCTGACAGTTTTGGTCCTCCCAAGCGAACTGGGAGTTCACCACCGGGGGAATAAAAGTAGCGAGGTTTTTGGATGCGGTGGCGATTCGCGTCTTACCACCATGCAGTTATGGAAATTGTTCGATCTGCTTTGATGGATGACGATTTTTAAAAACACTTAGCGATCGCACATGGTTAAACTTAAAACTACTTCTGTTTTTTGCCAATTGTCGTTGTTTGACATTTGCCAATATGAGCGATCGCGCAGCATCGATGACCGCCGTTCTGTTCCCGATAATTCGCTAACACAGCCTGAAACCCTTACTAAGCCTGTTAGCGAATTATTTCTCTCTGTTGGCGACTCCGCTGCCATTAATTCGCTAACACAGCCTGAAACCCTGACTGAGCCTGTTAGCGAATTATTTGCCCCGGCTTCCGGCTTGAGCATGGATGCTGTAAATCTTTATCACCCTGCTGGAACTGCCAAGGGTTGCCACCGATACTTCAGATTTTCATGGCGCGATCGCAACGGGGTAAATCATCAGCACATCCCCGGCGGCAATTCCACTAACCCGATTTCATCTTCCAGGGCGGCACAAGTCAGAGAGGCGATCGCCTTTGGTGCAACTGTCGAAGAAGTTCTTCATCTTATCCGCTCCTGGGGGCGATCGTCTAAGTCGAAAATTTAACTGTACTCTTCCCCCCCCTAAAAAAAAGGTGTCTGCGTAGAACTCTGGATGGTCTGACGGCGACTGTTTTTGTCGTAGTTTTTGCGGGGTTTTTAGAAAGTTTAAGATTTCAATTTGTGTTCTTATGTTCATTTGCTGTCACTAATATTGTGATTTTAGAATCTCATCTTTAATTAAAAATTGCAATATATAGTGAAAATGACAATGCGTAGTGAAAATAATTACGTATTTTCTCGGATTGTTTTATTTAAAGATTAGTTTTACTATTTCTATAATTCTTGAGGACTTTACTATGTTAGTTGAAGCCATTTTAGCTTCTGTAGTTGTGTCTGCTGCTCAACCGACAGTAACATCGACACATCCAACTACATCAACAACGATAATTGCTGAAACCTGGGAAGAAAAAGTTTGGCGGCGGCGTAGACGTGTATGAGAATTGATTACGATCGTTCTTTTGACCATCTTTTGATTTGTTGGTTTTTATTCTTAGTTCAAGGAGCTTTTATTGCTTTATTGGTTTCTTATACAGGATTTGGAGAACCACCAAAAGTAATTTTGCCTACAACTACATTACCAACTTGTGTTATTGCACCGTAAAAAATGGCTGATAATCTTCAACTTTTAGATAGGTTACTTAAGCTTTCTGATGTTAGTCAGCCTGCTTATGCTCTTGAGTCCCCTCTTGAACTTGTTTTAAGTGAGGTTGATAATCCTTACAATTGCAAAGTTAAGGTCACTCCAAGTTTGAATGTTAGTGCTTTAAAAGATGGTTCTTACTATTCCTATTTGTTAGCTCTTAAGCCTGCTGGCTATACATCTAGGGGAACTGTGCTGGTTATTGGGATGGCTATCTTAAAGCAGTTTTTGCTGAGACTGACTCTCCCGATCTCAAGACTTATGGTTCTTCCGTACTTAGTATGCTAATTCTTTAGGAAAATGCCAAAAAAGCAAAGCTCGTATTTCAAAGTTTTTAAAATTTCTAAACCCGAATCCACTGCGTTTTAACAGCTTTAACTTATTATTAA
>NZ_JARFTR010000239.1 GCF_029167235.1 Kamptonema sp. UHCC 0994 | reverse complement strand
ATAAATTAGGACTTACGCAAAACTATCCGTAACGCCGCCTTCTAGGCGGTATCTTTACCGCCTAGAAGGCGGCGTTACGTAATCTACTTGGTAATTGGTAGGTAGCTGCGTACCTCAATTACTTTGAGAACTGGTGTATAATCTTTATATTACTATTCTCTAAAAACCATGATTGCAGTCAAAGACAATTCCCCACAACTTACTCCCGAAGAATATTTTATTTGGGAAGAAAAGCAACTTGAAAAACATGAATATATCAACGGTCAAGTTTACGCCATGAGCGGCGGTAGCGTTAATCATGGACGCATCGCCATTCGGTTTACCGCCATGTTTGAGACTCATTTAGAAGGTAGGAGTTGCATAACCGGTAATTCTGACATCAAGGTTAACATTCTTGAAACTAATGACTATACCTATCCCGATGCTAGTGTAACTTGTGACGATCGCGATCGAACCACAACCCAATACATTACCTATCCCTGCCTAATCGTTGAAGTTTTATCCCCTAGCACGGAAGCCTACGATCGCGGCAGCAAATTTAGAATGTATCGCCACAACCCAATTTTACAAGACTACTTATTAGTTAGTTCCACCAGTATTGAAATGGATTTATATCACAAAAAAGAGACAGGAGAATGGATTATTATTAACTACAAAGCAGGCGACACCGTAGAACTAAAAAGCATTAATTTGAGTTTCGCGATCGAGCAAGTCTATCGAGGCCTTATACTCACGCCAGAATTAATGGATAATAGATAAGTGGCAGAAAATCCCGATGCAACTTTACTGGAGTTTTGTGAATTATTTGCGGCGCATACTGGGAATTGGGTAAGTCGAAGTGCCATGTCCTTACAGCGGTTCCCGCTGTATTTTTTATTCTTAAATAGAAATCCATCTCAAGATAGAGGTTCTAATACTATAGAAACTGCTAAAATCTACTTGAGAACTTTCCATAAAGCTCTGCGAAATCACTGTAGAATAAATTTAGCTCAAGTCAGTTAGATCCATTTGAAAACAACTCAAAGTTATTAACTTTGGGCATAAACTTTATCGCAGTTTCAAGAGGAAATCATGGCAAACTACGACATTTTTGACGAACAATACTATCTTTCTCAATATGGATTTGTGAAAGATGCTGTCGCTCAAGGATTAGTCAAATCTGGTTTAGAACACTTTCAAAAGTATGGTCAAGCTGCTGGTTTAACTAAAATATCGCGGTATTTTGACGAAAATACCTATCTTACCGGTAATCCCGACATCGCAGCCTTTGTCCGTCCCGTCAACCCCAATGGTTCTTTTGCTTCTGGCCTAGATCACTTTATTCAATTTGGTTACGATGAAGGTGGTCGCCGCACTCAAGTATCTCCTGAGTATAACGAAGATTTTTATCTCAAAAATAACTCAGAGTTACTGCCATTCATTCAGAATGGAACTTTCAAATCGGGATACCAACACTTTATCAAATACGGTGTCAAAGAAGGACGTTTTGGTACTTCTTTCTTTGAACCAGAATACTTAACAGAAAATCCCAACCTTGTACCATTTATCGACTCTGGAGCCTTAAAAACAGGTCGGGATCACTACTTCCAATTTGGGCAATTTGAGGTCAACCGTTCAGCAACTTTTGTTGGCACTCGAAGTAACGATATCATAACAGGCGTTGGCGTGGGAAATGTCGAACTTATCGGAGTTGAAGTAGGCATAGATCCGAACGGTAATCGCCAGTACGAAAGTTTTGGAACTAATGAATTTGATGTCCTGATCGGGAGCGCTGGCAGCGATGATTTCGTGCTGGGAGTTCCTGCTACCTCCGGTAATACCGCACCCACACCGCTTTATTTGGGTAATGGTCAAGCTACCATTCGGAACTTTGATGTAGTCAATGATTTTATCCAGTTGCAAGGCTCCTCATTGACTAACTACAATCTCGTTCCTGTAGGTGGCGATCTATCTATCCAAACACGGTTTGGAGACGTACTTGGTGTGATTGAGGGAGGCGCAAATTTAAGTTTAACCGTTCAAGGGGTACTTCCTAATGGCACTTTCTTGATTGGCTAAAAACAAAGGTACGTAGTTGCGCTTCAGCGCTCTTTTATATCATAAGAGAACTCTAAAGCGCAACTACATATATAAAAATAAGCCCCTATTTTATGACACTTCCCTAAGTCAGATAAGTCAGATTATGGCAGTTCGCCAAATTGCTGTCGATAGCGATTGAGTCGTTCTTCGGCTTGCTCAGCTTTTTCTTCGGCTGTCAAATACCGAGAACCACGTTCATCAAACCAGTACAGCACTTCTAACTGTTTAGCACCATCTTGATATCTGCCTCTGCCAATTCCTAAACCCACTTCTGGCATCCAGAAAGGTTCGCCAATTTGCAATTCATACTCGCCATCAACTAAGCGATAAACTTCAAAAGTTTGATGCAAATCCCGTCGCCAATAATAGGGGTTGTAAATGACATAATACAACACACCTAAGCCGGCATAAATGTCCATTTTCTTATCGTATTCGCCGCCATAAGTTTGAGAAACAACCTCTAGGGCGAAAATGGGAGGAATATTATTTTCTTCCCAAAGAACGTAACTTAAACGTAAAGTATCACCTTTAAAACGCTCAACTCCCAGACTCAAAAAGCCATCGGGAATGATTGGGACTAAGTGGCTCACACCAGTTGTGTGATAAACCCCCATATCCACGCCAAAAAACCAGTCATTACGCTTACTCCAATGAAATTTGAGTAAGAATAAGAGTAAATTGGGCAGAAAATTTTGATTTTCGTTGTCCACAGGAGTATCATCTGAACTAGGTAATTCAGCGCTAGTAGGTAAACGAGTTTCTTGATTAAACTGTACCATGATGAGAAGATGGCGAAGTTATTAGTTAATTATAT
>NZ_JARFTR010000218.1 GCF_029167235.1 Kamptonema sp. UHCC 0994 | reverse complement strand
GTAAGGATACCGCCCAGAGGGCGGCGTTACAAACAATATATAAACAATTTTTTACCGATAAGATTTTGCTCAAAAATTTTGTAACATCTTTAAAATTCGCTCCTGCAACTGTTTGACAATAATGTATGCAGTTGAATTGTCTTGTTGAGAATCAAGCAAACCCATTACCTCCGATACCTCAGACAACATCTCAAACACCAGGGGTACACCCAATTGTAACTCCTCCATAATTTCTCGCTGAGCAAATACATCTTGAGGACTTCCTTCAAGAATTAACCGCCCTTTATCAACTACAAAAATCCAATCTGCCCAGCGATAAACTAAATCTAAATCGTGAGTTGCCATCAGTATTGTTGTCCCAGAATTGTGAATTTTTTCTAAGGCAATCATTAACTGGCGCGTATGAAGACGATCTAAATAGGCTGTGGGTTCATCTAACAATAATAATTCTGGTTTCAATACCATAACATCAGCAAGAGAAACCCGCTTTTTTTGTCCCAAGCTCAAATGGTGAACTGGTTGTGTTGCCAGTTCTGAAAGTCCAAATTGAATCAGCGCTCGCTCTACTCGTTCTGCAATTTCCTTTGCTGGTATTCCCAAATTGCACAAACCATAAGAAACATCTTCTTCTACAGTTAAAGCAACTAATTGTTGTTCGGGATTTTGAAAGACTAAACCCACCTTTTGTCTCAAATTCATTAGATAATTACGGCTGTAATTAATTTTTTTTCCTTGCCAATAAACCTTTCCTTGCTGAGGCTTATACAAACCATTGGCTAACAAAAACATAGTTGTTTTACCACAGCCATTTTGACCAATAATAGCACTTTTTTTTCCTGGTACCAAGCGCAAGCTTAGCCCATTTAAAGCTGAATTTTTACTGCCTAAATAGGTATAGTATACGTCTTCAATTTCTAGCAAATATTGTGACATTACTCAAGTATTCCAGTCCTATTAATATTCCACAACCTATAATCGCTTCTAAGGCATATCGCTGTGAATAGCAATAGCGACGCGAATGCCATACTCGCAACTCCCCCGTAAATCCCCGCGCCTCTAATCCCAGGGAAAATTGATGATAATGTGCAATTGTTCTGTGAAACAATTGCCCGACAAGTAAACTTAGACTCTGAATAGAAGTCCGCCAAGTTCGATATCCGACACGAGATTGTTGGGCAATCCATAACTCCTGCGTTGCTGACAATAAAGTAAAAATAAACCGATACATTAACAGCAGCAATTCAGTTAGGATGGCAGGCAATCCTACACGACGCAATGTCTGCAATATGGCTGCAAAGGGAACGGTTAATAGCAGAAAATACATACAGCAAACAGAGGAGAGAGAGCGTGCAAAAATCGTCAATGCTAATTCGCTACCATTGCGGCTGATGTAAAAGTAATTTGAGCCTAAAGTCATTCCCTGTAAAGCATCTGTTTGAATTAAAGATATATTGGCAACAGAAACCCCATTGATTGCTATTGCTGGTAAACTGGTTAGCCAAAATAATGCCGCTAGATAGAGCATTCGCCAGTAAATTTCTGGAGGTATCTTAGCATAAACTACTGTCCAAATACTCATCCAGATGATAATTAAACCTTGTACTGGGGGATGGGCAAATAAGGCAATAGTTAAGACTACGATAGCAAATATTAGTTTGTGTTCTGGCGGCAAATTAGATAAACTATTCGTGTATGCCAGAGTGTCTAACTTGAGACTCATAAATCTATCGACAATAATTTAAGGAACCGCCAAGATGGCGGCGTTACGGATGCTTATTCAAGCTTTATCTTTCATTTTTGCTTGTTCTTTTACTTCTGTTCGCCCACGATATAAACCAATTACATAGCCAATTACTCCTGCACCTAAAGCTGCTTGAGATGAAAATAACAAACTTTCAATTTCACCACTAGACGGCTCAATTACTGATTGAAACCAGGGTTGATAATCAGGGTTAATTGCAGCAATCGCTTCCTCGGCTTGACCATCAGCACCGCTAAATTCAGCGTCTCGGAGAGATATTACAGGGATCGCAGCTAAAAGCAATACTCCTGTTAGTAACAGCCAGTTATTCCATCCTTGATTAGTCTTATTCACTATTATGATTCTCCTTTGATTAATTGCAACTGTTTCAAGTCTTCGGAATTGTAAGATTGCAGCCAGTTCCACACTAAGACAGTCAGCAATCCTTCACTAATTGCTAAAGGAATTTGAGTGAGGGCAAAAATGCTAGCAAACTTGATGAATGATGCCATAAAGCCGCCCACAGGAGCGGGGAAAGCTAAGGCTAATTGTACAGAAGTAATCAGATAAGTGAGCACATCGGCAAAGGCTGCTGAGATAAAAATTGCCATTGTTTGTTTGCCACTTACTCGCATGATAATATGATACAACCAGTAAGCAACAAATGGCCCTGCGATCGCCATTGAAAAGGCATTAGCTCCTAAAGTTGTTAAACCGCCATGAGCTAATAGTAAAGCTTGAAATAGAAGGACTAAGCTACCCAAAACTGACATCGCTAAAGGACCAAATAATACTGCTCCTAACCCAGTCCCCGTAGGATGAGAACAACTACCAGTAACGGAAGGAATTTTGAGGGCTGAGAGGACGAAAGTAAAAGCACCTGCTAGGGCAATAAGTAATTTTAATTGCGGATTTTCTTGAGTTATTCGCTGAATCGATCTTAGTCCCAAGATAAAGAAAGGAATAAAAATAATCCACCAAAAAATTGCCCATTGTACGGGTAAGAAGCCTTCCATAATGTGCATGGCGTAAGCTGGTGGCGTTTGACCTATAATTAGGTAAAAGCTCAAAACTGCCATTAGTATTAGTTGCCAAAGTTGCTGCTTTTTTTTCATTTCAAGATTATTTAAGAAGGAAGAGGTAATTATCTACTTGGAGATATCCGTAACGCCGCCCTCTGGGCGGTGAAGATACCG
>NZ_JARFTR010000153.1 GCF_029167235.1 Kamptonema sp. UHCC 0994 | reverse complement strand
CTCTGGGCGGTAAATTACCGCCCAGAGGGCGGCGTTACGTAAGTCCTGCGCTGATTAATTTCTCATGTTATAAGTTCACAACCAAAAAGATAAAATATGGCTTCTTCTAATCCCTCTGATTCCAAAGAAACCCGACGCGCAAGCGGCCCCCGCGAGGATCGCAGACACACACCAAAAGTAAATACAAAGGGGCTTTACCAAAGAGCTTTTAAAGATGCTTTCGCGAAGTTAAACCCGCGAATCCTGCTCAAAAACCCTGTAATGTTTATTGTTTGGGTTGGTACAATTGTGACTGCATTACTAACAGTCGATCCGACTTTATTTGGCAGAGTACCTGGTGAAAATCAGCGATTATTCAATGCTTTAGTAACAGCAATTCTGTTCTTTACTGTTTTATTTGCTAATTTTGCCGAAGCTGTGGCCGAAGGACGGGGGAAGGCGCAAGCAGACGCGCTGCGATCGACTAAATCAGAAACAACTGCCCGCAAAATCTTGCCTGATGGCACAATTCAGGAGGTAAGTTCTACTTCTTTGAGACGCGGCGACACCATCAAAGCGATTTCAGGCGATATTATTCCCGCTGATGCAGAGGTGATCGCAGGGATGGCCTCTGTGGACGAATCTGCGATCACTGGGGAATCCGCGCCGGTGCTCAAGGAACCGGGTTCAGATGTCGCGAGTTCCGTTACTGGCGGTACTCGCATCATTTCTGACGAGCTCACGCTGCGGGTGAGTGCCGATCCTGGGAAAGGATTTCTCGATCGCATGATCGCGCTGGTGGAGGGTGCGGAAAGGACAAAAACGCCGAATGAAATTGCCCTAACGGTGTTGCTGGCGGTGTTAACACAGGTATTTTTGATTGTGGTGGTGACGATTCCGCCTGTGGGAAATTACGTAAAAACGCCTGTGGGGGTGGTGACGCTGATTTCGCTGTTGGTGGCGCTGATTCCAACAACGATCGGGGGATTACTCAGTGCGATCGGCATTGCGGGGATGGATCGGGTGGCTCAGTTTAACGTTGTAGCGACCTCTGGGCGGGCAGTGGAGGCTTGCGGCGACGTGAGTACGCTGATTTTGGATAAAACGGGGACAATCACGCTAGGAAACCGTTTAGCGGAGGAGTTTATCCCGGTGAATGATCACTCCTTGGGGGAGGTGGCGACGATCGCGATCGCGGCCAGTATATTTGACGAAACACCGGAAGGGAAATCTATCGTGCGCTTGGCAGAAAAACAGGGCGCTAGCGTTGATTTTGAGAGATCTGAGGCTCAAGGAATTGATTTTTCGGCGAAAACGCGGATGAGTGGCACGGATCTGCCCGATCGCCGCGAGGTTCGCAAGGGTGCGGTAGATGCGATTAAGGGGTTTGTGCGATCGCGCGGCGGCAATTTGCCACCAGATTTAGATACCGCTTACGAACGAGTTTCGCGGTTGGGAGGCACGCCTTTAGCTGTTTGTCAAGATAACGATGTCTACGGCATTATCTATCTGAAAGACATTATTAAACCAGGGATTCGCGATCGCTTTGACCAATTGCGGCGGATGGGAGTTCGCACCATTATGTTAACAGGTGATAACCGCATTACTGCTTCAGTAATTGCGGAAGAAGCAGGGGTCGATGACTTTATTGCAGAAGCCACGCCAGAGGATAAAATTGAGGTAATTCGCCAGCAACAAGCTGAGGGTAAATTAGTAGCAATGACGGGAGATGGTACTAACGATGCACCTGCATTAGCCCAGGCAAATGTGGGCGTAGCAATGAATTCTGGAACTCAGGCGGCGAAGGAAGCAGCGAATATGGTTGATTTGGATTCTGACCCAACAAAATTGATCGATTTAGTGACAATTGGTAAGCAGTTGTTAATTACTCGCGGCGCACTAACTACATTTTCTCTAGCAAATGACATTGCTAAATATTTTGCAATTATTCCAGCAATGTTTGCACCTGTTAGCGCTTTAAATGTGATGGGTTTGGCGAGTGGACAGTCTGCGGTTTTGTCGGCATTAATTTACAATGCTTTGATTATTCCAGCTTTGATTCCTTTGGCTTTAACTGGGGTGAAGTTCCGGCCATTGAGTGCCAATCAGTTGTTACAACGCAATATTTTGATTTACGGATTAGGAGGTGTGATTGCGCCATTTATTGGCATCAAAATTTTTGATGTTTTGATTGTGGCTATTGGGTTAGCCTAATCAAGTTGGCAACAGGTAATGTACAATATTTAACAGATGTCCACTGACCACTTAGCCATTAGGAATTACCTATGAATCCTCTAGTTTTGGAAAAACCAATCGGTGAGAGTACCCAGCTCATCACGCTCTATGATATTAGTTGGGAGAAATTTGAAGCCATAGAAGCAACATTGGATGGTATCCCAGGCGTGCGCTTAGTCTACCTTGACGGAACTTTAGATATTATGACTCCACTTTCTGAGGAACATGAAGATGGTAAGAGCACTATTGGGTGGTTACTCGAACTTTATTTTATCGAAAAAGGTATCCGCGCTTATGCTCGTGGTAGCAAAACTATTGGCAATATCGGATTAGGAGGGAGAAAAGAACCTGATGAGTCTTATAATTTGCAGACTAAGAAAGACATCCCTGACTTAGTAATAGAAGTAGTCGTTACCAGTGGCGGGGTAAATGTGCTAGAAATTTACAGGCGAATCCAAGTTCCTGAAGTGTGGTTTTGGCGAAGAGGTCAGCTTTCTATCTATTGTTTACGAGAGCAGCAATATGAACAATTGGAACACAGCGAATTACTGCCAGAGTTGGATTTAGGTTTGTTAGTTCGCTGTGCAAATATGCCGGATCAATATGATGCAATAGTTGAGTTTCGCAATGCAATTCGCCAGCCACAAACTTGAAGATTGCTTACGCAAAAATATCCGTAACGCCGCCATCTTGGCGGTGACTTTACCGCCAAGATGGCGGCGTTATATA
>NZ_JARFTR010000013.1 GCF_029167235.1 Kamptonema sp. UHCC 0994 | reverse complement strand
CAACCAACCAAAAACACCCAATAAAGACCAGGGGGCGGAAATTACCATTGTGGTGGAGGAAAGGGTCGGTTGAGGGGGGGGGGGGGGGGGGGGGGGAGGGGGGGGGCAGGGGGGCAGGGGGGCAGAGGAGCAGAGGGGAGATTTTCGTCTTCCGTCTTCCATCTCCCCCTTTCCCCTCTTCCTCACTCCCGCTGAGGCAACAGTGATGGCTTTGGGTATTCATGTTGATACGGGTTCCCTTACTTTTGACCACGCTACTGCACGAGATGCTACTGCTTTAGCCTGGTTAATGGAACAGGGAGCGAGTTTGCGCGTAATTGCCGAATATGTCGATCCTGGTTTATCGCCTCAATTGCACGATTTGCTAACAGTTGCTCTAGAAAATTTACAGTCAGAAACTCTGCGGGGATATACAGTAGCCTGGGTGTTGCTGACTACTGAAACCTTTGTTCCGGGATTGTCTAGTTTGACATCTCGCTTGCTAGATTTGACAGAAAATGATGCCCTGTTGCTAGCTAACGTTTATTCTCAAAAAGAATCGGAAGATACGACAGTTCTCAATCGTTTAACTATTATTGGTCGCTCGCGGATAGAGGAAACTAATCTTAATGAGTTATTCAAATCTTTAGGCGGTGGAGGCCACAGTCGCGCCGCTTCTGTATCTCTCCGAGACGTTGAACCCATACTGATTTTAAAACAATTAGTTGAGCAACTCAAAGCTCAAATTCCCTACCCACCTACTGCTCGTGAGTTGATGTCGTCTCCAGTGCGAACAATTCGACCTGAAATCTCTGTCGGCGAGGCTCATCGGATTTTACTGCGCTATGGTCACTCTGGTCTTTCAGTCGTGGACGATCGCGATCGCCTAGTTGGAATTATCACTCGCCGCGACATTGATATTGCCTTACATCATGGTTTCAGTCACGCTCCCGTTAAAGGCTACATGACACCTCAGCTCAAAACGATTACACCTGATACTCTTCTACCAGAAATTGAATCTTTGATGGTGACTTACGATATTGGGCGTTTGCCTGTATTGGAAAATGGTCAGCTAGTAGGAATTGTCACTCGTACAGACGTACTGCGAGAATTGCACCAACAAAAAGATAAGGGGAAATTAGGAGAAGGAGTGGGAAAAAAGCATAGAGAATCACTGTTTTGCTCTTTACCTGAATCGATTAAACAGTTGCTTGCAACCAGCATTACTCCTCAACTAGATCGATTTTTATCGCAAGCTGCCAATATTGCAGAACAACGCGGCTGGCAACTTTATATCGTCGGCGGCGCAGTCAGAGATTTGTTACTCACTGCTTCAGAAAATAGCTTGTCACTGACTGATATCGATCTTGTAGTAGATGGATATCACGATTGGGAATTGGATAATACTGGTGATGCTCAAAAAACCTCAATTGTTAATACGGAGGAAGAGCGAGACTCTTCAGTTGTTAATTTCCCAATAAATAATCTCAAAGTAAAAAATCAAAGTAAAAAATCTCCGGCTGTCGAGTTAGCTTTAGCTCTGCAAAAAGTCTACCCTGCTGCTCGTTTGGATGTTCACGGTCAATTTCAAACTGCTGCTCTCCTGTGGCACAAAAATGATGAATTAGATTCCCTTTGGGTAGATATTGCTACTGCTCGTACTGAGTTTTATCCTTATCCCGCAGCTAACCCTGAAGTTGAGGCCAGTTCTATTCGCCAAGACCTTTACCGCAGAGATTTTACAATTAATGCTTTGGCTGTGCGATTGAACTCTCCTCGCGCTGGTGAATTGTTAGATTTTTTTGGAGGTTTGCAAGACTTAAAAGCTCGGCAAATTCGAGTTTTACACGCTAATAGTTTTATAGAAGATCCAACGCGGATTTATCGCGCTGTGCGCTTTGCAGTGCGGCTAGGATTTCAGATTGAGCCACAGACAGAAGGATATATCCGCCATGCTGTAGATAGTGGGATTTATTACCGAATTCAGGGAGAAAATGACCGCGCTCCGGCATTGGAAACGCGACTAAAAAGTGAGTTGAAACACATTTTGCAAGCTCCTTACTGGAAATCAGCTTTGCAAATGTTGGGGGATTTAGGAGCTTTACGCTGCATTCATCCTACTTTAGAGTTAGATCGGCAGTTATGGGAGCAATTACGTTTAGTAGATCGCTATTTGAAAATAATGAATAAGGCAGAAAAAATGGGTAATGGAAAAGAGGTGAAATCGTCTATTACTAATCAATTACC
Source organism: Kamptonema sp. UHCC 0994 (assembly GCF_029167235.1). GTDB lineage: Bacteria > Cyanobacteriota > Cyanobacteriia > Cyanobacteriales > Microcoleaceae > Kamptonema. The sequence continues at coordinate 735 of NZ_JARFTR010000013.1, read as the reverse complement.
AGTCATTAATATCAATGATTGGCTGATACGATTAGAAGTTTTAATAGCTTATTTGGCAGCAGATTATAGAGGTAAGGTAGCAGCAAATCTTCAATTGCCGGCGGATAGTGTGAAGTTATTACAACAGTTGGAAGAGGGAAAAATAAAGCTAATGACATCTTTGCCGATGTGCGATCTGCCTAGTAAATTGGTGTTAATGCTGAGAAATTATGAGTTACCTATGTTAATTCTAATAGCAGTACAGTGTCCGCGCCGGGAGCGGCGGCAAATTTGGGAATATATCACTAAATGGGCAAATTTTGCTCCGCCTTTGAATGGTAATGACTTAAAGGCTTTGGGCTATAAACCAGGGCCTAAGTTTAAGCAAATGTTGGATGATTTGTTAGTAGCGACTTTGGATGGAGCGCTGACCGATCGCGTTTCTGCTATTTCGTTTTTAGCTGTCAATTATCCGCGAGCTTAATTATAGCTAGGGGCTAGGGAAGAGGGAAGAGGTTACTCTGTAAAGAATTCAGGACTAAAGGTCACGGGGGCACTGCGCGTACAAAAACTGTGATTTCCCCAACAAAAAACGCCCTCATTACTGAGAGCGTTTCTTGTATCTCAAGCTAAAACCTAGCCATTGATAGCAGGAGCAACCAAAGCCACTGGGGTAGACTCACCAGCAGCCAAGTCGAGAGGGAAGTTGTGAGCATTACGCTCGTGCATTACTTCCATACCCAAGTTAGCCCGGTT
>NZ_JARFTR010000096.1 GCF_029167235.1 Kamptonema sp. UHCC 0994 | reverse complement strand
CTGATAGACAAGAATTTGACGATCGCCAGCAAGTAGTGACGGCGATCGGTAACGTAATTGTTAGGTTTCAGCAAAGTGTAATCGATGCCGATCGCGCAAGTATTCGCAACTAACATCCCCTCATAAGTATCAGCACTACTTCCAGGGGAACCCAACCCATCGCTGTAAAGTTCCTGAGTCGAAATTTTGACATTCGCTTCCCTAGCAACCGCCTCTATCAGCTTTGGGTTAACAGTCGTCTCCGCAAAAATCGTTGGTACTCCAGTGGATTTAATTTCCTCAGAAAGTTCCGCAATCCGTTTTGGCGTTGGTTGTTCCTCCGTACTTACCCCCTGTAAAGCCCCTGCAATTTCCAAACCGTAGGCATTGGCATAGTAACTTAAAGCATCATGGGTAGTAATTAACTTGCGTTTGTCAGCGGGGACGGTGGCAATTTGAGCCTTAATCCAAGTATCCAACTGTTCCAACTCGCCAGTAAGTTTTTTCGCATTGCGGCTGTAGAGTCCGGCATTACTAGGAGTAAGCTTTTCCAATTCGTCACTAATCGCGGTCACGATACCAATACCATTCCTGGCATTATGCCAAACATGGGGATCGGCAACCAGTTCGCCTTCTGTATGGTTGTGGTCAGAGGTTTCAGTTTTCTCGTCACTGTGCGAATTGTGGGATTCTTCCTCCTGTTCGTGTTCATCCCCCATCAGGGGTTTTGGGACAGCTTTCTCGTGGACGGCGATTTTGAGTGCAGGATTGGTGGTGGATTTGATTAACTTCAGCAGTGTCGGTTCGAGGTTGTAACCACCGTAAAAAATTAGGTTTGCTGTTTCAATAGCTTTACGGTCTTCTGGCTGAGCTTGATAAGTGTGGGGGTCTTGACCTGGCTTGATTAAACAGGTTATGTCGATCGTATTCTGGGCAATTTCTCTGGTGAGATCGCACAAAACGCCAGTAGTAACGACTACTTTTGGCTTGGGTGCGCTGGTTTGAGCTGGAGTTGAGGCGGGAGTAGCTTGGGTTTGGTTCCTATCGACGGGGGCTGTATTGCTGGTGTTGGTGTCTCTAGCACTGCATCCAGCGAGTTCTAAGGCGATCGCCACAGCAACAGCACCCGAAATTAGTTGAGTTTTTCTTTGTAATCTCTTTAACATTTTCTAATTTAGAACGATAATCGTTATTAGTTGTCACCGTACTCTATTCTAGGAGATATGGGAACAAGAATCGTTATCATAAAATTGAATTATGCTCGAAGTTCAAAACCTGGCCGTTAGCTATCAAGGGGAGTGCGTTCTCAAGAGTCTTAGTTTCAAGTTAGAACCAGGGCAATTAGTTGGAGTCCTCGGCCCCAATGGAGCGGGGAAAAGTACCTTAGTAAAAGCGATGCTGGGATTGGTTCCTACTCGGTGTGGTCGGGTGTTGTACGAAGGGCGACAGTTGAAGGATCAGTTACGGCGGGTTGCTTATGTGCCACAGCGATCGCAAATTGACTGGGACTATCCAGTGACAGTGTGGAATGTAGTGATGATGGCTCGCACAGTGCAGACCGGTTGGTTCCGAAAACCTTCTCGCCAGTCGCAAGAATTAGCTTCATCAGCATTGCAGCGGGTAGGGATGTGGGAATATCGATCGCGGCAAATTGGCGAATTATCAGGGGGACAACAGCAACGGATATTTTTAGCGCGATCGCTTGCTCAGCAAGCTGATGTGTTTTTCTTTGACGAACCGTTTAATGCGATCGACAAAACCACAGAAGAGATCGTCTTCGACATTTTTCGGGAACTGAAAGCCCAAAATAAAACTTTGCTAGTAATCAGCCACGATTTAGGAGAAACCTTGAAACAATACGACCATTTATTATTACTAAACAAGCAGCTAATTGCCGCCGGATTGCGTCGAGAAGTGCTAACTGCTGCTAATATTCAAAAAGCTTATGGCTACGATTTAAGTTTAGTTTCAGCATGAAGAAATTGCTAATTGCTAATTGCTAATTGCTAATTGCTAATTGCTAACTGGGAAAAATCCCCCGTCTCCTCCTTCTTCCTTCTTCCTTCTTCCTTCTTCCTTCTTCCTTCTTCCTTCTTCCTTCTTCCTTCTTCCTTCTTCCTTCTTCCTTGATCTGAGGTGATTAAATGTTGAATTGGATAATTGAACCATTAAAATTTGAGTTTATGCGAAATGCGATCGCGACTGGTATCTTGTTAGGAATACTGTGTGCAGTTGTCGGTTCTTATTTAATTGTACAGCAGATGGGTATGATTGTAGAAATGATTGCCCACTCGGTATTACCAGGACTACCGATCGCATTTGTTTTTGGAGTTAATATTTCCATTGGAGCTTTTATATCTGGAGTTATTAGTGCTGTAATCATGGCTTGGATTCAGTCTCAATCGCGACTGAAAATTGATGCAGTTATGGCCTTAATCTTGTCTACTTTTCTAGCCCTTAGTGTCGCCCTAATTAGTTTGTTAAAAACAACTAAATTAGACCTTCAAGGCTTTCTTTTTGGTAATATATTATCAGTATCGCCTGCTGACGTGCAGCACACCTTGGCGATTACTGTCATAGTTTTGATTTTCGTTAAACTCTTTTACAAAGAACTATTGTTTTATACCTTTGATAGATTGGGCGCTCAAGCGAGTGGCTTGCCAGTTAATGTAATTTATTTTGGCATGATTGCTGCCATTACGCTGACGATTGTAGCAAGTTTACAAACAGTTGGTGCGCTGCTAGTAATTTCTTTGCTAATCGGGCCTGGAATTACTGCATATTTATTAGTAAAAGAACTACATTTAATGATGGGATTAGGAGCAGTTTTAGGTAGTTCGGCTAGTGTGGCGGGGATGTATTTTAGCTATCACTTAAATATTCCATCCGGCCCTGGAATTGTCTTAGTAATCTTTGGGCTATTTGTGTTAGCTTTACTTTTCAGTCCTAGCCAAGGAATTTTTACTAGAAAGAGATTTCAGGAGTAA
>NZ_JARFTR010000315.1 GCF_029167235.1 Kamptonema sp. UHCC 0994 | reverse complement strand
GGTCAAAGAACCGCCAGGATGGCGGCGTTACGTAAAGCGTAACTCCTGTTATAGCAACCGCTAAGGCGTTTAAGATACTCTGAATTGTTGAAGCCGACTTAATTCTATTCCCTTCTTCCCCGAGCATCGTAGCCCCTAACCCCTAGCCCCTAGTCTATGCAATCAACAACTAATCAAATCGAAGCCACTCCAGTGATGGAGGCTCCAAAACAAGGATTACCAGTCACAATTATTACTGGTTTTCTTGGTAGCGGCAAGACAACACTGCTTAACCATATTCTGACCAATCAGGAGGGTTTGAAAACAGCAGTTCTAGTAAATGAGTTTGGCGAAATTGGCATTGACAATGAGCTGATTGTTACTTCTGACGACAGCATGGTGGAGTTGAATAACGGCTGTATTTGCTGTACGATTAATGAAGATTTGGTCAATGCTGTTTATAAAGTTTTAGAGCGTCCAGAGAAGTTAGATTATCTGGTAGTGGAGACAACGGGACTAGCAGATCCTTTGCCTGTAGCGTTGACTTTCTTGGGTACAGAATTGCGAGATATGACTCGTCTGGATTCAATTGTGACGGTGGTAGATGCGGCTAATTATAGCTTAGATTTGTTCAACAGTCAAGCTGCTTACAGTCAAATTGCTTACGGCGATATCATTTTGTTGAATAAGTCAGATTTGGTAGATGCAGCGGATTTAGATTTGTTGGAAGTTAAGATTCGCGATGTGAAAGAAGGGGCGCGAATTGTGCGGACAGTGCGATCGCAAGTTCCCCTCCCTCTAGTTCTTAGTGTAGGTTTGTTTGAGTCAGAGAAATATTTCCAACCTGAGAAAGCTACGGGTAGTCACGGACACGATCATGACCACGATCATGCACACGATCATACTGAGTGTGGGCACGATCATGACCATGACCATGACCATGACCACGACCATGACCATGACCATCATTCCCACCATTTAGAGAATGATGGGTTTACTTCCCTTTCTTTCCAAAGCGATCGCCCATTTTCTTTAAGGAAATTTCAGTATTTCTTAGATCATCAACTACCGATGAATGTGTTTAGAGCTAAGGGTATTATGTGGTTTGAGGAAAGTCCTAAACGGCATATTTTCCACCTTAGCGGTAAGCGTTTTTCTATTGATGACGACGAGTGGAAAGGTCAGCCAAAAAATCAGATAGTTCTGATCGGTCAAGGTTTGGAACATGATACGCTGCGATCGCAGCTAGAAAATTGCCTTTGTATTCCTTCCGCCGGTCGTGGCAAAGGTTTTGGAAAATAGTTAATTGTTAACGGTTAATTGTTAACAGTTAACCGTTAACAATTACAGTAAAAAGACCTAACCCCCCAGCCCCCTTCTCTGCAAGGGAAGGGGGGGGAAATCAATATTTTTAAATCTCTTTAAGATTTAATTGTTGCAAGAAGTCTAATAGTTATACCCTAATGGGCGGAGATAAAAACTTTGGGAATAGAGTTACGCAGCTACGTATTTCTAGACAGTTTACAGCCACAACACGCGGCTTATATCGGCACTGTAGCCGCCGGATTTTTACCATTACCAGGAGATGCGTCACTATGGATAGAAATATCGCCAGGGATTGAAATTAACAAAATTACAGATATCGCCCTAAAATCTGCTTCTGTACGGCCTGGAGTACAAATTGTAGAGAGGCTTTACGGTCTTTTAGAAGTTCATTCTAGCCGTCAAGGGGAGACAAGAGCCGCTGGCAAAGCAATTTTGGAAGCTTTGGGAGTTCGGAGAGAAGAATGTATTAAACCGCGAGTAATTTCTAGCCAAATTATCCGCAATATTGACGCTCACCAAACACAATTAATTAACCGCACGCGGCGAGGACAATTGCTATTAGCAGGACAAACGCTTTATGTATTTGAAGTTGAACCTGCTGCTTATGCGGCTTTAGCAGCAAATGAGGCAGAAAAAGCGGCTTCAATTAATATATTAGAAGTTCAGGCTGTCGGTAGTTTCGGACGACTTTATTTAGGCGGGGAAGAACGGGATATTTTGGCTGGTTCTAGTGCAGCGCGAGTTGCTATTGAAAGTGTTGCGGGCCGCGAAAATTCTGTTTTAGGGCGGACTGAATAGCTAATTTTAAACTTTTAATTTGGGAGTGGGGATTTAATTTATTATGGCAAATACGGAACATTTGGCACTGCTAAAATTTGGTGTTAATCAGTGGAATGATTGGCGAAATCGGAACGGGAATATAGAACTAGATTTGAGCGACTCCAACCTCAGAGAGTTTAATTTAAAAGGTATTAATTTCGTCGGAGTTAACCTTTTCAGAGCGAATTTAAGCAATGCTAAATTAATAGCTGCTAACCTGAAAGATGCTAATCTTAGTCTGGCTAACCTTTCATTTGCTGAATTAATTGATGCTAGTTTAATTGCAGCTAATTTGACAGGCGCTAACCTTCAATCAACTGATTTCGGAGGAGCAGATTTGAGTGCTGCAAATTTAATCGGTGCTGACATGAGCGGTGCTAATTTGAGAGGAGCAGATTTGGGTGAGGCTAACTTAACTGGAACGGTAATGATGAAGGTTTACTTGATAGGAGCTAACCTTAGTAATGCCAATCTTACTCAAGCTAATCTCTACGAAGCTGAACTGGTAGACGCACACCTTTATCGAGCGAATTTACATAAAGCTAATTTGAGTGGCGCTCACTTAAATGGAGCTTATCTTTTTCGAGCTAATCTTAGTTTTGCTGACTTGAGCGGGACGGATTTTAGATGGACAAATCTGAGTAAAGTTGACTTCACAGGCGCTAATTTGATGGGGGCTAATCTCAGAGGTGCTAATATCGCGGGAGTGAATCTAAATGATGTTAACTTGCAAGGAGCAACTATGCCAGATGGCACAATTCACCATTAGCAATTGTGGATTTTGGATTCCCTAAATACGAAGAGCGGCTCGCGCCCACCTTACAATTTATAATTAAGAAATAGTATTTTGTAACGCCGCCCTCTGGGCGGTCAAGAAACC
>NZ_JARFTR010000269.1 GCF_029167235.1 Kamptonema sp. UHCC 0994 | reverse complement strand
GGTAAAGATACCGCTCAGAGGGCGGCTTTACATCACGTCAGAAGTTGGTAAGTCCTATATTTGTTTCCAACCAATCCACAAAATCGGCAAATGTCATCTCTTCTGTTAACACTAACTCTCTTTTATTTTCCAAATGCAAATGAGGAACATATTCACCTGCATATTCTCCACCAATTCTACCATACTTGAGCCGAATAGCACGGGGATCGGGGCTATTATCAAAACCTGCTTCTACGCGATCTCCCTGTAAAATGTAATACCTATATTTTCGGACTTCATCGCTGAACAACTCTGTAATCAATACCCGATAAATTCCATATTGAGCCTCAAGGCGCAAAATTGCCCTTGATGGTGTCACATCAATAACGTGCTTTACCCCTTCAAAAGTAGCTTGAGCAACGCCGATTACATTAGCAAAATACTCTGTAATTTTTGCGTCCAATCTTCTATCCCCTTATAACAAAATTCCCAATCTGCCAAGTCAATCTCCCACAGATTATTGACCTTTGATTCAAGGTTGTTGATAAAAGATTCATTGTGGGATATTTCCTGATTAAAAGTGAGATAATCCATGCCATATTTAGCCTGATAATGAGTATTCTTTTTTCTGAGATCGGTGATTTTTGCTGTAATCTGCTCAATGGTATAGCGCTGGATTGCCAAGTCCATAGCCACCTGTAAATCTCCCAAAGCACTCAAAACTTCAACATATTCATCTTTGATTGATACTGTTACCATAATCTAAAAATGCCTTATTTTAAGTATTGCAATAACTTTATAAGTTATTATATCTTAGCATTTTTATTGAACTATTGTAACTCAGTGAATATTTTTTATTTCACTTCTTAGATATTTTTTAATGCTCCACCGGCAATCGCGCACAAAATAGCTGTCCCAAAAGCTAGCCGATACCAAACAAAAATCCAGGTGTTCTGAGTTTGCAGAAACTTCAACAACCAGGCAATAGCAAGATAAGAAAATACTGCGGCCGATACTGTTCCAACTACCAAGGAAACCAGTCCAGCCTGACCTATACCTTCCCCTAAAGCGCCCTTTAACTCAACTAATCCAGCCAGAGTAATTGCTGGAATTCCTAACAAGAAAGAAAACCGGGCTGCGGCCCCTCTTTCTAATCCCATAAATAAGCCTGCTGTCAATGTGGAACCAGAGCGAGAAACGCCGGGAATTAATGCCATTGACTGAGCTAATCCCATTAAGATACCATCTCGCACAGTCAATTTTTCAAAGTCTCGCTGACGCTTACCAAATTTTTCGGCTATTGCCAATAGCAGGGACATGACAATAGAAGCGATCGCGATCGCCCCTAAACTCCGCAAGGGCGACTGATCGAAGTCTTTAATAAATACCTTGATCAGTAGTCCAAAAAAAATAATCGGTATTGTGCCCAAACCAATTCCTAACGCCATACGGAAATCTTGGGAATCATAGTCAGATTGAACTATCGCCTTATATGCACCTGTCGCAATCTTTGTCAAGTCCTCCCGAAAATACCAAAGTACAGCGACAATGCTTCCTAGTTGAATCACAGCAGTATAGGCAACGCCGGGATCGCCCCAACCTAGAGCGATCGGCACGACTTTCAAATGGGCGCTGCTACTGATGGGTAAGAACTCTGTTAACCCTTGCACTATTCCTAAAACGATCGCCTGTAAAATATCGATCTGAGGTTGTCCAGAAGCAGTATCTATGGGTGCTTGAGCCAAAAGTGCGTTAAGATTAGCAATCATTTTATGAGTTCCTGGTCATTTAGTCCTTCGCCTCAAATATGGGCGGCGGCTATCACTGTAGCAAAGGAAGAAGGAAGAAGGAAGAAGGAAGAAGGAAGAGGGAAGAAGGAAGAGAGAGACGGATTTAGCGATCTAGCAATACTGGGGACAGTTTTCTAAGGCGATCGCCCTTGTAAAAACGCCAAACTCGACAGTCGGGAGTAAAGGTAAGTTTTTGTGATATCTTCAAAAATATTAACTTAAGTAAAGAATCTTAACGATACCTTGTTTAACGAAACTTTGTCTGAGTTCACTTCCACGACTGCGAACGATCGCAACAGCCATTTTTCCACATTTTTTTTAGGCAAGCTCAGATTTAGCATAACCTGGTTAATGTTTGGGGCTGCTGTTTTCCTGGTGACAGTCCCAGTATTTTTCCAAGCGCCGCTAGTCCGGCAGATGCCAGTGCTAAGCTTGACAATGACTGTCGGCTGGCTGGCGATCGCCTTCAAGCTACTCAAAAACCCTTCAACTTGGCTTTGGGGAGACTTACTGCTAGGATTCACTTGGAGCTGGTTAACTGGAGGGATATATTGGGGTTGGCTGCGGTGGGAACCACTTTGGCACTTGCCAGTTGAAGCTGCTCTAGTACCTTTAGCAATTTGGTGTTTGAGGCGCGATTGGGGAAAAGTGGGAAACTGGTTTTATCTAGGTTCTCTCTTTGGTACAGCCGTGACAGATGGATACTTTTACCTGACTGGGTTAATCCCCCATTGGCGACAGTTAATGCAGGTAGACATATCCTTAGCAATGCCGATTTTTCAAAGTGCGATCGCCATCGTGCGTACCCCTTGGGGAATTAGCTGCGCGATTGTCTTAGTCGGAGTGCTCCTAACTGTGGGCATTTTGCCTTTACGCTCCGGCAAACCTCATTGGTGGGCATTTTCAGGAGCAGTATTGGGTACAATTTTGGTGGATAGTCTATTTTTGGTAGCCGCTGCGGTGAACTGAAAATTGTCCCCCTCTTACTGAGCCAAAAATTTGAGATTTTAGCCTATAGATTGTAGACTTTTTGGTATGCTCCGCTAATTTAAATAGTGGAATCAATCTAAAATCTCAAATCTACTGATAGGCCTAGAGACTTTAGGCTCTGGGTTAGTTGCAGTAGCCAAAATACCTAGATTTACCTAGTATTGAATTAACGAATTGTGGGTATTGGGTGAAGATCGGTGAGTTGTTTTAGCGGAATTAAGTTATAATAAACTTGCGCTTGGTCAATGCGAGT
>NZ_JARFTR010000208.1 GCF_029167235.1 Kamptonema sp. UHCC 0994 | reverse complement strand
GTAAAATCACCGCCCAGAGGGCGGCGTTACGGTAATCATAGGTGAATTTATGGCTAATAATTATCACAAAACCTGGCAATTCTGGATCGATCGCGGCGGCACATTTACCGATATCGTCGCCAAACGCCCCGACGGTAAATTAGTAATTCATAAACTACTATCAGAAAATCCCGATCGCTACATCGACGCACCTTGTCAGGGAATCCGAGAAATATTAGGAATTGGCGATAGTGAACCCATCCCATCAGCAGAAATAGAAGTCATCAAAATGGGTACAACTGTCGCCACCAATGCCTTACTAGAAAGAAAAGGCGATCGCACCTTATTAATCGTTACTAAAGGCTTTCGCGATGCCTTAAGAATTGGCTATCAAAATCGCCCCAATATCTTCGCCCTTCAGATTATTTTACCAGAAATGCTATATGAAAAAGTAGTAGAAGTAGAAGAACGTTACAGTGCCAATGGAGAAGAATTAATTCCTGTCAATATAGAATTTATACCCTATTTACAACAAGCATATAATGACGGAATCCGTAGTTGTGCCATTGTATTTATGCACAGCTATCGTTACCCAGACCATGAGAAACAAGTTGCCAAAATAGCCAAAGAAATTGGCTTTACCCAGATTTCCGTGTCTCACGAAGTTAGCCCATTAATGAAGTTTGTATCACGGGGAGATACCACCGTTGTCGATGCTTATTTATCTCCCATTTCACGGCGATATGTAGATCAAATAACCAGTCAATTATCCGCAGAAAATACTCAGCCAAACTTAATGTTTATGCAGTCCAATGGTGGATTAGTAGCTGCGGAAAAATTTCAAGGCAAAAATAGCATCTTATCCGGTCCAGCAGGGGGAATTGTCGGCGCAGTTGAAACCAGTTTAAGGGCAGGATTTGATAAAATAATTACCTTTGATATGGGCGGTACATCAACGGATGTCGCACATTTTAATGGTGAATATGAACGGGAATTTGAAACAGAAATTGCCGGGGTAAGATTGCGATCGCCAATGATGGCCATTCACACTGTCGCGGCCGGTGGCGGTTCGATCGCGTTTTTTGATGGTTCCCGCTACCGGGTGGGGCCGGAGTCCGCAGGCGCGAATCCAGGGCCCGCCTGTTATCGCAGAGGTGGCCCGCTGACGGTGACGGATTGTAATGTGATGTTGGGCAAAATTCACCCCGAATTTTTCCCGAAAGTGTTTGGCCCGCAAGGCGATTTACCCCTGGATGCGGGGGTTGTAAGGCGGAAATTTGAGGAGTTGGCGATCGCGATACCTACGGCTGGCTACGCCTACGCAGATGGCCGAACTGCGGAACAGGTGGCGGCCGGTTTTTTAGCGATCGCAGTGGCAAAAATGGCGAACGCGATCAAAAAAATCTCACTTCAGCGCGGTTATGATGTGAGTGAGTATACTTTGTGCTGTTTTGGGGGCGCTGGCGGTCAACACGCTTGCGCGATCGCAGACGCTTTGGGAATGAAACAGGTATTTATTCATCCTTATGCGGGGGTTTTATCAGCTTACGGAATGGGTTTGGCGGATGTACGAGTAATTAGGGAAAAGGCAATTGAAGCCAAGTTAAATAGTGAATTATTAACTAAACTACCGTCAGTATTTTCTGATTTAGAAGCGGATGGCAAACAAGAATTAAACAGCAAAGGCGCAGAGGTCAAAGTTATTCGCAAGCTACATTTGAAGTATCAAGGAAGTGATTCAGCTTTGATTGTTAATTTTGTCGATAATCTAGCTGCGATCGAGTCAGAGTTTGAGTTGGCACACCAACTGCGATACGGTTTTATTTTAGCAGAAAAAGACTTGATTGTAGAAGCGATTTCGGTAGAAGTTGTAGAAAAGATAGAATTTTCAGAGGAACCAGAAATTTCGATCTCTTTTGAAACAGGTTTATTACCTATTTCTAATGTGCAAATGTACGCAGGCGATCGGTGGTGGGATACCCCAGTTTATCAGCGGGAGTATTTACAATCTGGCGAGTGCATTCTTGGCCCTGCAATTATTGTAGAAGCAACGGGTACGAATGTCATTGAACCAGGTTGGCAAGGGGAATTGACGGAACGCAATTATTTGATTTTAAAACGGCAATCGGGTAATATAAAGCCAAAATCTTACCAGAAAAATCTCACAGCTAAAGATCCAGTGATACTGGAGATTTTTAATAATTTGTTTCGCGCAATTGCCGAACAAATGGGCATTACCTTGCAAAACACAAGTTCATCAGTTAACATTAAAGAAAGACTAGATTTTTCCTGCGCTATCTTCGATAGAAACGGGCAATTAGTGGCTAATGCGCCACACATTCCCGTGCATCTTGGTTCCATGAGTGAAAGCGTTGAGGCTTTAATTAACGCCAAAGGTGATGATATCAAACCCGGAGATGTTTATGTTTCCAATAATCCCTACAACGGTGGTACACACTTACCTGATATTACTGTAATTACTCCTATTTTTGCTACAACACAAGAATCTAGTCAATCTGTCCCCAAAGCGATCTTTTATGTCGCATCAAGGGGACATCATGTCGATATCGGTGGTATAACTCCCGGTTCTATGCCTCCTAATAGTAAATCCGTTGAAGAAGAAGGCATATTAATTGATAATTTTCAGCTAGTTAGCGAAGGCAATTTCCGAGAAAAAGAGTTACTAGAAATTTTAAATTATGGTGATTTTCCAGTTCGCAACTCGGCTCAAAATATAGCAGATTTACAGGCGCAAATTGCCGCTAATGAGCGAGGATTGCAAGAACTTATTAAGATGGTAGACTATTATGGATTGGCAACAGTCCAAGCTTATATGGGTTATGTCCAAGATAATGCCGAGGAATCGGTACGCCGGGTAATTGACTTATTAAAAGATGGTGAGTTTACTTATCCAATGGATGCCGGCGGAGTAATTAAAGTAGCAATTACGATTGATAAATCTAGCCGTAGTGCTAAAGTTGATTTTACCGGAACTTCACCACAACAACATAGTAATTTTAATGCCCCTGCTGCTGTTTGTAAAGCCGCAGTTTTGTATGTTTTCCGCACTTTAGTAGATGATGACATTCCCTTAAATGCGGGATGTTTGAAACCTTTAGAAATTATCATTCCTGAAGGTTCAATGTTAAATCCGCGCTATCCGGCGGCGGTAGTTGCAGGTAATGTGGAGACTTCCCAAAATATTACTGATGCTTTATATGGTGCGTTAGGAATTATGGCCGCTTCTCAGGGAACTATGAATAATTTTACCTTTGGTAATCAGCGTTATCAATATTATGAAACCATCTGTGGTGGTTCGGGCGCAGGCGCTAATTTTGACGGTACGGATGCGGTACAAACTCAGATGACTAATTCTCGTTTAACCGATCCAGAAGTATTAGAATGGCGGTTTCCGGTGTTGTTAGAAAGTTTTGCCATTCGTGCTAATAGTGGGGGAATTGGCTATCATTCTGGAGGGAATGGAGTGGTGAGGCGGATACGGTTTCGGGAGGGAATGACGGCGGGAATTTTATCAGGAAGACGGGTAATTTCTCCTTATGGTTTACATGGTGGAGGAGATGGTATTGTAGGGAAAAATTGGGTGGAAAGAAGTGATGGAATGGTGGAAGAATTAGGGAGTACGGCAACTGTGGAAATGCGGCCTGGGGATGTGTTTGTGATTGAGACTCCGGGGGGTGGAGGGTATGGTAGAGTAAAATAAGTAGTATAATTCGGTAGAAGGTAATAATTATTGATATTGGAGAGGCAAAGTTATGGCTAATCAATCTTTCTTCGATAAACCTAAAGAACAGTCTTTGGTTAAAATTGAAATAGTAGCTAAATACTTTTGGGCATGGGCGAAGATAATTATAAATAAAACAAAAAAAAGACAAGAAGTTGCCTACGTCGATCTGTTTTCTGGTCCTGGTTGTTATAAAGATGGTTGTAAGTCTACACCATTACTAATTTTAGAGCGTGCCATTTCTGAACCAGATATGCGAAAACTGTTAGTAACAATTTTTAATGATATAGACTCAAACAATACCGAGTCTCTCCAGCAGGCAATAACAGCCTTACCTGAGATAGATAAGTTAAAACACAAACCAATTATTTTAAATAAGGAGGTGGGAGAAGAAATCATCAATGAGATTAAAAATAATATTAAATCAATGCCAACCCTTTTTTTTATTGATCCTTTTGGTTATAAAGGTTTGTCAATCAATTTAATTGGAAAAGTTATCAACAATTGGGGTAGTGATTGCATATTTTTCTTTAACTACAATCGCATAAATATGGATCTAAATAATCCAGTTGTTAAGAAAGACATGAACTCCTTTTTTGGTGAAGAAAGGGCAAATGCACTTAGAACACAATTGGAATCGACGAAACGGCCTTATGAGCGAGAGTTAATTATTGTGGAGACTATTGCTCAGGCTTTGCAAGAAATAGGTGGTACTTACGTTTTACCTTTTTGCTTTAAAAATGATAGGGGAACCCGAACTAGCCATCACCTAGTTTTTGTATCTAAGCATCCGCTTGGTTACTCAATTATGAAAGAGATTATGGCTAAGGAAAGTTCTACTACAGAACAAGGAGTACCGTCTTTTGATTACAATCCAGCCACACCATATCAACCTTTACTTTTCGAGTTGTCACGACCTCTTGATGCTCTTGAAAATATGCTCTTGGATGAGTTTCTGGGTCAAACACTGACAATGGAAGAAATTTACAATCAGCATAATGTTGGCAAGCGTTACATTAGTAAAAATTACAAAGACGCACTTAGAAAACTAGAACAGCAAGGGCAAATTATGGTAGATCCTCCTGCTAGTAAAAGAAAGAAGCAAAAAGGAGAAATTACTTTTGGGGGTGGAGTCAGAGTTACCTTCCCACCAAAGTAGCAATCCCTGCTTTATTTGAGTTTTGATTTACACTCAAAGTGTGGCTATTCCATTTCTTTTGATGTTGCTTCCAAGCTTTAGGCATCTCATCCCAAATTTTCCCATCTAGCATTCTCCCACCAATTTTAGGTGTTCTCCCCCCCCATTGCTTAAAGAAAAAAGCTACCTCATTCTCCTGACATTGATCGCGGATACTTTGCACCCATTCTATATCCATCGGCCGATGTTTTACCCCCGACTCTCCCCCAACAATTACCCAATCAATTCCCGTTAAATCAAGTTGTAAAGGCCCTAAAAGTGGTTCGCAGGATAAAAAGCGTACCTTGGCATCGACTTTTCGCAAATAATCAACACGATGAACATAATTTTGATTTTCAACAGACACACCCATCCAAATATTATCATGCCAATTAAGTTCAGACGCTAACTCTACTAAACGCTCATGTCGCTTGGTAAGAATTTGATAAATATGATGAGGAGTTTTACCCATTACGTCAAACACTTGTTTCAGAAAATCAAGAGTAACATCTTCATGGAATAAATCACTCATTGAGTTAACAAAAATCCGACTCGGTTTTCGCCAACTCAAAGGTTCTTTCAACCTTTCTGGGTATTCTGTTAAAGTAAACCCATGAGGAAAATTAGTATGAAAACGCTTGGTAATTGCTTCTGCATAACAATGGGTACAACCTGGACTAATTTTATTGCAGCCAGTCGTAGGATTCCATGTTCTATCTGTCCATTCAATACCAGTATTAATACTAGCCATATTTTAACCCTACCACTAAAAAAACAATTTTCTATGATTACTGAAAGTTTTAATTTAGCTATCCTAATTAGGACTTACACAGTAGATCACATAACTAATATACCTTAGATTGAAATAATAATCAACATCTTTCGCCAATTACTAATTATACCAAATCCGGCTTAAATACCCATTACTCTTTAGTCCGCGTAGGCGGACTTTGTTTGTGTAGTAGCGATTTCAAGAGACTGTTGGCGAATTAAAAAAGGGTGAAACCAAACATCCCATAATTCCGGCTCTTTCGTACTTACTATGCTAAAATAAAGGAAGTAAATATATCTTGTTAAAAGGCGCAATTAAATTATCAAATAAACAAAAAGAAAAGTTGAACCAAGTAAAAAAAGCTTCACCGTTAGTAGGAATAATACACTCATTAAAGGAAGAATTTCACTCCTTATTTGAAAAGAGTAAAAACTTAGGGGAAGGGATATTAAAACTAATAGATTGGATTGAAAAAGCCGAGCCATACTATCGAAATAGTGTGCCAATGATTAAACGGTGGTTTGGGGAAATAGATCGAAATCTACTCAAAATCCGTTTGAGTCAATCCCTCATCAGTGTAAATAATCGCCTCCTCCTTCTCAATCCGCGAACGGCGGGAAATCAAACTCTCCCTCTTTTGTGCAGCATCCGCAGTTAGACTACCAGATAATCGCCTAGAGAAGGGCGTTTTTCTTTTTGTTTCCGAATCTGCTACTTCTATCCGCACCCGAATTTTGGGCCCAGAACTGCCCAAACGAATCATCATTCCGTCCACTAGAGGTACTTGAGTTATAACTCGATCGTCTACATAGGTTCCATTTGCACCAAAATTAATAATTTCCCAACCAGAAGGATTATTCCATAACTCTACATGGTGGCGAGAAACTACAGCACTGTAAATAATTACATCATTATCGGTCGCTCGGCCAATCCGAACTACCGATTCTGATTCAAAACTCCAACTTTGAACCGGCACAGACTGGGTGGGATGCAGCAGGGTAAGCGTAATCACTGTTCTAAAATTTGTCAATTTAATCGACGCTCTAGACCTGTCAGTAGAACTCATATCTAGCTGGACTATGAATAGTACGCCCTTCTCTAGGGTGGTTTAATTCTATGATGAATCCTCACAGAGCTGTGTGTCAAGTTACTTCTCATGCGCTGGACTGTTAATATTGGGTTTAAACGGGTCACTATTGAGATTTTCTATCAGTTTCTCCAGTAAGTCACAGATCAAGTCGATCTGTTGCACTGCAATATTTTAGGAATTGATTAAAATTACAGGACTTAGGCATTGTAATGGTGTAGCAAAGGTTTGGGACGATTTAACTTCAGAATTGGCATTTAACAGTTAGCGGTTAACAGTTAACAGTTAACAGTTAACAGTTAACAGTTAACTGTTAACAATTATTTCATCTCCTCAATTCTGGCATTCAAACCATTAGCTACAAACATTTGTAACAGTGCCTCAGCCTTTTCTCGTTCCCGAAAAGCACCCGCCTGTATCACTGACTGGCCGTTGAGAAAGGTACGAAAAGCACCTGGTGCGATCGCCCTTACTCTTGCCAGTTCCCGTTCCCCCTGAGCTCCAACTACTACCCGATACCGCAAACCCAAAACGACCCCGTTGGCACTCAAGGAACTGAGATCGCCCTCAGACAAAGAATTAGCGCCTCCCAAACCAGTTGGAACATAACCACCGCTACCGATGGGAATACTCGAACTGGGAACAGGGAGTACACCTTGCGAGAAAACCGGACTGGGACTTTCAATAGAGGGATCGATCTCCCTCGTCAAGGGAGGGGATATAGAACTATTTTCAGGAGTCGGTACTGGAATTTCTACTGCCCCTGGGGGAATTGACGATCGCTCTGGGGCCCTGGGTATGGGAGTTGGCAATGGCCGAGGAAGCGGTTTAGGTTGATTTTCCGCTGGTGGTATAGGAATCGGCAAGGATCGAGAAGGTGGTGCCGGTTGATTCCTCACTGGCGGTATAGCGATCGGCAATGGCCTCGGAGTCGTTGGCTCATTTCTAGAAATTGGAGCTGGGGGATTGTAAACTGGTTGGGAGTTCCCTACAGGGCCAACAATTGGCTGATTATCGCGATTTAACGGCGGCAAAATAGCCGTCACGGGGCGGAAGGTTCCGGCTATATCTACCCGCCCAACAGTGCGGTTACTTACCAATTGATTGCCGTAAGCAGGAATAATTTCGCTAGTTCCAGTGCTGTTAATATCGTAGCGACCGTTATTGCGGATGACATTGCTCCCTGGTTCTGCCGAAGTTCCCAAATCTGGGAGAGAATGTGCGATCGCCACTATCCCATCCCGTTGATTCCGTTCAATATAATTCCCCCGCAACACCGGTCTAGCTGAAGCTTGCACTACAATCCCATCTTTATTAAAAGTAATCCGGTTGCCAATTAGTATAGGTGTCGCGTGCTGTGCGATATTAATCCCAAATCCAGTATTTTCAAAGGTATTGTCTCGAATTTCCCCTTGAGAATTGCCAAAAATCGTAATGCCGTTAGCTCCATTTTTGGAGAAATAATTTCCCCGCACCATTGGCCGAGAATTGCCAACTACAGAAATCCCGTCGTGAGTGTTTCCAGTAAAAGTATTGTTCGCCACCGTCGGAGAGCTCGATTCAATCCACAAACCATAACCCCGGTAATTGGGGTTCGTCACTGTCACTCCCGTAATTCCGGCCCCATCAGCCGCTAAAATCGCGATATTTTGACCAGCAGAAGTCGGACTGAGAAATTGCCCTCCACCTTGGATCAGGATATTTTGACCGCGAGAGTTGGGATCTCCCTGAATTGTCACATTCGGCTTGAGGATCAGAGGAAAAGTTTCGCCTGTTTGGGTACTGTAAGTACCGGGCCCTAGTAGAATTGTTGTGTTGGGTTCAGCCGCGCTCAAAGCGCGGGTAATGCTTTTGAAAGGAGCGCGATCGCTACCATTCCCACCCGTATCGCTACCCGCAGACACGCTGACGTACAATATATTCGTCTGAGACAACTGTTGCCCCTGGGAAACTTGGGATGGCTGCACGGGCGGCACACCTTGCGCCAAAACTGGCTGGTGTACCCCTAACAAAGCGGTGGCAAATAGCGGCGCAAGGCGGCATAATCTTTCTCGCATGGGATGGAGAGGATGGAGAGGATGGGGAAGACTTACTTTTGTTATTCCCTTCGCTCTCCCGCTCCCCCGCTCCCCTGCCCCTCTGCTCCCCTGCTCCTGTGTTCTCCTGTGTTCCTCTCCTAAACTCACAGCGCTCCTCCGAAGTGTGGTGTAGTTTAACTAACCGTTGCACTTTTGTTAATCTTGAATCCGGTCAAATCACAAGGTAAAAATTTATAAAATTATATCTCTTAATGGCACAATTTGAAAGAGCTACCGTTGGGAAATCTGGCAAGGATGCAGGATTATAGATAGGGACTAGGGGCTAGGGGCTAGGGGCTAGGGAAGAAGGGAAGAAGGGAATAGAATCAGCGAGCTTCTGGAACTCAGAGTGTCCTAACTGCCTTGGCGGTTGCTATATTGTAAAGTTTATCTAGAAATAGGGGGCTAATGGTGTGGTAAAAAATTATAAGGGTGGTTCTGATGGGCGATAAACACAGTAAGAATATATTGGCGCAACCAGCTCTCTGCCGGATTTTAGACGCAAATCTAGACAGATCCCGCGAAGGCTTGAGGATTATTGAAGAATGGTGTCGGTTTGGCCTCAAAAGTGTCGAGCTAGCTAAGGAATGCAAACAATTACGGCAGGAATTGGCTTCGTGGCACAGTGTGGATCTGAGAAATGCGCGGGATACTCCAGGCGATCCGGGCACAGATTTAAGTCACCCACAAGAAGAGCATCGATCGAGCATAGAAAGTTTATTGCAGGTGAATTTCTGCCGTGTAGAAGAGGCGCTGCGAGTAGTAGAAGAGTACAGTAAGATTCACGATCCTGAGATGGGAGCTGCTTTTAAGCAGATGCGCTATCGGGTTTATACTCTGGAAAGTAGTTTGCTGGCTTATCGGCGACAACAGCAATTAGCGCGATCGCATTTCTATTTGGTGACGAATCCCTCAGAACATTTATTCGCGATCGTAGAAGCGGCTTTGCAAGGTGGTTTGAATGTTGTGCAGTACCGCGATAAATCCGCTGATGATACTGTTAGACTTTCTAAAGCTGAAAAACTATGTCAACTTTGCCACCGTTACGGTGCTTTGTTTATTATCAATGACCGAGTGGATTTAGCGATCGCCACAGGTGCAGATGGCGTACATCTCGGACAGCAAGATATACCCATTAGTTTAGCACGGCAATTACTCGGCCCTGGACGCATTATCGGCCGTTCTACTACTAATAAGGAGGAAATGCAGCAAGCAATTAAAGACGGAGCTGATTATATTGGAGTTGGCCCCGTTTACGAAACTCCCACTAAACCTGGTAAATCAGCAGCAGGTTTGGATTATGTACGTTATGCGGTTGAACATTCGACAGTTCCCTGGTTCGCGATCGGCGGAATTGATATCAATAACCTTGAGGAAGTATTGAAAGCGGGAGCCGATCGCATCGCAGTCGTGCGCTCTGTGATGGAAGCTGAACAGCCAACTCTGGTTACGCAGTATTTTATCTCCCAATTAACTCGCGTTCAAACTATGCGCTCTCAGAAAAATCTCCCAGGAAACTCTTAAGAAGTTTTGATTTATAAGAGTTCGTAACGCCGCCGTGTCGGCGGTATTCTTACCGTTAAGACGGCGGCGTTACGCTGGATTCTATCAAAATTTAAGACTGTTAACTTATAGCAACCGCCAAGGTGGTTAAGACGTTCTGAGTTCCTGAAGCTTGATTCTATTCCCTTCTTTCCCTAGCCCCTAGCCCCTAGCCCCTAGCCCCTTCTTTCCCTAGCCCCTAGCTATAAAACTCATGTCTAATCAAATTACATTACAAGTTAACGGAGAAAAGTGTAACTGTCCGCAACAAACTCAACTGCCTAACTTACTGCAACATTTAGGATTAAACCCCCGATTAGTAGCAGTGGAATACAACGGTGAGATACTGCATCGGCAATTTTGGGAAGAAACCGAAATGCAAGAAGGCGATCGCTTGGAAATTGTCACTATTGTGGGAGGAGGTTAAAGGAGGCAGGGGGCAGGAGGAAAATGCAATCAGAGAAATGGTTTGGGGGATTCAGAGCAAAACCTAAAGGTTCCAGTAAACTAAATAGAATAAGCTTTCATTATTTTGGGTAATGTAAGGTGATGACAAATTCAGTTCCTTCTCCTAATCTAGAGTTGACTTTCAAAGAACCGCCATGTTTTTCCTCAACGATTTGACGCGCGATCGCCAGTCCTAAACCTGTCCCTTTCCCTACAGCCTTAGTAGTAAATAAATGAGCGAATATTTGGGCTTTAACTTCTTCACTCATCCCTCGACCATTATCAGCAATGGTGATTTTTACCTGTTGATTTTCCCCGGAAGTAATAATTTTAATCCGATTAGGTTCGGTCTTGATTTCCGCAAAACTTCGACCAATATTTGACTCATCTAAGGCATCAATCGCATTGGCCAAGATATTCATAAACACCTGGTTAAGCTGTCCAGGGAAGCATTCAATCGCAGGAATATTGCCGTAGTCTTTCACTACTTCAATGGCGGGTCGCTCATCGTTGGCTTTCAATCGATATTTGAGAATTAAGATCGTGCTATCGATGCCCTCGTGGATGTTAAAAGGCACTTTGTAGTCTTTGTCAGCACGAGAGAAAGTGCGGAGTGAAGTGCTGATACCTTTGATGCGATCGCACCCCAATTGCATCGAGTCAATCATTTTGGGCAAATCTTCGATAATATAGTCTAAATCGATATCTTCGGCATGATCGGCAATGTTGGCAGCAGATGCTTGGGTGCGATACAAATCTAGATGTTCCGTTAAGTCTTGAACTGTGGATTTGGCTTCATTCAAATTGCCAGAAATAAAGCCGACGGGATTATTAATTTCATGAGCAACGCCAGCAACTAAGTTACCCAATGCTGACATCTTTTCGCTTTGAATCATTTGCAGTTGGGTTTGTTGTAAATCTTGTAAGGCTTGCTCTAGCTGTTGGGAATAGGTTTGTGACTGCTCATAAAGTCGGGCATTTTCTAAAGAGATGGCGGCTTGAGCGCAAAGTAAATTCAGGAGTTCCACGCGATCGCTTGTAAACGCCCCCGTTACTAAACTGTTTTCCAGGTACAAAATCCCCATCAACTTACCTTGATGCAAAATCGGGCTACACAAAATACTTTTAGGCTGCTGACGAATGATATAGGGGTCATTAGCTAAGGTGAGCTCGGCGATCGCATCAATTAGCACAACAGTCTGCCTCTCGTGCTTGACTTTGTAAATTAGCTTTAAGGGAATATCCTGACTGTCCTCAATGGGAAGGCGTTGCAATACGACTGGCTCCGAACCCTCAATAATTAACCCTTTAATTAGTAAGCGATCGTCTCGCAACAGCATTAACACACATTTATCGGCTCCAGCATTTTCGATAACGATAGAAAGCAACGATGAAAGCAGTTTTTCGAGTTCGATTTCGCCTGAGATAGTTTGAGAAGCTTTAAGAATGGCAGCTAAATCTAGAGTTCCAGAAATATTGCTACTCTGGGAAGTGGCGGAACTGGTAGAAGTGACACTCCTCAATGTGAAGATAGTTTCGTTAGTTGACAGGGGAGAACTGGTTTGCTGGAGGATGGGAGCAAGCAATTGAGGATAGCGTTGTTCTAAGTCAGCAACTTTGGCTTTCGCACCCCAACGAGCATAGCCATAGTAGGCTTCAATCATGTAGTCCCCAGCAATGCGCTGTCTGCCCCAGTCGAGGTAGAATTTAGCTGCGAGTTCGTTGGCAAGTGCTTCTTCTTGGGTATATTCGTTGGCTTTGGCTAGAGTTATCGCCTTGTCATAAAACTCAATTGCTTCGGCTTTTTGTCCTAACACTCGATATTTTTCCGCCGCTACCAAATCAACCTTATGTTGATAATTCATGGGTGCATGATCCGCCCATTGCTGTAACTTGGTTTGATTTTCTATGACACCCTGCAATGCTTCTGATGTTTCATCTAACTGTGGATTTAATTGTGCCAGAGTTAGCAGAGAATCATAAAGATAAAATACTGGTTCGGTGACTAATCCCGCACCAGCCATAAAATAGCGCCTGACTTCAATAGCATGATTTTTCGCTGGCTCAATTTCTCCAAACAAGAAACAAAGCATTAGTTTATACAAATGGAAAATATACAATCCATATCCATCTTTGGCAGACTGTAGATGCGGTCGAAATTCTGTTTCTTCAAGGGCTTTCCCAGACAAAAGGGTGGTATGTTCTGCAAGACCTAGCAAATTTAAAACAGGTTGCCAATAAATCCGGCAATAATTTGCGGTTGTCAATTGATTTAATTGCATCAAACTATGGCAGTAGGCGCAAATATCCTGCTCTAAGGTAGCCAAGGATTGACCACACCAAAAAGAATTGAGACAAAAACTGTGGCCATTGTACCCAGCAAGTACCAAGTTCCCAAATTCTATGGCAGTGGTGTAACCTTCTTGCAAGAGGGGTAGTGTTTCTTTAATGTGAGATTTGCGGTGTACAACAAATAACCCCAAAATCATCAAAACCTCTGTTTTAGTGGCTTTGGCATCGAGTTTTGAGATAATCTGGAGTGCCAGAGAACCAAACTGTGTTCCTGTATCTACGACTTGGAAGAAATTGCAGAGAATATTGCCATAGTTCGCATAGCTGTAAGCAGAAATCGATGTGTTACCGTACTGAATGGAAAGTTTAACCGAGAAAGTATTCAGCAATGGGAACAGCGCTGAGCCAGTGAGGTAGGCTGCTGGGCTGATGATATTCCCAATCTTCAGAATAGCGAGTTTTTCGGCATCTCGCATCTCAGGCAAGTTAACCAAATCGGCAATTTGCCTATTTCCAATCAGTTCCTCAATCTCTTGGATTTCTTGTTGCAGATCTGATGGTGTGGGTGTTTCAGGAAAGGTAACACCAAGCTGTTGTAAGACCGGTTGGGCGATCGCGATCGCTGAGGTCAATTTACTTTGGAAAATATGCGATTGAATTCTAATGCAGTAAACATTAACCTTTTCTAGTAACGAATGTGCCTGTTCAATGACAGTATCAATGAACTGTTCCATCGCCTCAAAATTACCATTTAGCAGTGCCACTTCCGCAGCTAATTCATGCAAGGCGAGGGTCATTTCATACTGCTGCTGCCAAGTATTTTCTGACAACAAAGACAATCCTATTGTGGCATATTCACGCGCTGCTTGATAGGCGGTTGAACTTTTGGCTTTGCGACAGGCAATTAAATTGAGCCCAGCTAATTCTTCTCGTTCTGTTGGTTGGGTAATTAAAACAGTTCCGTGATTTAATTGATTGACGATTTCAAAAATCCGGTCTTCTCTTGCTTGTGCGGAAATCTGTTGCAGCAGTAGTTTTCCGATTTGGTAATGAGTCGCCTGTTTTTGGTCATCGGGAATTAGGGAATAGGCGGCTTGTTGAACGCGATCGTGTAAAAATTTGTAGGTAACGTTTTGAGACTTTTCTGAAGTAACGGCTTGACTTTCTGCCCCTACATAAAATTTATAAACATCACCGATCGGTAAAATCAAACCTTCTTGCAATGCTTTCCATAAATTGGCTGCGGTTTCTACTTCTGAGTGTTCCGAAACAATTGCTAATGTTGCTAGATCGAACTGATTGCCAATACAAGCGGCTAACTTCAGAATATTCTGGGTTGCTAAGGGTAACTTCTCTAACTGCAACGCCATAAATTCTACGACATCATCGGTCAAGGCTTGTTGATTAATCTGGGACAGATCGCATTGCCACCCCCCCGTAGCCCCCCCTTGGTAAGGGGGGGTTGGGGGGGTAAATTGAATGAGATTTTCTTCGTGTAGGGCTTTGAGAAATTGGGTGGCAAAAAATGGGTTGCCTTTGGTTTTCTGATAGACTAATTGTGAAAGGGGTAATGCCAAAGTTTCTGTACTTTTCAGGGTATCAGCGACTAATTGATTGATTTGGGATTGACTCAGGGGTGTTAAAGTAATAGTATTAATGACTGCTTGGTTTTTTTGAATTTCGCTCAATGTCAGCATTAATGGATGGGCTGGATTGACTTCGTTATCCCGATAAGCACCAATGATGAAAAGATGACCTGTATCAGCCATTAATAGCTGCATCAACTTTAATGATGCTGAATCAGCCCATTGTAAATCATCTAAAAAGATCGTTAACGGATGTTCGGCGCTAGTAAATACTTGGGTGAATTTTTGAAACAATAAATTAAAGCGATTTTGGGCTGCCGTTCCTGATAATTCCACTGCTGGTGGTTGTTCGCCAATGATTTTTTCTAATTCGGGAATGACTTCAATAATTACCTGACCGTTGTCTCCGACAGTTTCTAATATTTGATGTTTCCATTGCTCTAGTTGGAGATCGCTTTCGGTTAACAATTGCCCCATTAAATCCCGAAATGCTTGTACGAAAGCAGAGAAGGGAATATTGCGTTGAAATTGGTCAAATTTGCCTTTGATAAAATAACCGCGTTGCCGCACAATTGGTTTATGAACTTCGTTGACAACGGCGGTTTTCCCAATCCCCGAAAAACCTGCTACCAGCATCATTTCTGTTGCACCCAGACTGACTCTTTCAAAGGCTTGCAGTAAAGTGGCTGCTTCGGTTTCTCGTCCGTAGAGTCGATCGGGGATGATGAAGCGATCGCTCACATCCCTTCGCGCAATTTCAAAACTCTCAATCGAACCCGTTTCTGTTAGTTGATGTAAACAATTTTCTAAATCAAACTTTAATCCCAATGCACTTTGATATCTATCTTCGGCATTTTTCGCCATCAATTTGGTGACGATTTCTGATAGTACAGATGGAATTTCGGAATGAATTTCATCTACTAAAGGAGAGGGTTTCGCAATATGACAATGTACTAGCTCCATTGGGTCATTTGACTTAAACGGTAACTTTTCTGTGAGTAATTCGTAAAAAGTTACACCCAAAGAATAGAAGTCAGTTCGGTAGTCAATTCCCCGATTCATTCTCCCGGTTTGTTCTGGAGAAATATAAGCGAGTGTCCCTTCTAACACATTGGGATTGATGAGTGTTTGCGTTTCTCGTGGGAGTAGAGAGGCAATACTGAAGTCAATTAATTTGACTTGTTTTGTCTCAGGATTAATTAAGATATTACTGAGTTTAATATCTTTGTGAATAATGCGATCGCGATACAGTATATCTAAGGTATTGCAGAGGGCGATCGCGATCTGTAAAAACTCCCTCAAAGAGAGTCGATTTTGTCCTTTCAGTGCCCATTCTTGAAGAGAAATTCCCCCAAAATCTTCCATGACTAACACATAGCCATTTTGGTAGACTTCTAGGCTATAAGTTTGAATAATCAGAGGTGAATTAAGATTTTTAGCAATCGTGTATTGATTGCGAAACTGCACGAGTTCGCTAAAATTGGGATAGTCGTTTTTCAGCAGTTTGATGACAACTGGTAATTGGTCTGATGTACGGATAGCCCGATATACTACAGTCCGACTTCCTGAATAAACGGTTTCAACAATTTGATAGTTAGGAATTTGAACGGTTGTGGGAGAGTTGGTGTTTTTGTGAGAGTTATTCATGACCGTTTTTATTTGAGAATTGATGGGTGAGTCATGGGTTAAATGACTCTGGATGCTAGGGAAAATTAACGGGTTTATTCTGCCTTGATAGGTAAAGTGATGATAAATTCAGTTCCTTCTTCTAGTATCGAGTTAACGTGGATGGAACCGCTATGTTTTTCTGTAACGATTTGTTGAGCGATCGCCAGTCCTAATCCCGTGCCTTTACCCACTGCTTTAGTCGTAAATAAATGGTCAAAGATTTTTTGTTTGACTGATTCATTCATTCCCTTGCCATTATCAGCAATGGTAATTTTTACGACCTTATCTTCTACTGAAGTTGTAATTGTAATTCTGTTGGAATTTGCTTTAGCCTCAGCAAAACTCCGCCCAATGTTTGATTCTTCTAAGGCATCGATCGCATTGGCAAGAATGTTCATAAACACCTGGTTAAGCTGTCCGGGAAAGCATTCGAGTTCAGGAATATTCCCGTAGTCTTTCACTACTTCAATGGCGGGTCGCTCATCGTTAGCTTTCAATCGATATTTGAGGATTAAGATCGTGCTGTCGATGCCCTCATGGATATTAAAAGGCACTTTGTAATCTTTGTCAGCTCTGGAAAACGTGCGGAGGCTAGTGCTGATATCTTGAATGCGATCGCACCCTAATTGCATCGAGTCAATGATTTTGGGCAAGTCTTCGATCATATAGTCTAAATCGATATCTTCGGCATGGTCGTCAATATTGACAGCAGGTGCTTGAGTACGATACAAATCTAGATGTGTGGTTAAGTCTTGAAACGTGCGTTTAGCTTCATCCAAATTGCCGGAAATAAAGCCAACGGGGTTATTAATTTCATGAGCAACGCCAGCAACTAAGTTACCCAATGCTGACATCTTTTCGCTTTGAATCATTTGCAATTGGGTTTGCTGCAAGTTTTGTAAGGCTTGTTCTAGCTGTTGGGAATAGGTTTGTGACTGCTCATAAAGTCGAGCATTTTCCAAAGAAATCGCGGCTTGAGCGCAAAGTAAGTTGAGTAATTCCACGCGATCGCTCGTAAACGCCCCCGTTGCTAAATTATTCTCTAGATACAAAATTCCCATCAACTTTCCTTGATGCAAAATTGGGCTACACAAGATACTTTTCGGTTGCTGACGCATGATATACGGGTCATGGGCTAAAGTAAGATCGGCACTGGCATCAATCAGCACAATAGTCTGCTGGTTATGCTTGACTTTGTAAATTAGCTTTAAGGGAATATCTTGGCTATCCTCAACGGCAAGGCTCTGCAATACAGTTGGCTCCGTTCCTAGCGTAATTGACCCTTTAATTAGTAAGCGATCGTCTCGCAAGAGCATTAACACACACTTATCTGCTCCCGCATTTTCAACAACAATAGAAAGCAACGATGAAAGCAGTTTTTCCAGTTCAATTTCACCTGAGATAGTTTGAGAAGCTTTAAGAATGGCAGCTAAATCTAAAGCTACAGAGATACTGCTACTACTGGATGTGACGTAACTGGTAGAGGTGACACTCCCCAATGTGAACAGAGTTTCGTGAGGGGAGAGGGGAGAACGAATTTGTTGAAGGATGGGAGCAAGCAATTGGGGATAGCGTTGTTCTAAGTCGGCGACTTTGGCTTTAGCTCCCCAACGAATGTAGCAGTAGTAGGCTTCTTGCATATAGATTTGGGCAATTTTTTCTTTACCCCAGTTGAGATAAAATTTCGCGGCTAGTTCATTGGCAAGGGCTTCCTCCTGGAGATATTCGTTGGCTTTGGCTCCAGCAATTGCCAAGTCGTATAACTCAATTGCTTCTGCTTTTTGTCCTAAAACTCGGCATTTTTCTGCCTTGATTAAGTCAAATTTATGTTGGTGATTCATGGGGGCATGATGCGCCCATTCAGTAATATTCGTTTGATGAATTTCCATCAAGGCCAGAGTGTCTGCTTGCTCAATTTCTGACTCCATAGAGCATAGTGCCAGGTAGGTTAACCCAGCATAGAAATGAAAAACAGGAATTTGAATCATTCCTGTTGCTGCCATCAAATAGCGGTTAGCTTGGGTAAGGTAGTCTAGGGCATTGGTGTAGTTGCCAAAAATATAGGCAAGCATCAGTTTATAGATATAAACAACAGCAAGAACAGTGAGTTCGTTATTTTGATACTGCTTGGGAAACATAACTGTTTCATCGTAGGCAGTACCGATTAATAAATCCGGTTGCTTGACAATTTCCGTCAAGTTCTGCACCGTCTGTTGTGTTGCCTTTAGGTAAGCCAGAGGAGAATCTTGCTTCAGAGTTGCTAAGACAGCACAGTAATTTTCTATTTCTAGTGCCCAATCGTCCAGAGCCACTCCACCGAATAGATGATCGTAAAAACAAATAGCGATACTGTAGCCAGCATCGAGGAAATCACCTGTTTCCATCCCCGCTAGATAGCTATCTTTGAGCGTTAGTATTACTGACCTTAGTGTTTCTTGACGATGCTGGAGAAAAGCGCCAAAAAAAAGTAAAGCTGAGGACTTAAATTCCTGTACATTCAACTCATTGACTAAGCTCAGTGCTAGTCGCCCAAAGTCATAACCTGTTTTTACTTCTCCTAAAAAAGAAGACAACACCATGCCGTAACCTACATATCCGATTGTTGATGCAGGCGCATTTCCAAATTGGAGAGATAGACTCACCATTGTGGAGCAATACAGAGGTAGCAAGGCAGGACACGCTGCAAAAATCGCTGAAAACAACATGGCTAATAGTTGCATCGCTGCAATTGTCTCTGAGTCGCTCATCGCAGGGAGGTTAATCAGTTCTGAAATCTGTTTGCCCTGAAGGCGATCGCCAAGGGTTTGTAGTGCTTTTCCTGTCAATGCTTCATCAGGTTCAGATGAGAACTCAACCCCCAATTCTACAAGCGCATTTTTGCCGACAGATATTGCTTCTAACATCTGACTCTGGGCTGTCAGTGCGCTGATTTGGATCTGATAAATTTTCACTCGGTCTAGTATGGTTTGAGCCGAGCGCAACACCAGTGCTGCCATCTGTTCCATTTCCTCAAAATTACCATTCAAATAGGCAACTTCAGTCGATGCAACATACAGATTCAGAGTCAATTCATACTGATGTTGCCAACTGTTATTTGTCAGTAACTCAATCCCTCTTTCTAGATAGATTTTTGCTGCTGCGTAGGCTGTAGAACCTCTAGCTTTCCGTCCGGCTTTTAAGTTGAGTTGTAGCAGTTCTTCTCGTTCTCTTGGTTGAGTAATTAACTCAATGCCTCGATTTAAATGCCCGACAATATCAAATAGTTTTTCCTCTTGCTCTAACTCAGAGAAATTTTGTTGAAGTAACCTGCCAATTTTGAGATGAGTTGCTGTTTTCTGTTCATCGGGAATCAGCGAATAGGCGGCTTGTTGGACGCGATCGTGCAAAAATTTGTATGTCACCGTCTGAGAATTTTCTTGAGTAAGTGCTTGACTTTCTTGCCAGACATAAAACTTATAAACATCACTAATCGGTAAAATCAACCCTTCTTGTAGCGCTTTCCACAAATCCGCAGCCGTTTCGATTTCCGATCGTTCCGAAACAATTGCCAAAGTTGCTAAATCAAACTGGTTGCCAATACAAGCAGCTAACTGCAATATCTTTTGAGTTGAGAGAGGCATTTTACCTAATTGCAATGCCATAAAAGCAACAACATCATCTGTAACAGCAAGCTGATTCACTTGTGCAATATCACATTGCCAACCCCCCGTAGCTTCCCCTTGGTAAGGGGAGGTTGGGGGGGTGAATTGAATCAGTCCATCTTGATGCAATGCTTTGAGAAATTGCGTAGCAAAAAACGGATTTCCTTTGGTTTTCTGAAAGACCAATTGAGAAAGAGGTAATGCCAAACTTTCTGGACATTTAAGTGTGTCAGCAACTAACTGATTCACTTTGATTTGACTCAGGGGTGTTAAAGTAATCGTATTAATCGTGAAGAGTGTTTTTTGCATCTCGCTCAAAGTCAACATCAATGGATGTCCTAGATTGACTTCATTATCGCGGTACGCACCAATTAATAAAAGATGACCTGTATCAGCTATTAAAAGCTGCATTAACTTCAGCGATGCTGAATCTGCCCATTGCAAATCATCAAGGAACATCACTAAGGGATGTTCTAAGCTGGTAAAGACTTGGGTAAATTTTTGGAATAATAAATTAAATCTATTTTGGGCCGCACTTCCTGATAATTCTGGTGTTGGTGGTTGTTGACCAATAATTCTTTCTAGTTCGGGGATGACTTCAATAATTACTTGACCATTTTCTCCAACTGCTGATAATATTTGGTTTTTCCATTGGTGGATTTGTGGATCGCTTTCGGTTAACAATTGTCCCATTAAATCTCGGAACGCTTGCACAAAAGCACTGAAGGGAATATTCCGTTGAAATTGGTCAAATTTGCCTTTGATAAAATAACCGCGTTGCCTGACAATAGGTTTATGAACTTCGTTGACAACGGCTGTTTTTCCAATCCCCGAAAAACCAGCGACTAGCATCATTTCTACCCCCCTATGTCCCCCCTTAGCAAGGGGGGATTCAGGGGGGTTGGCGACTCTTTCAAATGCTTGCAATAGAGTTGATACCTCGGCTTCTCGTCCATAGAGTTTGTCGGGGATGAGGAAGCGATCGCATACATCCCTCTGTGCAATTTCAAAGCTCTTAATTGAACCCGTAACTTGTAACTGAGTTAAACAATTTTCTAAATCAAACTTTATGCCCAACGCACTCTGATATCTTTCTTCGGCATTTTTTGCCATCAGTTTTGTGACTATTTTTGATAGTACAAAGGGAATTTTATCAGTGATTTCATGTACTAAAGGCGAGGCTTTTGCAATATGAGAATGTACTAACTCCATTGGGTCATTGGATTCAAAAGGCAATTTTCCTGTCAGTAATTCGTAGAAAGTGACACCTAAAGAATAAAAATCAGTCCGATAGTCAATCCCCCGATTCATTCTGCCTGTTTGTTCTGGGGAAATATAAGCTAGTGTTCCTTCTAAGACATTGGGATTGATTAGTATTTGGGTTTCTCGCGGTAACAAGGAAGCAATGCTGAAGTCGATTAATTTGACTTTTTTGGTTTCAGGATTAATTAATATATTGCTGGGTTTAATGTCTTTGTGAATGATGCGCTCGCGATACAATATATCTAAGGTATTGCACAGTGCGATCGCGACTTCTAAAAATTCTCTCAATGAGAATGCGTTTTTCCCTTTGACTGCCCATTCCTGAATAGAAATCCCGCCAAAGTCTTCCATTACCAGCGCATAGCCATTTTCATAGGGTTCCAGACTATAGGTTTGGACGATCAAAGGTGAATTAAGGTTTTTGGCAATAGTGTATTGATTGCGAAACTGCACCAGTTCGCTAAAGGTGGGATAGTCGTTTTTCAGCAGTTTGATGACCACAGGTAATTGGTCTGAAGTACGGATTGCCCGATATACTAAGGTGCGACTTCCTGAATAAACTGTTTGGATAATTTGATAGTTGGGAATTTGAACATTTGTCGGAGAGTTGGTGTTTTGATGAGAGTTATTCATGTTCATTGTTGTTTGAGGATTGGTGGGTGAGTAATTGGTGAAATGAGTCTGAAGAAGAGTGAAAAGTTAACTTTTTTTAGGCCTGAGTGGGTAAGGTGATGATAAATTCAGTTCCTTTTCCTAGTATAGAGTTAACGTGAATGGAACCGCTATGTTTTTCTACGACGATTTGACGCGCTATAGCCAGTCCTAATCCCGTGCCTTTACCCACTGCTTTAGTCGTAAATAAATGGTCAAATATTTTTTGTTTGACTGATTCATTCATCCCGCGACCATTATCAGCAATACTAATTTTTACCTGGCGATCTACTAAGAATGTTTGAAGGGTAATGCAGTTGGGATTAGCCTTTATTTCGGCAAAACTGCGATTTGTATTTGATTCTTCCAGTGCATCTATCGCATTAGCAAGAGTATTCATAAACACTTGGTTAAGCTGTCCTGGAAAACAATTAATCGCCGGAATATTGCCGTAGTCTTTCACTACTTCAATAGCGGGTCGCTCATCGTTGGCTTTCAATCGATATTTGAGGATTAAGATCGTGCTGTCGATGCCCTCATGGATATTAAAAGGCACTTTGTAATCTTTGTCAGCTCTGGAAAAGGTGCGGAGACTCGTGCTGATATCTTTGATGCGATCGCACCCTAATTGCATCGAGTCAATCATTTTGGGCAGGTCTGCGATAATATAGTCTAAATCGATATCTTCGGCATGGTCGGCAACCTCTGTTTCCGGGGCGCGATCGCGATAGAGATTGAGATGCTCCACTAAGTCTTGAACTGTGGATTTGGCTTCATTCAAATTACCAGTTAGGAAGCCAACGGGGTTATTAATTTCATGAGCCACGCCAGCAACTAAGTTACCCAAAGCCGACATCTTTTCGCTTTGAATCATTTGCAATTGGGTTTGTTGCAAGTCATGTAAAGCTTGCTCTAATTCTTGGGATTTTTGGATAATGCCGGCTTCAGCACGTTTGCGATCGCTAATATCCAAAAACAATCCATCCCAAACCATAGACCCATCGGCAAATCTTTGGATTTGAGATTCCCCATGAATCCACTTGATAATTCCTGATGGGGTGATGATTCGCCCTTCCCAGTGCCAGGAAGATTCGGTTTGAATGGTGTGAGTTTGGGACTGTAGAAAACTTGCGATGTCATCTGGATGCACCATATTGTTGAAAAACTGCCAATTCGACATGGCTTGCTCCGGGGTAATTTCGAGCAAGCTGTAACAATCGGCACTGATGTAGCTCAACGATATAACCCCATCGGCACTCATGCGATATTGATAAACTACCCCAGGCACATTGTCTACCAGGTTATGGAAGCGAGAGTTACTCGCACTCAAGTTTTCGAGCGATCGCTCTAACTGTTGGGAATAAGTTTGTGACTGCTCATAAAGTCGGGCATTTTCCAAAGAAATTGCGGCTTGAGCGCAGAGTAAATTCAGCAGTTCGACGCGATCGCTTGTGAAAGCACCTTTTGCTAAAGTATTTTCTAAATATAAAATGCCCAACAACTTCCCTTGATGCAAGATGGGACTGCACAAGATACTTTTAGGCTGCTGACGAATAATATACGGATCGTTGGCTAAAGTCGGATCGGCTGTTGCGTCCATTAGCACAACAGTCTGCTGGTTGTGCTTGACTTTGTAAATCAGCTTGTGAGGAATATCCTGACTCTCCTCAACCGGAATCCGCTGCAACACGACTGGCTCCGCCCCAACAGTCATTGACCCCTTAACCAGCAAGCGATCGTCTCGCAAGAGCATTAACACACACTTATCTGCTCCCGCATTTTCAACAACAATAGAAAGCAACGATGAAAGCAGTTTGGACAGTTCGATTTCACTGGAGAGAGTTTGGGAAGCTTTGAGAATTGTAGCTAAATCTAAAGCTACAGAGACACTACTACTACTGGAAGTGGCTCCACTGGTGGATGTAACAGTTCCCAAGGTGAAGATAGTTTCGTGAGGGGAGAGGGGAGAACGAGTTTGTTGGAGAATGGGAGCAAGCAGTTCCCGATAGCGTGTTTCCAAGTCGGCGACTTTGGCTTTAGCACCCCAATGAGCATAGCCATAGTAGGCGTTCGTCATGTATTCCTGGGCAATCCGTACTTTACCCCACTCTAGGTAAAATTTCGCCGCCAGTTCATTAGCTAGTGCTTCTTCGTTGAGGAATTGATTTTCTTTAGCGAGGGAGATGGCGCGATCGTACAAATCTACTGCGCCTGCTTTGTTGCCCAAAACCCGTTGCCGTTCAGCCTCAACTAAATACCATTTATGCAAATAATTCATCGGGGCATTTTGCGCCCATTGATGCAGAATAGTTTGATGGGTTCCAGCTTGGGCAAGCATTTCGGCTTGCTCTGGTTGTGGCTGAGTGGGAAAGAGTACCAAGTACGTAAGTGCGGCATAAAAATGGAAAACGGGAACCACAAACATTCCCGATATCGCCATCAAATACAGCTTGACTTGGGTGATGTAGTCGAGGGCAGCTTGATAATTGCCCCATGAGTAGGCAAGCAGCAGTTTGTAGATGTAGGCAAGCGCGATCGGTATGAGATCGTTATCCTGCTGGTGCTTGGGCAGCATCACCGTTTCATCGTAGGCATTACCAATTAAGCAATCTGGTTGGTTGACCGTTTCTCTCAAATGCTTTATCGTTTGCCCAGTTATGCCCAAATAAATATGCGCCGAATCTTGTTTCATTTGAGCCAGAGCAGCACTGTAAACGGCGAATTCGGAGACCAAAGTGTCTAGGTCTACACCTGCCAAAAGCGCAATAGTCATGCAAGCTGTCATGCTGTAGCCAGCAAAGAGAAAATCGCCTGTTTCCATACCTGCCGTGTAGCTATCTTTGAGCACCGGTATCGTTGCCAAGAGCGATTCTTGATGATGTTGAATGAGAGACCCAAACAGGTTTAGAGTGTTAGACTTCATGGACTGAGCATTCAACCTCTCCAGCAACGAGAGCGCTAATCTACCAAACTTGTAGCCTGCTTCGACTTCGCCCAAAAAGGTACACAGCACCATTCCATGAATCACATATCCTACTGTCGAGACGGGGGCATTGCCAAATTGGAGCGACAACCGCACCATCGTTGCGCCCAAGAGGGGCAGTAAACCTGGCATTCCCTGGATCACTGGTGTAGACAACGCTCCTAACAGTTGCATCGCGGCTTGAGTAGTGCGATCGCT
Source organism: Kamptonema sp. UHCC 0994 (assembly GCF_029167235.1). GTDB lineage: Bacteria > Cyanobacteriota > Cyanobacteriia > Cyanobacteriales > Microcoleaceae > Kamptonema. Next base: position 29,312 of record NZ_JARFTR010000208.1, on the reverse strand, counting down.
CATCATCGGTAGGTCAATCAGCCCTGCAATCTCTCTGTCCTGGAGTTGGCGATTAATGTCTTGTAAGGCTTTGCCAATCTTGGTTTCGTCTACTTCCGTCGGGAGTTCTACCCCCAATTGCGCTAGAACCTCTCTTCCCACTGCGATCGCCCCTAACATTAGGCTTCTAGCCGTTAGTGCCGCAATTTGAATTTCGTAGATTTTCACCTTGTCGAAAATTGTCTGAGCTGATTGCAACACCACTGCTGCCATCTCTTCCATGCCGTCGAGGTCAGCATTCAAATAAGCAGCTTCAGCGGAGGCAACATAGAGTTTTAGGGTCAATTCATACTGGCTTTGCCAACAATTTATCTCTAGTAGCCCAATGCTCGTTTGCAGATAAACTATTGCCGCAGCATAAGCTGTAGAATTTCTGGCTTTCTGTCCTGCTTTTAAGTTAAGTTGAGCTAAGGCTTCTCGTTGTTGCGGTTGGGTTATTAGCTCAATTCCTTGGTTTAAATGCCCAACAAGATCAAACAGTTTTTCTTCTTGCTCTAGCTTGGATAATTTTTGTTCAAGTAACCTGCCAATTTTGAGATGAGTTGCTGTTTTCTGTTTATCGGGAATCAGGGAATAAGCCGCTTGTTGTACTCGGTCATGTAAAAATCTATACTTGGCTATTTGTTTAGCAGTATTTTCATTTGACACTACCAATCTCTCATTTTCTTCTCCCTGATAAAACTTATAAACATCGCTGAGTGGCAAAATCAACCCTTCTTGTAATGCTTTCCATAAATCTGCCGAGGTTTCAATTTCTGATTTTTCTGAAACAATTGCCAAAGTTGCTAAATCAAACTGATTGCCAATACAAGCTGCTAACTGCAATATCTGTTGAGTTGAGGTTGGTAATTTTCGCAATTGAAAACCCATAAATGCCACAACGTCATCTGTAACTGCTTGCTGATTCACTTGTGCAATGTCACATTGCCATCCCCCTGTAGCCCCCCCTTGGTAAGGGGGGGTTGGGGGCGTGAATTGAATCAGTCGATCTTGATGTAATGCTTTGAGAAACTGGGTAGCGAAAAACGGATTTCCTTGAGTTTTTTGAGAAATTAATTGAGAAAGAGGTAATGCTAAATTTTCTGGACATTTCAGTGTGTCAGCAACTAATTGATTTACTTTGACTTGACTCAATGGCGCTAAAGTAATCGTATTAATCGTTGCTTGGTTTTTTTGAATCTCACTCAAAGTCAACATCAATGGATGTGCCGGGTTGACTTCATTATCACGGTAGGCACCAATTAACAAAAGATGACCTGTATCAGCTATTAATAGCTCCATTAACTTCAGCGATGCTGAATCTACCCATTGCAAATCATCTAAGAACATTACTAAGGGATGTTCTGCACTGGTAAAGACTTGGGTGAATTTTTGAAACAATAAATTAAATCTATTTTGTGCAGCACTTCCTGATAATTCTGTAGCAGGTTGTTGTTGACCAATAATTATTGATAATTCGGGGATGACTTCAATAATTACCTGTCCATTTTCTCCCACCGCTGATAATATTTGGCTTTTCCATTGCTCTAGTTGGAGATCGCTTTCGGTTAACAATTGTCCAATCAAATCTCGAAATGCTTGCACAAAACCAGAGAAGGGAATATTTCGTTGAAATTGGTCGTATTTGCCTTTGATAAAATAACCGCGTTGTCTGACAATTGGTTTATGAACTTCATTGACAACGGCTGTTTTTCCAATCCCCGAAAAACCAGCGACTAGCATCATTTCTGTGGCTCCTTGACTGACTCGCTCAAAGGCTTGGAGTAGAGTTTCTACCTCGGCTTCTCGTCCATAGAGTTTGTCGGGGATGAGGAAGCGATCGCATACATCCCTCTGTGCAATCTCAAAGCTCTCAATCGAACCCGTAACTTGTAACTGAGTTAAACAATTTTCTAAATCATATTTCAGTCCCAAAGCACTTTGATATCTGGATTCGGCATTCTTTGCCATCAATTTGTTGACAATATCTGAGAGTACAGACGGAATTTGTGGGTTAATTTCCTGTACTAAGGGTGCTGCTTTGGCAATATGACCATGTACTAACTCCATCAGGTCATGTGATTGAAATGGTAATTTCCCTGTCAGTAATTCGTAGAAGGTGACACCTAAAGAATAAAAGTCAGTACGATAGTCAATCCCACGATTCATCCGTCCAGTTTGTTCGGGAGAAATATAACTTAATGTCCCTTCCAGCCCATTGGGATTGATGAGGGTTTGGGTTTCTCGTGGTAGCAAAGAGGCAATACTGAAGTCAATTAATTTGACTTGTTTCGTTTCAGGATTAATTAAAATATTGGCAGGTTTGATGTCTTTATGAATAATTCGCTCGTGATAGAGTAGATATAAGGTGTTGCACAGTGCGATCGCGATTGTTAAAAACTCCTGTACTGATTGTAGATTTCCCTTCATTGCCCATTCTTTCAGAGAAATCCCCCCAAAGTCTTCCATGACTAAGGCATAGCCATTTTGATAGGGTTCCAGGCTGTAGGTTTGGACGATCGAAGGTGAGTTGAGATTTTTAGCAATGGTGTATTGATTGCGAAACTGCACCAGTTCGCTAAAGGTGGGATAGTCGTTTTTCAGCAGTTTGATGACAACTGGTAATTGGTCTGAAGTACGGATTGCCCGATATACTAAGGTGCGACTTCCTGAATAAACTGTTTGGATAATTTGATAGTTGGGAATTTGAACATTTGTCGGAGAGTTGGTGTTTTGATGAGAGTTATTCATGTTCATTGTTGTTTGAGGATTGGTGGGTGAGTAATTGGTGAAATGAGTCTGAAGAAGAGTGAAAAGTTAACTTTTTTTAGGCCTGAGTGGGTAAGGTGATGATAAATTCAGTTCCTTTTCCTAGTATAGAGTTAACGTGAATGGAACCGCTATGTTTTTCTACGACGATTTGACGCGCTATAGCCAGTCCTAATCCCGTGCCTTTACCCACTGCTTTAGTCGTAAATAAATGGTCAAATATTTTTTGTTTGACTGATTCATTCATCCCGCGACCATTATCAGCAATACTAATTTTTACCTGGCGATCTACTAAGAATGTTTGAAGGGTAATGCAGTTGGGATTAGCCTTTATTTCGGCAAAACTGCGATTTGTATTTGATTCTTCCAGTGCATCTATCGCATTAGCAAGAGTATTCATAAACACTTGGTTAAGCTGTCCTGGAAAACAATTAATCGCCGAAATATTGCCGTAGTCTTTCACTACTTCAATAGCGGGTCGCTTATCGTTGGCTTTCAATCGATATTTGAGAATTAAGATCGTGCTGTCGATACCCTCATGGATATTGAAGGGCACTTTGTAGTCTTTGTCAGCCCGAGAAAAGGTGCGGAGTGAAGTGCTGATATCTTTGATGCGATCGCATCCCAGTTGCATCGAGTCGATGATTTTGGGCAAGTCTTCGATCATATAGTCTAAATCGATATCTTCGGCATGGTCGGCAATATTGGCAGTAGGTGCTTGAGTCCGATACAAATCTAGATGTTCGGTTAAGTCTTGAAACGTGCGTTTAGCTTCATCCAAATTGCCAGCAATAAAGCCAACGGGGTTATTAATTTCATGAGCAACGCCAGCAACTAAATTACCCAAAGCCGACATTTTTTCGCTTTGAATCATTTGCAATTGGGTTTGCTGCAAATCCTGCAAGGCTTGCTCTAGCTGTTGGGAATAGGTTTGTGCCTGTTCGTAAAGTCGGGCATTTTGTAGGGAGATAGCAGCTTGAGCGCAAAGTAGGTTGAGGAGTTCCACGCGATCGCTCGTAAACGCCCCCGTTACTAAAGTATTTTCTAGATATAAAATGCCCATCAACTTACCTTGATGTAAAATAGGGCTACACAAGATACTCTTCGGCTGCTGACGAATAATATACGGGTCATTAGCTAAAGTCGGATCGGCGATCGCATCAAGTAGCACAACAGTCTGCCTGTTATGCAAGACTTTGTAAATTAGCTTTAAGGGAATATCCTGACTCTCTTCAACTGGAATTCTCTGCAACACAACTGGCTCTGTATTGCCAGTTATTGACCCCTTAACCAGCAAGCGATCGGATCGCAAGAGCATTAACACACACTTATCTGCTCCCGCATTTTCAACAACAATAGAAAGCAACGATGAAAGCAGTTTGGACAGTTCGATTTCGCCTGAGAGAGTTTGGGAAGCTTTGAGAATTGCAGCTAAATCCAGGGAATGGGAAATACTGGTCGAAGAACTGGTAGAGGTGACAGTTCCTTCGGCAAAGACGGTTTCGTGAGTGGAAAAGGGAGAACGGGTTTGCTGTAATATGGGGGCAAGTAATTGGGGATAGCGTTTTTCTAAATCAGCGACTTTGGCTTTGGCACCCCAACGAGCATAGCCATAGTAGGCGTTTGTCATGTATTCTCCAGCAATGCGCTGTTTGCCCCAGTCGAAGTAGAATTTAGCTGCCAGTTCATTAGCTAAGGCTTCTTCCTGTATGAACTGATGTTCTTTAGCAAGATTTATGGCTCGGTCATAACACTCACTGGCTGCGACTTTTTTACCCAAAACTCGATAACGTTCAGCCTCAACTAAATACCATTTATGCAAGTGATTCATCGGAGCATTTTGCGCCCACTGATGCAGAATCTTTTGATGGGTGGTAGCAACATCAAGCAGTTCGGCTTGCTCCGGTTCTGGCTGGGTAGGGAAAAGTGCTAGATGAGTTAGAGCAGCATAAAAATGGAAAATCGGCACAAAAATCGATGCTGATACTGCCATTAAACACAACTTGGCTTGGTCAATATAGTTCCGTGCATCTGGATAATTCCCAAAATAGTAAGCAAGCAACAATTTGTAGATATAGGCTTGCGCGATCGCTATTAGGTCATTATCCTGCTGGTGTTTAGGTAGCATCAACATTTCATTGTAGCTATTGCCAATCAAGCAATCGGGTTGACTGACTAATTCAATCAAGTTTTCTGCTACTTGTTTTCCCAGATTTAGGTATACTTGAGCAGAATATTGTTTCACCTGAGCCAAGGCTACATCATAGTCAGCTAGGTCTTGAATAAAACTATGCAGTTCTTCACCACTAAAAAATCTGTTACTACTTTGACCACTGAGAGCAAAACCAGCGTGTAAAAAATCTCCAGTTTCTATGCCAGCATTGTAGGCGGCTTTCAATGTCGGAACTGTGGCATCCAATCGCTCTTGGGAGTGTTGAATAAAGCAACCAAACAGACACATGACAACGGATTTAATCTTTTGGGCGTTAAATTTTTCGAGTAAACTTAGAGCTAATTTACCAAAAGCATAGCCTGCGGAAGTATCTTCTAAAAAAGCACACAACACCATCCCGTGCATACCATACCCATTGATTGATGCTGCCGTATTGCCTGATTTGAGAGATAAACTCACCATCATCGAACTCAGCCAAGGTAATAAACCGGGCATTCCTTGAATAATTGGTGAAAACAACATTCCCAGAACTTCTATGGCCGCCTGAGTAGTAGGATCGGTCATTAATGGCAGATCGATCAAGTCTTCAACTTGTCTACCTTCGAGTTGCGTGGTAAGGATTTGTAGCATTTTGCTAGTCTTAGCTCCGTCAGCTTCTGTAGGCAGTTCAACCCCCAATTCCCCTAATGCTTTTCTGCCAACTGCGATCGCTTCTAGCACATTACTTTGGATAACTTGCGCTGCAATTTCAATTTCATAAATTTTAATTTTGTCGAAAATTGTCAGTGCTTCCTGTAATACCAATCCTGCTATCTGTTCCATGCCCTCAAAGTCACCATTCAAATAGGCAATTTCCCCAGCCATAACATACAGATTCAGAGTCAATTTATACTGATGTTGCCAGCAGTTTGTCTCAAGTAGGTTCATCCCTGTTTGCAAATAAACCCTTGCTGCAACATAAGCTGTAGAATTTCTCGCTTTCACTCCCGCTTGCAAATTCAGTTGAGCTAATGCTTGGCATTCGCTTGGTTGAGTAATTAGCTCAATTCCTAAATTCAAATGTCCAACAATATCAAATAGTTTTTCCTCTTGCTCTAGCTCGGATAAATTTTGTTGAAGTAACTGTCCTATTTTCAGATGAGTTGCTGTTTTTTGATGACTGGGAATCAATGAGTAAGCAGCTTGCTGTACTCGGTCATGTAAAAATCTATACTTGGCTATTTGTTTAGTAGTATTTTCCTTTGACACTACCAATCTCTCATTTTCTTCTCCCTGATAAAACTTATAAACATCGCTGAGCGGTAAAATTAGCCCTTCTTGTAATGCTTTCCATAAATCCGCAGCCGTTTCGATTTCCGATTGTTCTGAAACAATTGCCAAAGTTGCTAAATCAAACTGATTGCCAATACAAGCAGCTAACTGCAATATATTTTGAGTTGATGACGGTAGTTTTCGCAATTGCAATGCCATAAAAACCACAATGTCATCTGTAAGTGCTTGCTGATGCACTTGGGCAATATCACATTGCCAACAGCCTAACTCAAAATCAAATTGAATGAGATTCTCTTGATACAATGCCTTGAGAAACTGGGTTACAAAAAACGGATTTCCTTGAGTTTTTTGATAAATTAATTGAGAAAAAGTCCATGCCAAACTTTCAGAACATTTAAGTGTGTCAGCAACTAATTGATTTACTTTGAGTTGACTCAGTGGCATCAAAGTAATCGTATTAATCGTTGCTTGTTTTTTTTGAATCTCGCGCAAAGTCAACACCAATGGATGTGCTGAATTAACTTCGTTATCACGGTATGCACCAATTAAAAAAAGATAATTTGTATCAGCCATTAATAGCTGTATTAACTTCAGCGATGCTGAATCCGCCCATTGCAAATCATCTAAAAACGTCACTAAGGGATGTTCAGCACTGGTAAAGACTTGGGTAAACTTTTGAAATAATAAATTAAATCTATTTTGTGCTGCATCTCCTGATAATTCTATGGCGGGTGGCTGTTCACCAATAATTTTTGATAATTCGGGAATGACTTCAATAATGACTTGTCCGTTTTCTCCAACGGCTGATAATATCTGGTTTCTCCATTGCTGAATTTGTGCATCACTTTCGCTTAATAATTGCCCCATTAAATCTCGGAAAGCTTGGACAAATGCACTAAAGGGAATATTGCGTTGAAATTGGTCATATTTCCCTTTGATAAAATAGCCACGTTGCCGCACAATCGGTTTATGAACTTCGTTAACAACCGCAGTTTTTCCAATTCCCGAAAAACCAGCGACTAGCATCATTTCTACCCCCCTATGTCCCCCCTTAGCAAGGGGGGATTGAGGGGGGTTAGCAACTCGTTCAAAGGCTTGGAGTAGGGTTTTTACTTCGGTTTCTCGTCCATAGAGTTTGTCGGGGATGATGAAGCGATCGCATATATCCCTCTGTCCAATTTCAAAGCTCTCAATCGAACCCGTTTCTTGGAGTTTAGTTAAACATTTTTCTAAATCAAATTTAATTCCTAATGCACTTTGATAGCGGTCTTCAGCATTTTTTGCCATCATTTTCATCACGAGATCGCAAATAACTTGGGGAATTTCTTCTCTATTCCCTAAAAGGGGTGGTTGTTTGGCAATATGAGAATGTATCAACTCCATTGGATCGTTGGACGCAAAAGGCAACTTTCCTGTCAGTAATTCGTAGAAGGTGACACCTAAAGAATAAAAGTCAGTCCGATAGTCAATCCCCCGATTCATTCTTCCTGTCTGTTCTGGGGAAATATAAGCGAGTGTCCCTTCTAAAATATTAGGATTGATGAGTGTCTGGGTTTCTCGCGGTAGCAAGGAGGCGATACTAAAGTCAATTAATTTGAGTTGTTTAGTTTCAGGATTAATTAAGATATTGCTGGGTTTGATGTCTTTGTGAATAACGCGATCGCGATACAGTATATCTAAGATATTGCACAGTGCGATCGCTAGAACTAAAAACTCCCTCAAAGATAGTGCGTTCTTCCCTTTAATCACCCATTCTTGAAGGGAAATCCCACCAAAATCTTCCATGATTAACGCATAGCCATTTTGGTAAGGTTCCAGGCTATAAGTTTGGATAATTCCAGGTTTATGAAGGTTTTTAGCAATGGTATATTGATTGCGAAACTGCACGAGTTCGCTACAGGTAGGATAGTCGTTTTTCAGGAGTTTAATGACAACAGGTAATTGGTCATGGGTACGGATGGCCCGATATACTACGGTTCGACTTCCTGAATAAACTGTGGAGACAATTTTATAGTTGGGAATTTGAACGGTTGTGTGAGGTTTGCTGGAGGAGTGAGAGTTATTAATGTCCATATTTGTTTGAAAATTGATGAGTAAGCGAGCGTTTACATGAGTCCGAATGCCAGGGAAGAATTAACTTGTTTATACCGCCTTGATGGGTAAGGTGATGATAAATTCAGTTCCCGATCCTAGTATAGAGTTTACTTGTATGGAACCGCCATGTTTTTCGACAACGATTTGACGCGCGATCGCCAATCCTAATCCCGTCCCTTTTCCTACTTCCTTCGTGGTAAATAAATGTTCAAAAATCTTTGATTGCACGTCAGCATTCATACCAATTCCATTGTCTTTAATCCGAATTACTGCCTGTTTTTTGTCACTGGTTAACTCTGTTTTAACGGTAATTTCATTATTGATTTCCCCATAAGTATGCCCAGTATTTGATTCTTCAACTGCATCAATGGCATTACTCAACAAATTCATAAATACCTGATTTAACTGTCCCGCATAACATTCAATTTGGGGTAAATCCCCATAGTCTTTAATCACTTTAATTTCAGGACGATTTTCGTTGGCTTTTAGGCGATGTTTCAGGATCATAATGGTACTGTCAATCCCATCGTGGATATTGCAAGCAACCGGATGATTAGTATCCGCACGAGAGAAGGTTCGCAAACTTGTGCTAATCTCTTGGATTCGCTTCACACCTTCCTGCATTGAACTGACTAATTTTGGTAAGTCTTCCCGGATGTAGTCAAGCTCAATCGCTTCTATTTCTTCCTTAATTGTCACATTCAAATTAGCAGATTCTTTCTCAACTAAATCGAGCAATCCGAATAAATCATTGATATAATCTAAGGCCGGCTGAATATTGCCACCGAGGAAACCAACAGGGTTATTAATTTCGTGAGCAACGCCAGCCACTAAATGACCCAAGGCTGACATTTTTTCACTTTGAACTATTGTTAGTTGGGCTTGTTGTAGGTCTTGTAATGCTTGTTGTGCGGCTTGATATAAACGGGCATTTTCTAAGGAAATGGCAGCTTGAGCGCAAATTAAATTCAGGACTTCCACACGCTCGGTGGTAAATGCCCCTATAGTTAAGTTATTTTCCAGATATAAAATACCTATCAACTGCCCTTGATTCAGAATTGGGCTACAAAGAACACTTTTTGGCTGATATTTTTGAATGTAACTATCACCAACAAACTGATAATTTATCCGGGCATCTGCTAATACTAAAGAGGATAAAGTTCGCTTGACATTATTTACCAAACTAATTGCGATATCAGGGCTAGATTCTAGAGGAATTGATGGTAATAGTTGTGGCGCTTCTCCTTGTACTACCAAGGCTACTACTTGAAAATTTGTATCTTGTTTGAGGAGTAAGACACATTTACTGGCTCCTGCATTGGCAATGACTATTTCTAGGAGAGTAGTTAGGAGTTTATTGAGTTTAATTTCTCCAGAAATTGCTTGAGAGGCTTTGAGTAAAGTTGCCAAATCCAAGGCTTCAGAGACACTACTAGAGGTGTTGGTAGCAGAAATCGTTCCTCGTGCCAATGTTTCCTTGAAGGAGTCAGCAGCGCGAGGTTGTTGTAGGATGGGTGCGAGGAGTTGGGGATAGCTTTTTTCTAAATCAACTACTTTAGCTTTTGCTCCCCAGCGAGCATAACAATAGTAGGCTTCCTGCATATAAAGAGCCGCTAATTTCTCTTTTCCCCAGTCGAGATAGAATTTGGCTGCTAGTTCATTGGCAAGGGCTTCTTCTTGGATATATTCGTTTTCTTTTGCTCCGGCAATGGCGCGATCGTACAAGTCTAGGGGTTCTGCCTTCTGTCCCAAAACCCGGTATTTCTCTGCTTCTACCAACTGCCACTGATGCAAATAGTTCATGGGAGCGTATTCTGCCCAAAGCTGCAATCGAGCTTGATTCTCCTGAATTCGTTGCCGTTGCGCTTCTAACTCATCAGCAGAATAGGACTCAGTGGCAAGAGCAATCAGGGAGTCATAAAAGTATAAAGCTGCGACAATTCGTCCTGCGCCTCCCGCTATATATTGTCTGGCTCTAACAATATCGGCGTTTGCCAGAGCAAAGTCTCCAAGTAGGAACCTTAACATTGCTCTGCACATATAGAATGTAAATACTCGCATCAGATCCTTGGAGGCAAGAGCCTGAGAAACGAGTTTTTCTTCATTGGCAACGGGTTCAAAGGAAAGCTCAATCTTGTCTGGATTACCCAGCAAGAACAGTGTTGTTTCCCAATAAATTGCACAATAGTTTGCTGTTGCTAGTTGATTGAAATCGAGTAATTGCTGACGATAGGCACGGCTTTGGAATTCTAATTCTGCCAAAGGTTGGCCGCAACAGTAGGAACTCAAACAAAATCCATGGGCGTTATATCCGACATACTCAAAGTTTCCTGTTTCTAATCCGGCTTGATAGCCTGCCTGAAAAATGGGTAGAGTTTCTCGCAAATGATACTTGTAATGGTGCAAAGATAATCCAATAATCACAAAAGTTGCAGAGCGAATATTTTTGGCATCTGCTTCTAAGGCAAGACGATAAGCTAATTGACCAAACTGCGTAGCTGCCGTCACATCTTGTAGTAGGTTGATGACAAGAGCGCCATAAATTCCATAGCTGAAGGCGGAAGTGGGGCTGTTACCATACTGAAGTGATAGATTTACTTGTAGGGCGATCGCCAGGGAATAGAGGGGCGAACCAACTAGATAACAAGCTGATAGAATACTTGCTGCCACCTGCATCGTAGCCAGCTTTTCGGCATCTACCATTGCTGGTAGGTTAAATAAACCTTCAATGGGGCGATCTCCGATGGAGGCGTTAATTTCCTGCACTGCCTGCTGAATATCCTCCAAGGTTGGTCGTTCGGGAAACTCAACCCCTAATTCTTTGAGAATAGACTGAGCGATCGATATTGCTTCTAAAAATTTATTCTGTGACGTTAATGCCTGAATTTTTACAGTGTAAACGTTTACTTGTTCTAGGGAAGTCCTAGCATGACAAATCGCGGTTTCAATCCACTGATTCATCTGCTCGAATTCTCCACAGAGAGAAGCTACTTCTGCACCTAGTTCGTGTAAGCTTAATGTCATCTGGTAATTTCTTTGCCAAGCTTCACTACCGAGCAAATTTAGCCCAAGTTCAGTATACTTGCGAGCCGCTTGATAGGCAGTTGCAACTCTAGCTTTTTGGCAAGCCAAGAGATTTAGTTGTGCCAGGTTATCCCGTTCGGTTTGGTCTTCAATCAGCGCAATTCCATAATTCAACTGATTGACCAAAGCAAAGATTCGCTCTTCTCTGGCTTCCGGCTCTATTTGCTGAAGCAGTAATTGACCAATCTGATAGTGAACGATCGCACGATCTTGTTCGGGAATTAGAGAATAGGCGGCTTGTTGGACGCGATCGTGCAAAAATCGATAAGTGGGATTAGCTGAAGCCTTAAAGACTTCATTACTATCTGACTGCGTAAAGAATTTATAGATTTTGGTTGTCGGAATTACCAAGTTTTCTTGTAATGCTTTCCATAAAGCTGTCGCCGTTTTTCCTGTAGATTTTTCACTGACAATTACCAAGGTATTCAAATCAAACTCAGCACCAATACAAGCCGCCAGTTTGAGAACATCCTGAGTTTCTATCGGCAATTTCTGCAATTGCAACGCCATAAACTCCACTACATCATCAGTAATTGCCAAGGCTTTGACTTGAGCAATATCGCATTGCCAATGCTGGATATTCCAATCAAAGCTAATGAGTCGATCGTCATATAATGCTTTGAGAAACTGGGTAGCAAAAAAAGGATTACCCTTGGTTTTTTGATAGACTAATTTAGTTAAAGTTTTGGCAAGGGATAATTCGCAATTCAGAGTATCTGCCACCAACCGATTCATATCTACTTCGCTTAATGGTGACAAAGTAATTGTATTTACTTTTGCCCCAGTTTTGACAATTTCATCTACTGTTAATATAAATGGATGGACTGGAGAAACTTCACGATCTCGATAAGCACCTAATATTAATAAATATTCCGTATCTTGCATCAATAGTTGTAACAAATTCATTGAGGCTGAATCCGCCCATTGCCAGTCATCTAAAAACATCACTAACGGATGTTCTTTGCGCGTAAAAACTTGCACAAATTTCTGCATGAGCAGATTAAAACGATTTTGAGCAGCACTTCCTGACAATGTTGTTGCTGGTGGCTGTTTACCGATGATATTTTCCAACTCAGGAATCACATCAATTAAGACTTGTCCGTTGTTTCCCAATGCTGCTAAAATCTGAGTTTTCCATGTTTGCAGTTGTAGATCCGATTCTGATAATAACTGTCCGATTAAGTCGCGGAAGGCTTGGACAAAAGCAGAAAAGGGAATATTGCGTTGAAATTGGTCATATTTGCCTTTAATGAAGTAGCCACGCTGACGGACAATAGGTTTATGAACTTCATTGATAACTGCTGTTTTACCAATTCCCGAAAAACCTGCCACTAGCATCATTTCGACCCCTCTATGTCCCCCCTTGGTAAGGGGGGATATAGGGGGGTTAGCAACTCTTTCAAATGCTTGCAGCAGAATTTTTACTTCTTGTTCTCGACCATAGAGTTTTTCGGGTAGCGTAAAGCGATCGCTAATATCTCGCTCTCCTAGTTTAAAGGTTTGTATATTACCTGTTGTTTGTAATTGTTCTAAACAAATCTCTAAATCGTGCTTAATTCCCAAGGCAGTTTGATAGCGTCCTTCGGCATTTTTTGCCATTAGTTTACTAATAATTTTTGACAAAATTAGGGGAAGTTCGGGATTGATATCGTGAATAGTTATCGCCTGTTTTGCCAAATGACAATGTACCAATTCCATTGCATCTGTTGAGATAAAGGGTAATCTTCCTGTCAACAATTCATAGAAGGTTACTCCCAAGGAATAAAAGTCACTACGATAGTCAATACCTCGATTCATTCTCCCGGTTTGTTCGGGAGAAATATAGGCTAAGGTTCCTTCTAAAACTTTAGGATTTTGGATTTCTTGGGTTTCTCGTGGTAGCAGAGAAGAAATACTAAAGTCAATTAATTTGACTACTTTGGTATCTGGATTAATCAGAATATTCGCAGGTTTAATATCTTTGTGAATGACTCGGTTTTGATAGAGATAGTTAAGAATATCTGTCAGTTGTATAGCGATTTGGAGAAATTCTGCTAAAGGTAAGTTTTGATTAATTTTGCTTGGATCTGTTGCCATCGGTCGATAAGTAGATAGGGAGATTCCACCAAAATCTTCCATGACTAAGGCATAGCTATTGTGGTATGCTTCTAGATTCAGGGGTTTGACGATGTAAGAGAAGTCGAGATTTTTGGTAATAGTATATTGGTTGCGAAATTGGACAAGTTCGTTGAATTTGGGGTACTCGTTTCGCAGTATTTTGATGATGATTGGCTGTTGATCGCTAGTACGGATGCCTCGGTAGACAAGGGTACGAGTACCTATATAAAGTTCTTCTGTTATTTGATAGCCTGACAGATTTGGGTGCTGGTTCATAATTAGTTCATCCTTTATTAGATAACAGTTAAATTAGAATATTTGATTCCATTCTATTCTATTATTTAACAGGAAGAGTGATCTCAAACACAGTACCCTCAGCAGGTACAGAATTAACAGTAATTTGTCCCTGATGTTTTTCGACGACGATTTGACGAGCGATTGCCAATCCTAATCCTGTCCCTTTACCCACCGCTTTCGTCGTAAATAAATGGTCAAATATTTTTTGTTTGACTGATTCACTCATCCCCATACCATTATCAGCAATGGCAATTTTTACGACTGTATTTTCTAGTGATGTTTTAATTATAATTCGGCTACTATTAAGCTTAACCTCTTCAAAGCTTAGACCTATACTTGATTCATCTAACGCATCAATAGCATTCGCTAATATATTGATAAATACCTGATTTAATTGACCGGGAAAACAATCTATTTTAGGTAAATTTCCATACTCAGTTACCACTTCAATAGCCGGACGGCGATCGTTCCCTTTCAGGCGATGTTTGAGAATTAAAATTGTACTATCAATACCTTCATGGATATTAAATGGGACTTTATAATCTCGATCGGCCCGGGAAAAAGTGCGGAGTGAAGTGCTGATATTTTTGAGGCGATCGCAAGCCATCTCCATTGAATCAATGACCTTGGGGAAGTCTTCCAAGGTATAATCTAAGTCGATTTCGTCCGCATGATCGATAATTTTTTCATTCGGATCGGGGACGATTTCTTGATACAATCTTAAGTGTTCTATCAGCTCAGAAAGAGTAGGCTTAGCTTGTTTGAGACTAGCAGAAATAAACCCCAAAGGATTATTCATCTCATGGGCTACCCCAGCAACAAGATTACCTAATGCTGACATTTTCTCACTTTGGACAATGTGCAATTGTGCTTGTTGTAAAGCTTCCACAGCTTGTTCGAGTTCTTGAGATTTTTGCAGGATGGCTGACTCAGCTTGTTTGCGATCGCTAATATCTCTAATAATCGTGGAAAAATACTCTAACTCGCCATCCCTCGATTTATGGGAAAGTATAAGTTGAGAAACGGGAATTTCCCGTCCATTTCGATCGATAACCGCTGTCTCACCCACCCAAATGCCAGAGTGGATAGCTTCGGGCAATCCCTGATTTACAATTATCTCCGTTGCCCAGTCCGGGTGATATTTAGTGATTTCAGTCCCCCTCTCTTCTACCTCATTTTCTAAACCTAAAAAATGCCGCCAAGCTCGGTTGAGATAAAGATTTTTCCCTGTTGGATCGGCAGTGCCAATTAAGTCTGGTGTGCTTTCTAAAATTGCTAACAGGCGGGTTTGTTCAGCTTCAATATGTTTGCGATCGCTAATATCAATCACCACTCCATCCCATAGAATTGAGCCATCAGCTTGTCGCTCAGGTCGAGCCGCAGATTGAATCCATTTCATGGTTCCTGAAGGCAGAATAATTCGCCATTCTTGCTCAAATGGCGTGAGATTTTGGGCAGAGTAGGCGATCGCTTTTTCAATAGCTGGGTTATCGTCAGGATGATGTAGAGTGTAAAGACTAAACTTTCCTCCCATCACCAATTCTGGCTCTACCTCATACAAATCCAAACAACCAGAACTAACGTAGGGGGTAGAAACTGAACCATCTGTCCCCAGACGGAATTGGTACACCATCCCAGGAATATTATTAGCTAAATTTTGGAAGCGGGTTTCAGTTGCCTGCAATTTTGCTAAAGATTGTGTTAACTCTTGTGTATAATTCTGGGAATTTCGATAAAGTCGAGCATTTTCCAGAGAAATTGCAGCTTGGGCACAAAGCAAGTTGAGCAGCTCAACACGATCGCTTGTAAAGGCTCCCACCGTCAAATTATTTTCTAAATATAAAACTCCTATCAATAGTCCTTGATTCAAAATTGGGCTACAAAAAATGCTTTTAGGCTGGTTTTTTTCTATGTAACTATCAGCAGCAAACTGAGGATTTATACTAGCATCTCCCAGTACCAGAGGTTTCAAGGTTCGCTTAACATTATTTACCAAACTAATCGCTATATCTCTGCTTGATTCTAGGGGAATTGATGGCAATAGTTGTGGCAATTCTCCTTCTTCTAAGAGCGCTACTATTTTTAATTCGCTATCTTGTTTCAGCAGCAAAACACACTTACTTGCCCCAGCATTAATAATGACTATTTCTAGAAGAGTAGTTAGAAGTTTATCAAGTTCAATTTCCTCAAAAATAGCTTGAGAAGCTTTGAGCAGAGTTGCCAAATCTAGCACTTCAGAAATACTGCTAGAGGTTTTGGTGGAAGCAATCGTTCCCCGTGCGTTAACGAAGCCTATCGTAGGTATCCCATCCTTCAAGGAGTCAGCACGGTCAGATTGTTCAAAGATGGGCGCAAGTAGTTGAGGATAAAGTTTTTCTAAATTAGTAACTTTGGCTTTGGCTCCCCATCGAGCATAGCAATAGTAGGCTTCAGTCATGTAAGCTTGGGCAATTTTTTCTTTACCCCAATCGAGATAAAATTTTGCTGCAAGTTCATTAGCAATAGCTTCTTCGTTGAGATATTCGTTTTCTTTAGCTCCCGCTATAGCGCGGTCATAAAAGTCAATTGCTTCGGCTTTATTACCCAAAACCCGATACTTTTCGGCTTCAACCAAATACCATTTATGCAAATGATTCATGGGAGCATTTTGCGCCCATTGGTGCAAAGTAGTTTGATGGGTTTCCATCAAGGCGAGGATTTCGGATTGCTCTGGCTCTGGCTTTGTGGGGAAGATTGCCAGGTACGTCAAGGCTGCATAGAAATGAAAAATGGGAATAAAAATCATCCCTGATACTGCCATTAAATACTGTTTGGCTTGGACGCTATGTTCTAGGGCAGCCGTGTAATTACCAAAAATATAGGCAAGCATCAGTTTGTAAGTGTAAGCAATAGCGATCGCTGTGAGATCGTTGTCCTGATGGTGCTTAGAAAGCATCACCGTTTCATCGTAGGCAGTGCCAATTAAGCAATCCGACAGAATACGGCCTTCCCTCAAGTTCTGCACAGTCTGCTGCATCATATCCAAAAAAATCAGGGCAGAATGTTGTTTTATCTGCACTAATACAGCTCTGTAAGCTGCTATTTCGGGTTCCCAAATGTCCAGTTCTACCCCAGCAAAAAGTTTGGCAATGAGGTAATTGAGGGAGTTGTAGCCAGCGTTGAGAAAATCACCAGTTTCTATACCAGTTGCATAGCCATCTTTCATCGTCACCATCGTTGCCCTTAGAGATTCCTGATGATGTTGAACCCAAGCAGCAAACAGAAGTAGAACTTTAGACTTCAATTCCTTGACATTCAATCGATCGAGCAAGTTTATTGCTAATCGCCCAAAGCTATACCCGGATTTCACTTCTCCTAAAAAAGCACACAACACCATACTGTGAATCGCATACCCCACCGTCGATCCTGGTGTATTCCCAAACTGGATTGATAAACTCACCATCGTTGCGCTCAGTATGGGCATTAACCCGGGCATTGCCTGTAGAATCGGTGAAAATAATATTCCTAACAGTTGCATAGCTGCCTGAGTCTGGCGTTGGCGTAGCCCGCCGCAGGCATCGCTCATTACAGGTAGATCGACTAATTCCTCAATTCCTCTATCACCTTGAAGACTAGCTACGGTTTGTAGGGCTTTAGCAATTTTGGCTTCGTCAGGTGCAGTGGGGAGTTCAACCCCTAATTGAAAGAGTGCATCTCTTCCCACTGCAATGGCTTCTAATATCTTGCTCTGGGCTGTCAGTGCAGCGATTTTAATTTCATAAATTTTGATTTTGTCAAAAATCGTCTGAGCATTTTGTAACACCAGTGCGGCTATCTGTTCCATGCCCTCGAAATCAGAATTCAAATAGGCAGCTTCGGCAGCAGCAACATACAGATTCAGAGTCAATTCATACTGATGTTTCCAGCAGTTTATATCGAGTAGTTCAATTCCTGTTTGAAGATAAATTCTTGCTGTAGCGTAAGCTGTAGAATTTCTCGCCTTCACTCCTGCTTTCAAATTCATTTGAGCTAGTTCTTCGAGTTCACCCGGTTGAGTAATTAGCTTTTGCCCTAGATTCAAATGCCCAACAATATCAAACAGTTTTTCCTCTTGTTCTAGCTCAGAGAAATTTTTGAGAAGTAAATGCCCTATTTTAAGATGAGTTTCTTGCTTTTGATCGTCAGAAATTAAAGAATAGGCAGCTTGTTGAACGCGGTCATGCAAAAATCGATAAGTGGGATTGGCTGAACTATTAAAGGCTTCTTCACTCTCCAATTGAGTAAAAAACTTATAGATTCTGGTAGTTGGAATTACCAAGCCTTCCTGCAATGCTTTCCATAAAGTTGCAGCAGTTACAATCGCAGATTTCTCGCTGACAATTACTAAGGTATTCAAATCAAATTCAGCCCCAATACAAGCTGCTAGTTTGAGCATCTCCTGAGCTTCTAATGGCAATTTCTGCAATTGTAAAGCCATGAACTCTACCACATCATCAGTAAGTGCTAAGGCGTTGACTTTGGCAATATCGCATTGCCAATGCTGAATATCCCAATCAAAACTAATTAACTTATCATCATGCAATGCTTTGAGAAACTGGGTAGCAAAGAAAGGATTTCCCTTGGTTTTTTGATAGACTAATTTGGTTAAAGGTTTTGCCAGAGAAAACTCGCAATTCAGGGTATCTGCTACCAAGCAATTCATCTCTGATTCCCTTAACGGTGGCAAAGTAATTGTATTTACTGTTGTCCCGGTTTTGATAATCTCATCTACAGTTAAGATAAATGGATGTACTGGGGAGACTTCATTATCCCGATAAGCTCCTAATACTAATAAGTATCCCGTATCTTGTAGCAGTAATTTCAATAAATTTAGTGAGGCGGAATCTGCCCATTGCCAGTCATCCAAAAACATTACTAATGGATGTTCAATGCTTGTGAAAACTTGCACAAATTTTTGAAACAGCAAATTAAAGCGATTTTGGGCGGAACTGCCTGATAATTCTATGGCTGGTGGCTGTTTGCCGATAATATTTTCTAATTCAGGAATTACATCAATTAAGACTTGTCCGCTATCTCCCAAAGCTGCTAATATTTGATTTTTCCATGTTTGCAGTTGTGCATCCGATTCTGATAATAACTGTCCGATTAAATCCCGAAAGGCTTGTACAAAGGCTGAAAAGGGAAGGTTGCGCTGAAATTGGTCATATTTGCCTTTAATGAAATAACCTCTTTGCCTAACAATGGGTTTATGCACTTCATTAACAACAGCGGTTTTCCCAATACCAGAAAAACCTGCTACTAGCATCATTTCTACCCCCCTATTTCCCCCCTTGCTAAGGGGGGATTCAGGGGGGTTTGCGACTCGCTCAAATGCAGCTAATAGGCGAACAATTTCTTTTTCTCTACCGTAGAGCTTTTCTGGTATGAGAAAGCGATCGGTAATATCTCCTTGTCCTAAGCCAAATGCCTCAATCTCACCTGTTTTTTCTAATCGATCTAGACATATCTCTAGATCGTATTTTAGTCCTAATGCACTCTGATAGCGGTCTTCGGCATTTTTTGCCATCAACTTACTGACAATTTCTGATAAAACCAGAGGAATTTCTGGCTTAACTTGATGAAGGGGTATGGGTTGTTTGGCGAGATGACAATGCACTAATTCCATCGGATCTTCTGAGTCAAAGGGTAATAATCCTGTCAATAATTCATAGAATGTAACTCCTAGAGAATAAAAGTCACTGCGATAGTCAATGCCTCGATTCATTCTCCCGGTTTGTTCTGGAGATAGATAGGCTAATGTGCCCTCTAAGACGTTGGGATTCTGAATTTCCTGGGTTTCTCGTGGCAGTAGGGAAGAAATACTAAAGTCAATTAATTTAATTTGTTTGGTATCTGGATTAATTAAAATATTACTGGGTTTGATATCTTTGTGAATGACTCGGTTTTGGTAGAGATAGTGGAGAATATCTGTTAGTTGCAGTGCCAAATTGAGAAATTCTGCCAAAGTTAAAGATTTATACTGTTGGCTTTCATCTGTTGTCATCTTCAGATAATTAGACAGGGAAACTCCGCCAAAGTCCTCCATGATCAGGGCATAGCTATTGTGATATGCTTCTAGAGTTAGAGGTTTAACAATACTAGGAAAGTTAAGATTTTTAGCAATGGTGTACTGATTGCGAAACTGCATCAATTCATTGAAGCTAGGGTATTCGTTTCGCAGTAGTTTGATAATGAGGCTTCTACGATCGCTCTCTCGAACACCTTGATAGACAAGGGTGCGAGAGCCTGTATAGATTCTTTCTGCGATCAGATATCCAGGTAGGTGAGTGATGACATCCATTATTCAAGTCCTCAAAAAAAATTTGGCTGACTATGCGGGAGCGTCCCGATACTGCATGAAGATCGAATTTGACCTCTCCCCCCTCCCCTGTAGGGAAGGGAGATGGGGGGTTAGGTCTTTGGCAAAAATGGGATGCTCCCGGCTACACCTTATAGTTTATCAACCAGATCGGGAAACCTCCCCTATTAATACTAATGTCTTTAACTTTATTGGCTAATGGTCTGTATAGTCGTTGATGCGAATTACGTAAGTTGTATTAAGTATTGAAAATCTTTGTAGAGCAACAGTTATAGCTCACTTTCTGCTACAGTCTAAATGGGTAAAAATTTAGGTCAAAAAGCACAAAGCTTTTCTTGGTACGGATATCCCACTAGCAATAGACCAGAAAGCTGGCTGCCCAATGGAGAGACAAAGCGGTAAATTAGAAGTATTGAATATTTAAGGGTCTTATGCACAAAAAACTGCTTTCAACCATCAAACCGTTTTTGAAACCTTTATTGGCGATCGCGCTGGTACTCGTTTTGGCCCTAGGTCACGCTAACGATGCAATGGCGGCTCGCAGTGGCGGCCGTATGGGTGGTGGTTCTTTCAGCTCTCCGTCTCGCAGTTATTCGTCTCCTAGCCGAACTTACAGCTCTCCGGGAGGGGGATATTATCCCGGTGGTGGCTATTATCCCGGCGGCGGTGGCTTCGGTTTTCCCTTCTTGCTTCCTTTCTTTGGCTTCGGAGGCGGATTTGGGGGTTTGTTTACGATTTTGATTTTTATTGCGATCGCTAACTTCCTAGTTTCCAGTTTCCGCCGCACCGGAGAAGAAACCGGGGAACTAGGCTACACTAGCAACCCCAGCGTTTCCGTCGGTCGCGTGCAAGTAGGTTTGCTCTCAGACGCTAGAAATTTACAAGCAGAGCTCGACCAATTAGCCGAAACTGCCGATACTGGTTCCGCCATCGGCCGCGCTCAACTTCTGCAAGAAGCAAGTCTGGCCTTATTGCGCCATCCTGAATATTGGGTTTATGCTGGAGCCGAATCTCAGCAAGCTCGGTTAGAAGCTGCTGAAGCAAAATTCAACCAACTGCTGTTGGCAGAAAGGAGCAAATTTACTGAAGAAACGCTCTCTAATGTTAACAATCAGTTAAGGCAAGCGGCTACCAACAAATCTCTGCCAGTTCCTCACCAAGATGGGGAATTAGTTAGTCAACCTGACTTGACTCAAGACCCTGGCGAATACATCGTAGTCACAATTTTGGTAGGTGTTGAAGGAACGCTACAACTACCTGTAGTCAATAATTCCGAGGATTTGCGCCAAGCCTTGCGTCAAATCGGTGGCATATCGAGCGATCGCCTCTTAACAGTCGAGATTCTCTGGACACCTCAAGCCAGCGGCGACACCTTGACCTCTGACGATATGTTAGCTGGCTACTCTGACCTGAAGTTGGTCTAATCCAAAATCGACCCCGAATTTTTAGGGGGGCCAAATTAAGACAGAATTTACCAATCCTCAACGTCTTTTCGCTGTCCTGGCCCGAAAGGAACCGCCAGGACAGCAGCGTTATGAATATTAAGACTTACCTATAGTTTTAGGTAAATCCTCAAAACATCCTTAAATCAGTGTTATTATTGATAAATTCTGCCAATTCAGGTGCAACAGCTATTCAGTTCAGAGGTGTACGGGCGTTGTGCATAAAACTTATGGAGGAATAGGGTGCATAGCAAAAAGTCGGTTCACAGGGATAAAGTTGCAATCGCGCTCCCTCTGGTTGATATAAAAGATAATGTGCAGAGTTTACCAGTAGAGGAGCAGTGAGACGGAGCCACATCTATGACCGACCGCAGGAAAAAAGCACTTTTCATTTTGGGCGAATTAAACAATGACGACCTAGACTGGATTATCCAAAAAGCCAAAAAGGAAATTCTCCAGCCCGGTGCGACTTTGATCTACGAAGGCAGACAAATTGATGCTCTCTACATCGTTTTGAAGGGCATTTTGACCGTATTAATCGATCCTGAAGGCAACAAGGAACTCGCGCGGATATCAGGCGGAGAACTTGTCGGTGAAATTTCTTTCATTGATACCCGTCCCCCTTTAGCAACAGTTAAGGCGATCGAAGAAACTCAGGTTTTAGCTATTCCTCGGCGGCAGCTAATTACTAAAATCCAACAAGATACAGGCTTTGCTTCCCGATTTTATTATGGAATTTCCCTCTGTCTTTCAGACCGAATGCGCGGTACTGTCAGGCGTTTGGAATACGGCAGAACTATAGACGAAGGCGACACAGAAGAGGAAGATGTAAATCCTAGTGTACTTGACAATTTAGCCTTAGCTCAAGCCAAATTTAATTGGCTGATGCAAAATGCTAGAGGGTGAAGAATTGAGGGATATTCAATAATTTTTGGTAATTGGTAATTGGTAATTGGTAATTGCTAATTGGTAATTGGTAATTGCTAACTGGTAATTGCTAACTGGTAATTGGTAATTGCTAACTGGTAATTGCTAACTGGGAAAAATCTTCCTCATCTCCCCATCTCCCCCTCTCCTTCCCTAGCCCCTAGCCCCTAGCCCCTAGCCCCTAGGTAGTAACGCCGAGAGCTCTTTTCGATCGGCTTCTATTTGGTCAATTTTCAAAATAAGCGATTGTTTGTCAGCCGCAACTAATCGAAAATCAGTCAAAGAATCGTAAGCTTCCCATTGTTGGGTAACATCAGTATCTTCCCACAAGAACCAATCTTGATAAATTTCACCATCATCAATATCGCCACAGAGAGAAAGCCAGTCATCTCCTCCCAGAGATTCTACATCTTGTGCTACTAATTCAAACCATGCCTTAGCGATACAGGCATCAATAGAATCATTAGAATCATTATAATAAACAGAGTCAGACTGAATAGGAGTTTCGGGAAAGCAAAGTGTAGATTTCATTGGTAGTTCCTTTGTTCTATGGTTCTACTTTATGAAGTATCTCTCCCGAATAGTATCTTGAAAATGACACTATCTTGACCTCCACATTATCAATCTCTGGAAACAGTAACTCTGCGATGCGGCTGAAATCCTGATGCTGTTTAAATTGACATTCGGTTAGGCAGATGCGAAGCTAGAGGCTGAATGTAGACGATTTCTGAACTGGTACACCTAGTAATATAATATTTACGCATTTCTAACGTAACGTCGCCCTCTGGTCGGTAAAGATACCGCCCAGAGGGCGGCGTTACAGGGATACCTAAGTCTTACTATTGTTTTTGTTCTTTTCAGGGCGCAACTGTCCCACTAAGTGAGTTAACTCTGGTAAAATTAGCTTTTGGAGAGCTAGTTGTACGGCATTGCTAGAACCGGGAAGAGAAAACACCAACTTTCCTTGACAAACCCCAGCCGTAGCGCGAGATGCGATCGCTCTAGATCCTATTTCCTGATAACTCAGCCAGCGAAACAACTCTCCAAACCCCGGTAAAGTCTTTTCTAGCAAACCCTCGATCGCATCGTAGGTATGATCTCGCGGCGCAATCCCAGTACCCCCGTTGAAAATTACCGCATCCAAGTCCGAGCGCTGGCATAGCGATCGCGCCTGGGATATAATTCGATCGGGTTCGTCTTTGACGATATTATAAAACCCTACAAAATGACCAGCATCTAAAAGTAATTGTTTAATTAATTGACCGCTCTTATCTGTTTCCTGCGATCGCGTGTCGCTGACAGTAATCGCAGCACAATTCACACTTATTTTAGAACTATCAGGGTGAGGAATTAGTGTCATAAATATTTCCGTGAAATCGTAGGTAATCGGGACTGGGAAATTACCAATCCCCAATTACCACTAATTAGCTCGTACCGCTTAAGCCTTGCTGAATCCTAAGCCGTGTTCTTCGGAATAGCGTTCCATGAAACGCATAAACCGATCCCAATCCTCTACAGATTTCATCAAGTATAGTGCTTCCAGGGATGCCGGCTGACCATTTATGAATTTAGCTTTAACTTCCCGCGTCGTAATTTCGCCTTCTTCATCAATCAGATACATCCCAGTAATGTCTTCGGTACTGCTGTTACTCAGAGCCTTGGGATTTTCAAAGATAAATGTAGCAGTACCTTGATTGCCTGTTTTAGAGCGAGTGAGGCGCACATCTGGCACTACTTCTTCGTCAATACCTCTGGAAAATTGAATTTTAGCCATGATTTTGCGATCGAACCTTAAAGATTGCTTAAATTGTCATTACTTTAATCATAAAACGGCGTGGGTATCTGTAGAGGGAAGAGATGGAAGAGGGGGAGGATGGGGAGGATGGGAAGGATGAGGCGGATTTAGCTACCCTATCTCCCGCGCTCCCCCGCTCCCCCGCTCCCCCGCTCCCCTGCCCCCCCAGGGCTGTTTCATTCTCAAATTTTAGCAGAGCTAAATATCAGCCATAAATTAGCAATTAGCAATTAGCAATTAGCAATTATCACTTTTAAGCACTAATTGGCAAGGTAATAACAAATTCTGTCCCCTCTCCTGGTTCAGAATTAACCTCGATTGTACCCTGATGTTTGGTGATAATTTGGTGAGAAATGGCAAGTCCTAAACCAGTACCTTTACCAATGGATTTAGTGGTAAAAAATGGATCGAAAATATTCTCTTGAACCTCTGGCGGCATCCCAGGGCCATTATCTCGGATTTTCACCCTGATACAATTAGATTCAGAAGCTTCTGCATTAATCCAGATAGTAGGGAATGGGTGGTTTTTTAATTCTTCTAGGGCATCAATTCCATTACTAATGATGTTCATAAATACCTGATTGAGTTGGGCAGGATAACAATCAATCAGCGGTAATTCGCCGTATTCTTTGATGATTTTAATTCCATGTTTTACCCGATAGTTAAGAATAACGAGAGTGCTATCAATCCCCTCACGAATATCAGTAAGCTTCATTTCACATTCATCAAGGCGGGAAAAATTACGCAGAGAGATGACTAACTCGCGAATTCTGTCAGCGCCTATTTTCATAGAGGATAATGTTTTCGGCAAATCCTCACTAATAAAATCTAGTTCGATCGCTTCGGCTTTGTCTTGAATTGCAGCGGTTGGTTGCGGATATTGCTGCTGATAAAGGGATAATAATTCTATTAAATCGTGAATATAGCCGTCAGCATATTCAATATTACCATAAATGAAGTTAATCGGATTATTAATTTCGTGAGCAATACCTGCAACCATTTGACCAAGAGAGGACATTTTTTCAGTTTGAATTAATTGAGATTGAGTTTGCTTTAATTCTTGAGTATAGTCGCCAACTCGCTGGATTAGCTGATTAAAAGATGCGGCTAAAATTCCTACTTCGTCTTCGGTTGTGACTGGTGTTTGTAGGCGAAAATTTGATTCGCGAGCGGCTTGCTGAGCAACATTAGTAACAGTTTCTAAAGGTTGTGCGATCGCGCGGCTGGTATGGTAGGCAAGAGCGGCTGCTATTACTGCGGAAATCAGCATACTGCCAAGAATTATTCTGAATCTGAGTGCTTCTGCATCCTGTACACCTTCTACTCCTTGCAGCTTTTGAATGCCGATTGCTGAAATTTGTTGAGTTAAACTATCGGAAAGTCGATCTAGTAGCAATGCCTCTTCACCGCTAATATTCCTTAATATTTTTAGCTGTGTTGGCACGATCTGGTTGGGCTTTATATTCCAAGCGTTGGATTCTTTTAACTGCAACTTAATCATCTCGCCATAGTAATCAATAGTGATGGCGTATTTTTTCAATAAACTTAGCAATTCATCTCTGTTAAGTGGTAAATTTGAGCTGTTGGTTTCTATAAAAGCTTGGCTTCTCGATATCAGGATTTTAGCGGAATTGATTTGCTCTAAAAACTGAGAATTTTCATATTTTAGCCAAACCAAATCTCCCATAACAACAGGCAGTCGCGAGGCGTGCGATCGCGCCTGAAAGACAGTATTCTGTAAACTTTGCAGAAGTTCTTGTTGCTGCTGAGCGATGTTTAGCTGATACAAAGCTTGCTTGCGAAAGTAGTCTCCTACTCCCATGCCTATTCCCGTTCCCAAAATTGCAATCCCAATGGCCAAAGCATAGCCGTAGCCAATTTTTTGGCTGATTCGTAATCGGCTAAATATTCGTTTTGTCACATTTTTCGGTTTAGCTGAATTTGTGAATGTCGGCTTCTGAGGGAAGTTATCAGCTTTGCCTTTGCTTTTTGTAGGCTTTCCGGGGGTTAATAGCAACATCACAAGCTCCTCCCAAGCTCATCAGGAGTAGACTCCTGCCAACTTAACCAGCTAAATCTGCGCGATCGCAGTCGATGGGCTTGATTTACCAGTGTTATTACTTAGTATGTATCTTTTTTGGGTAAAAGGTTTGTGATCTATATCAGTATTTTGTGTGATTGTACACAAAATTTTAAAATAGCTTGTAGTATGTTTCCTACGTTTAGTCAACTGGGGGCAAATGGCCCTAGTACTGATTCACTTCGCTTTTCTTTTTCTGCTAGTTCTAGGTTTAATTGCAGCATTTTCATTAAAATAGGGTTACTAATTTTACGATGTAGTAAGTTTAATTATGGCAAAACCTCAGTATCAGGAATATTGCGTAAGCAAATACACTATATCACTCCGTGAAAACTTTGGAAGTGCCAAAGTATATGCACAAAATGCACGTTCTATCCTCAATAAAGCTAGTGGATTTATCAGTGCTTACGATTTCACGCTAAACCCTTATCGTGGTTGTCAATACGGATGTAGCTATTGCTATGCTGCTGCTTTTAGCCCCAATTCAAAAATGCGGGCTGATTGGGGAAATTGGGTAATTATCAAGCAAAATGCTGCCGAAATTTTAAAAAGGGAGCTAGAAAGTTGGTACAATAAAAATCCTGATATTCCACCTAGCATTTACATGAGTAGTGTCACCGATCCCTATCAGCCAATTGAATCTAAAGAACAAATTACTCGGCAATTATTAGAGATTATGGTTGCCTATCAACCGACCCTAGTAATCCAAACTCGTAGCCCAATGATCGCCAGAGATATTGATATTTTACAAAACTTTAAGCGCTTGCGAATCAATATAAGTATTCCCACTGGTAGCGAAAAAATTAGGAAAGATTTTGAGCCAAAATCGCCGAGTATTCCTGCTAGACTTAAAGCCATTGGTAAACTGAGATATAGCTTTCCTTATCGAGAAAATTCTGAAGTTAGATTTTCTGTGACTATCACGCCATTACTACCTATACTACCAGAAGATGAAGCTACTTTTATTGGTAAATTAGAAGTTGTAGATCGAGTAGTAATCCAGGATTTTCATGCCAGCAACTCGCGATCGCTTGTAGCGTCAACTCGCTCTGAAGCATTAGCTCTTAAAGAGAAGTACGCATGGTGGTATGATACGGGAAGAGAAAGTTATCATAATTTTAAAAATAAATTAATTATGATGCTTCCTGGTGTTGAAATTATGGAAGGTAAAGAAGGTTTTGGCTATGAGTAATTTATTGGCAAATTGGTGGCGTTCTCAAAAATTTATCACTGCACTTAAACAGGGAGACAATCGCCTTGCGAAGAAACTATTAAAGCAAATAGAAAAATCCAGGGCAAATCTGTCATGGCAAGAGAAACTATTTAGAGATAAGCTACAGCTTGAGGAATTATTAGATGATAAAAATGAACGTATCAGAGAAGTTGACTGCCGCGTACAAGAATTAGAACTGCAACTAGGCTTTGGGCAATTTGATGATTTTAAGAAGCAAATTGATGATTTAAACTTAATTCCTGATCCCAAGTTTATTGAATTTATTGTAAGTAGCTTTAATTTGATTGAACACGATCAAAATTTAGTGCAATGCACGGGCATTGACGACAGAGTATTTGATGATTTCGAGGCAAATTTGGCTGAATATATAAAGGAAGAGTTTAAACACCATAGTTGGCAAAAAAAATTAAATATTTTAGTTAAAGAAGCTGTTGATGATATTAATAAATTAAAGATTGGACAAGACCCTGAATATAGGTTTGAGTTAAGTCCTCATATTTATTTAATTAGATATTTTTTAGATAATGTTTATTGTGCCTATCTAGCCTGGTTTTTCATCTACAAATCAGGGTTATTGCCAACTCAAGTAAATATCCTTGATATTGCTGCTGGCCCTGGAACCGCCGCCTATGGATTAGCTTTGTTATTACAGAGTACCAGTGGCTTTTTTGCCATGCCTTCGATGCACATTTCTTATTACTCTTTGGAACAGCAAAAAGCATTTCAGTATCGAGGTCTTCAGTTTTGGCGGCAATACATGGAACCATTAGCTATGAATGCTTATTTTCGCTTTGATACTGCGAACATTTTTGATTATGATAATAATTATAGAAGGTTGCCCAAAAAGTTCTTTGATTTTATTGTGATTTCTCACTGTTTCTTTTCCGATGGAGACAAAAGACGTGAATCCAGCCGAGTTTTTAATGAAATATGTACGAACAGTCTTAAAGAGTCTAGTTACGTCTTGCTAATCATTCAAGATAAAAAGTTATTTAAGCCGTACAATATTCGTCAAGATGATGATGAAATGCAGGAGTTAAGTGTAGTTACTAGATTTATTGAAGAGTTAGGATTAAAGTTGGTTTGGTACAAATATTTAAGTTCAACAGGTAAAAGAACTTCTATTTCTGACTTTGGAAAGTTTGCTAGAGAAAATCTATATGCACAACGATATATGAGTCCCCTAGCACGTAAGTATTTGGGATTAAATTTTGACTTCCACTATGGACTTGATGATTATGTAATTTTGGCAAAAAGATAAGGTGTCACAACCTAATTTTACACTTAGCTAGTAACGATAGGGGATTAGGAAATAGTGCGCGATCGTAATTCCCAAATCTTAGTGACCAATCATCCAAGGCCGTCCCCCTTGGTGTTCGCGATTCCGCTGCGGTTTAGGTTCCTCAGAACGTTTTATCACTTGCGGTTCCTTATTTTCCTCAGCTTTCAATCTCAAATTTCCCGTTAAAATCATCGGTGGCGAAAAAATACGTTTAGCAACAGTTTCGCAGGTAGGACAAACCACAGGACTATCTACTTCTGCAAGGGCCCGCCATTTCTCAAAAAGACCGCAAGTTTCACAGCGAAAATCGTAAAGAGGCATATCTATTTTGACTTTGAGACTGAGGATTTGAACGTTTACAGGAATTATGCAATTTTTCTCGTAACGCCGCCCTCTGGGCGGTTGATTAAC
>NZ_JARFTR010000031.1 GCF_029167235.1 Kamptonema sp. UHCC 0994 | reverse complement strand
TATAATGTAAGTCATGAGCCTCATCGACAAACAGCACTACAGGCTTTTTACCCTTCCTAATCAAATCCCGCAATTCTCGTTCCCGTTTTTCACCAATTGAGGGAATTTTGATTTCTTTATCTCTTGATAAATCGTAGAATAAAGCAGCAATTAGTGTTGGTAATGTAGCCCGACACTTATCCACAGACAAAGACTTGGATACGTAAATCTTTCCTTCTTGCTCCAAAACATTAAATAAACGCCTAATTGTGGTAGTTTTGCCACACCCAACAATCCCTGACAAGGCAATGAGATGCCCTGAATAAATCGCAGCTTTGATATCTTTAAAGATTTGTTTGTGGTGTTCAGTCTCATAGTAACCCGCTTGACGAAATTCCTTGACTAATCCGAAATTTGACATCACTTCAGTCAGCATTTTTATTACCCTCTCTAAGAAATCTTATTTAAAATACTGTTTGACACCCTCCATAACTGCTTTTTTATTTAAAGTCTCCCCCAACAAGTTATTAATAAAGTCCCGTTCTTGGGTAGATAATTTTGCCAGCGCTTTTCCCAGGTAAT
The DNA here is from genome assembly GCF_029167235.1 of Kamptonema sp. UHCC 0994. Classification (GTDB taxonomy): domain Bacteria; phylum Cyanobacteriota; class Cyanobacteriia; order Cyanobacteriales; family Microcoleaceae; genus Kamptonema. The sequence goes on along the minus strand of NZ_JARFTR010000031.1, from coordinate 2,482 downwards.
CCGCAATTGCCCGTTTCGCCAACAATGCGTCAGAATATGTAAATTCTTGGAAGGGGTCGAGGTCATTAAAAGGTGTAATAACTGGCTCTATAATTGGGTATTTATTTATCAAAAATAACAAATCAGCATTCTGTTCCAAGGCGGCTCGTGGCAATCCCAATTCTTTTGCTAATGTGGCAATTTTGTCAGCACGTTCTTCGGTTTTAGTTTTCTTAAATTTCCGATACCGATGTAAAGGAATCGGGCCATCAATTGGATAAAAAGGCCCATACCTTTGCTGTTCTTTTTCCACATAGAGTTCATTGTCAAATAAACCCCACCACAACACTACTGTTTCCCCAGCTAAATCCGGCTCTACTTGATAAGCTATGCCTTCAACTGATACTCTGGCAGAAGCATCTACTTTTCGTCGCTGAGGTTCGCGGGCAAAAGTACAAAATCGTTCCCAACTGCACATTTGACTAATGCCACTTGGGGGCAGAAATAGTCGCCAATCTTCCATCCGCGAGTGCGATTGGGTGCGATGAGGTTTGTCATTGTAATGCAGTAAATATTTGTGCAACCACAAGTTAGCCTCAACTTCGTTTTCCGGTTCGTGAAAGTGATACAAGGTTTCATGGGCTTCTTTGACTGTCCGAAACGGTCTTTCTACTTTGCCTTTAGAACGGGCTGTGACTCGGCGACCATCTTTGCCCGCTGGGAGATGGGTGGCTAGCTTGATTCCCAGACATTGCATTACATTTTGAAAGACTCGGCTTTTGCCAATGGGCCCATTGTCTGTATAGAGCATTTTGGGAATTCCTTGGAAGGGAAATCCCTCCATTCCTTTGGCTGTCATGGCATTAAATAAAAAGCGTAATGCTGCTTCAACATCTTCTCCATAAACACAGTGATATTCTTGATAGCAAACACCGCTGCGGTCATCGACAACGCTGTAAAGCATCAGTAGTGGATTTCCTTTACCTGGCTCTACCCACGATGGTTGTTTTAGATGTTTTAAATCTGAGGGGCTGAGGTCGAAATGCCAACATTCGTTGCTATGTTCTGCCTGAAAACTAACTGCGGCAGGCTGTTTGGTGATGGTGATGTGGTCGTATCCCCATTTTTTCAGGTATCGGTTGACTGTGGTTTTGTTCAATAGTCCTTTGATGGGTTGGATAAAGCCATTTGGTGTATCCATTCCGTATTCGGTCAGCAGTTCAATGGCTCGTGCGGTGGAGAGATGCCGTCCTTTTTTGTTGCTGGTACGAATTTTCATGGCGGCGATGATTTCGCAGTAGAGTTCCATGTCTGTTGGTGATAGCTTTCTGGGTGTGCCACTATCAGTACGGTTGATGGCTTTGGGGCGCGAATGCTGACGGAGCAGACGGTACAGTGTGGCTTTTGATACGCCGTATAAGGTGGCTGTTTCTGTCACTAGGATGCTACGTTCTTGGCAACGACTTGGTAATAGGTCAAGTCTCTGACGCAGGTTGATTAAAGCTTCTGCTGGAATTTGTTTATGTGCCATCTGAATTTTTTGCCTCCGTTTCTGTGGAGTCGGTGTGATGTGGGAGGCAATGATTGTGTTTTAGGCGGCGATATAAGGTGGAGCGAGAAATTCCTAGAGTCTGGCAGATTTCTGTAATTGAGGTACTTCCTTCGCTGATGAGGAGTTTTGCCATTTTGATTTGGGCGATGTTTAGCTTGCGAGGTCGTCCGCCTTTGTGGCCTCTGGTTCTGGCTGCTTTTAAACCCGCACGGGTGCGTTCGCGGATTAGTTCTCGCTCAAATTCGGCTAGGGCTCCAAATAGGTGAAAGATGAGTTTTCCACTACTGGTTGTGGTGTCTAGGTTTTCTTGTAGGCTACAAAAGCTAATTGATTTGGTGGCTAGTGTGTTGACTGTTTCAATGAGGTGTTTGAGGGTGCGGCCAAGACGGTCTAGCTTCCAGACGATGAGGGTATCTCCAGAACGCAGGTAGTTTAAAGTTTCTTTGAGTCCTTCTCTGTTATCTTGTATCCCGCTGGCTATGTCTGTGAACACTTTTTCACAGCCGGCGGAGAGCAGAGCATCTCGCTGTAGGTCAAGGTTTTGTTCTAGGGTGGAAATCCGTGCGTAGCCGACGAGCATAGACTCGTGCCTCCAAGGGGCGCGAAGTGTTCCAGTCTGTGGCATAACTAATTATTATTCTACGTTTTTGAGACACAGATTTTGAGATAAGTTTTGCAACAGTTTTTGGTGAGATTAAGTCGGTTTTGGGGTGGTTTGAGCGGGTGTTGCAAAAACGGTCGTTTTTGCAGCAGTTTCTGAGGGGAAAGTTAGAGCAAGTTGTGATGTTGGATTTGTCAAGGGTGGATGAGGCAATTATGAAGGAGCCTCAGCTTTGACTATGCGGCACTGGTTTTGGTGGTTGTATTTAATTTGGTCTCGTTTACATGATTGTGGTCTGGTCGCATTTAATGTGGTCTGAGTGGCGTTTAATTTGGTCTGAAGTTTTGGTT
>NZ_JARFTR010000204.1 GCF_029167235.1 Kamptonema sp. UHCC 0994 | reverse complement strand
CGGTAAAGAAACCGCCTAGAAGGCGGCGTTACGTAAGTAATGCGTAAGTCATGAAAGGATTTATTAAGGTAAAGTTATTAAAGGTTAAAGCTCCTCCCCAGCATCTCTATGCCTTACACTGCATCTACTCCTACTGACCCCAATCAACCCAATATCCGTAATGCTGACTACGCATTGTTAGATTTTGATAAACTGACACCGATGATGCAGCGGTATGTCGGTGTTAAAGAACAATATCCCCATGCGCTTCTTTTCTTTCGTGTTGGCGATTTCTTTGAATGTTTTTTCCAAGATGCTGTTACTATTTCACGGGAATTAGAACTGGTTTGCACTAGCAAAGAAGGTGGTAAAGAAATCGGCAGAGTGCCGATGACAGGTGTGCCGCACCATTCACTAGACCGCTATAGTGCTATGTTAGTAGAAAAAGGCTATGCGGTAGTCATTTGCGACCAAGTAGAAGATGCAGCAATTGCTGCTAAAGAAGGTCGCCAAGTCAAGCGAGAAATTACTAAAATTCTTACTCCTGGAACCTTGACAGATGATGGAATGCTTAAACCCCGTCAAAATAACTTTTTAGCAGCAGTTGTGATTGCTGGCGAACACTGGGGGTTAGCTTATACTGATATTTCTACAGGTGAATTTTTAACTGTTCAATCTACTAACTTAGAGCAATTAAATCTAGAATTGCTGCGTTTACAACCATCGGAAATTCTGATTCCTACTCATAGCCAAAATGTAGGTACGATGCTAAGACCGGGAGAGAGGTCTGAATATTTACCTGAATCTTTGCCTCTTTCATTTTGCTATTCACTGCGGAAGCAACTTCCCTTCACTCTTCCAGAGGCAAAACAGCGACTTCTACAAAAATTTAAAGTGCGATCGCTGGAAGGTATGGGATGTGAAAATCTCCCTTTGGGAGTTCGCGCCGCTGGCGGTTTATTAGAATACTTAGAAGAAACTCAGAAAGAAAATTCAGTTCCTTTAGAACCTCTACACACTTATGTACTCAGCGATTTTTTAATTCTCGATCACCAAACCCGCCGCAATCTTGAAATTATTCAAACAGTCCGCGATGGCAATTTTCATGGTTCTTTATTGTGGGCAATTGATAAAACTAATACTGCAATGGGAGGCCGCGCTTTACGTCGCTGGTTCTTGCAACCGTTGTTAGATATTAAAGCGATTCGTGCTAGACATGACACTATTCAAGAATTAGTAGAAAATAATGCTTTGCGTCAAGATTTACAACAGTTATTGCGCCAAATTTATGATATAGAAAGGCTGGCTGGTCGTGCGGGTTCTGGTACTGCAACTGCTAGACAATTAGTTGCTTTGGCAGATTCTTTAGAGAAATTACCACAACTAGCGAATGTCGCATTGCAGGGACGTTCCCCTTATCTTAAGGCATTACAAAATGTGCCGCCTGTTCTAGAAAAGCTAGGAAAAAATATCCACGCTTATTTAGTAGATGAACCGCCTATTCATTTAAAAGATGGTGGTTTAATTCGCCCAGGTATTAATGCTGAACTAGATCGGATGCGAAGCATGGCATCAGGCGATCAACAATGGCTGGCTAATTTGGAGGCGACGGAGAGAGAGCGCACAGGAATTTCTAACTTGAAAGTTGGCTATAATAAAGCTTTTGGCTATTATATTAGTATTACAAAATCGAAAATAGATCAAGTTCCACATGATTACATTCGCAAGCAAACTCTGACTAATGAAGAGCGTTATAGCACTGAAGAATTGAAAGAAAGAGAAGTAAGAATCCTAACAGCGCGAGAGGATTTGAATCAGTTAGAATATGATATCTTTACGGGATTGCGGGAGTCGGTGGGAGAACAGGCGGAAGTAATTCGTAATGTTTCCCGTGCGGTGGCGGCCGCTGATGTTTTGTGCGGTTTGGCTGAAGTAGCAGTATATTATGGTTATTGTCGTCCAACTATGGTAGAAAGTCGGGAAATTAAGATTGTAGAAGGGCGACATCCGGTGGTAGAAAAGTCTTTGCCTGCGGGCTTTTTTGTGCCTAATTCGGCTTTTTTGGGAAGGGAAGAATCGGTAAATAGACCTGATTTAATTATTTTAACTGGGCCGAATGCTAGCGGTAAGAGTTGTTATTTACGGCAGGTGGGTTTGATTCAGTTGATGGCACAAACGGGGAGTTTTGTACCAGCAAAATCGGCATCTTTGGGAATATGCGATCGCATTTTTACCCGTGTTGGTGCTGTGGATGATTTGGCCACCGGTCAATCTACTTTTATGGTAGAAATGAATGAGACAGCAAATATTCTCAATCATGCTACGCCTAAATCTCTGGTTTTGTTAGATGAAATTGGCAGGGGGACGGCGACTTTTGATGGTCTTTCTATTGCTTGGTCGGTAGCAGAATATCTAGCAAATGAGATTCAGGCGCGGACAATTTTTGCTACTCACTATCATGAAATGAATGAGTTAGCTTCGATTTTGCCGAATGTAGCAAATTATCAGGTGACAGTGAAAGAGTTGCCGGATCAAATTATCTTTTTGCACCAAGTTCAACCGGGAGGTGCGGATAAATCTTATGGGATTGAAGCCGGAAGGTTGGCCGGTTTACCTCCGTCGGTGATTGAAAGAGCTCGGCAAGTTATGCGGCAAATTGAGAAGCACAGTAAAATTGCGATGGGGTTGCGGAAGGGGATTAAGAAACAGGAGAAACAGGAGTTAGAGGCTGAACAATTGGATATTTTTGATAGTTGAAAGAAAATAAGTAGAAGGAAGAAGGAAGAAGGAAGAAGGAAGAAGGAAGAAAAATTTAGTTATCTAGGAGAGAAGGAAGAATGTTTATACAGTAAGCTTTTTAGCCATCCCGATCTTATGTTTAATTAGGTGGATTTACTTACTCGGTGATTGAAAATCATGGCTATATAAATATAAGTGACTAGGAGCGAAGCGAAGCAATCTTAAGGTGTTGAGATTGCTTCGCTTCGCTCGCAATGACAGTATGGAGTTTTAGCTTTTAACTCAAATCATGAAGTCCCAGAAACCAGGTTTTTGAAAGCATCTGTGGGTTCTGGCGAAGTATTTTCGTAAAAAAACCTGGTTTCTTTAGTTAGGTGCGTAACGCCGCCATCTTGG
>NZ_JARFTR010000137.1 GCF_029167235.1 Kamptonema sp. UHCC 0994 | reverse complement strand
GCGGTATCCTTACCGCCCAGAGGGCGGCGTTACAAATAGTAAGGAAAGTGCTAATACATCAAGTTAAGAAAAAGCTGAAACTCTATCAGTGCTTAAGTTTAAACGCTATTCACGCAATCTTAACCCGATTTTATCCAATCTAAAATCGAAATAACCCTTTAGCGATATGACGCTGCATCCAATCTGTAACTATCCCACAAGAGTAGATCGTTCCGTGAAAAAGCTATGAAATATGAACTGATTTCTTTGATCGCTGAGACATGGCGGGCAATGGCGCATAATGGCCGCTGGATGTCTTGGAATTTGTTTTTGGCATTAGTGCCCTTAGCCGTGAGTTTTTTCCTATTTTACCGACCGCGATCGCGCTTTTTGGTGTGGGGTACAGCATTCCTCTTGGGGGCGACTTTCTTACCCAACACCCGCCATGTTTTAGCCTATGGAGTTCACCTGATCCGAGATCTCGGCAAAACTTACGTACTTGGCGCGATCGCAATCACCCTGCTACTGATGGCCCTGGATATCTGGGTGTTACGACAGCGCGGAACTCGCTCCCTCCGCTGGTGGGGTGGTTTTCTCATTTTCATCGCCTTCTTGCCGAATGCACCCTACGTTTTAACAGATATCATTCACCTGATCGACCAAATTCGTTGGGGCTACTCAGTTTGGGTAATTACCCTTGCCTTAATTCCCCAATATCTACTATTTATGGTCGTAGGTTTTGAAGCCTATGTCTTATCTGTGATTAACTTAGGTTATTACTTGAAGCAACAGGGTTTGGGTCAGTTCATTGTCATTGCCGAGTTAATCGTACACGGTCTTTGTGCTATTGGCATTTATCTAGGACGATTTATACGTTTCAACAGTTGGGATATCATCACTAACCCCGACGAGCTTGTTAACACCGTAATGAACGATCTCGTCGGCAAGCGTCCCGTGTTGGTGATGGCTGTAACCTTTATGGTGATTACCTGTTTGTATTGGCTGATGAAGCAAGTTAGTTTGGGGATAAGCCAGCAACACTTCAAAAGTGAACCGCAGGCAGATTTGGCAAAGGGGGATGCAACTTCTTCCGGGCCGATTTCCTAGCCAGATTCCGCAGCATATCCACCGTAAGGAACAAGGAAGAAGGAAGGCTTAGCGGTTGATGGTTGACTGTTGGCGGGGAATTATCCCATCTCCCCATCTCCCCATCTCCCTATCTCTGTTGTTTCTCTTGTCTTCCTTGTCCCCATCCCCAGTTCCAAAAGCTCCTCTAGCATTTTGTCAAGACTCTTGATATCTTAAAACAGCCAAAGTAGTTCCTCTGAAAGTAAAGATGAATCGATTTGACCGTCAGTTGTGGAAGCGATTTTTAGCGATCGCGCAACCTTACTTTTATCCTCTAGAACCAAGGAGCGGTACAGCTTTCCTAGGATTGCTCGTGCTGCTGATCGTATTTCTATTCGCTGCAATGTTTGTAGTTGTCAGCGCTGTTTGTTTAGGAACTCAAGCTCTTTTTCCCGACTTTTTCAACAGTATCGCCGCTGGCTTAGCAACACTGATAAAAGGCATTATTAATTCTCCTGCGGTCGTCATTGTTGCTTTAATGCTGATTTTGCCATTGGCCGCATTTGTCTTTTTTAGAAGTAGGTTAATACCACGCTGGCAACAATGGGGATTCTTAACTCTATTGTTGATCCTATCACTTTCCGTTAGCGGTCTTAACGTGGTGATTAGTTACGTCGGCAACTTTTTCCAAACAGCCCTCGCAGGTAAAGATCAGGAAAACTATTGGAAATATCTTTTTGTCTATGCGGGTGTTTTTGTCGTTGGTACTCCGATTGTGGTGATTTACGGCTATATCAGGGATAAACTTAGTCTCTACTGGCGAGAGTGGATGACTAATAAATTCCTTGATAAGTATTTTCAGAATAGAGCTTATTATGAAATCAATTCTAGGAAAAATGAAATTGATAATCCTGACCAGCGTATTTCTGAAGATATTAAATCTTTCACTCGCACGAGCTTAAGCTTTTTATTAATCATCCTTGGCTCAGTAATTGATATTATATCGTTCACGGGGATTCTCTGGTCAATTTCTAAACAGCTTTCAGTCTTCCTGATTGTATATGCTACTTTTGGTACGATAGTTACTACCATTTTTGGTCAAAAATTAATTCCTCTGAGCTTTAATCAACTTAAAAAAGAAGCTAACTTTCGTTATGGATTAGTTCACGTCCGTGACAATGCTGAATCTATTGCATTTTACTCTGGCGAAGAACAGGAATCAACTCAAGTCAAGCAGCGATTTGTAGAAGTATTTCATAATTTTAACTTGCTGATTGGCTGGCAGCGAAATCTGGGATACTATACAACTGGATATAAGTATGCTGTTGTAATTATCCCTTCTCTTTTTCTTGCTCCGGCTTATTTTGCAGGTCAAATTAAGTTTGGGGATATCGGTCAAGCTGGTTTTGCTTTCAGTCAAGTTTTAGGCGCTTTGTCGGTAGTTGTCGATCAAATTGAACCCTTGAGTGCTTTTGCAGCGAGTATCAATCGTTTGGCGGTATTTACAGATACGCTAGAAGCACAAACAACCGCACAAAAATTAGCAGGAACTACAATTGATACTGTAGTCAGTTCTGAAGTAATTTCTGAGTTTAAACTAGAACACATTACCTTAGAAACTCCGAAACACCAAAAGACTTTGGTTCGGGATCTTTCCGTTGAAATTCGACCAGGAGAAGGACTATTAATTGTAGGTCAAAGCGGTGCGGGTAAGAGTTCTCTGCTGCGGGCGATTGCAGGTTTGTGGAACACTGGCACAGGCCGCTTGGTGCGACCAAACCTTGAGGAAATGCTGTTTTTGCCCCAGCGGCCTTATATGATTTTAGGAAGTCTGCGATCGCAACTACTCTATCCAAATATTAGCAGCGAAGTTGATGAGCAAAAACTACGCCACGCCTTAGAATTGGTAAATTTAACAGACTTACCAGAAAGAGCGGGTGGTTTTGATGCAGAGTTAGAATGGGCTGATATTTTGTCCCTAGGAGAACAGCAACGCCTTGCTTTTGCGCGTTTGTTACTAACGCAGCCCTCCTATGCTATTTTGGATGAAGCTACAAGTGCTTTGGATCTGAAAAATGAAGCCGCGCTCTACCAGCATTTACAAGGAACTAAAACTACTTTTATCAGTGTTGGCCACCGCGCAAGTTTAGTGGAATATCACCAATACGTTTTGGAATTGTTAGGTGATTCTAGTTGGCGAGTTCTATCTGCTCAAGATTATCGTGCTAGTTTCAATGTGTTATCGGCTAGTTAAGGACTTACGTAACGCCGCCCTCCGGGCGG
>NZ_JARFTR010000187.1 GCF_029167235.1 Kamptonema sp. UHCC 0994 | reverse complement strand
GTGATTAACCGCCCAGAGGGCGGCGTTACGGATATTACTTGTTCTGTTCAACTCTGAGCGGGAATTGTAATATCAATTGATTGCACCTTAACTGAATTTCCTAGACTGGTTAAAGGTGGCTTAATCGCATCAATATTTCCTACTACTAACGTTACAATGTTATCCGGTTTCAGGTATGTTTTTGCAACTCGTTGTACATCAGCAATTGTTGTTGATTCAACTTGACGGCGATAGCGGAAGATGAAATCAGCGGGATAATTGTAGTATTCATATCGCATCAATCGCGATAAAGTTTGACTGGGATCTTCAAAATTGAAGATAAAAGAATTGAGGGTTGAGTCTTTAGCAAAAGCTAATTCTTCTGGGGTAACTTTTTCAGTACGAATCCGCTCAATTTCAGCGTGAATAGCTTGAATAAATGGTACTGTCGCCTCCGATCGCGTCTGTCCCCCAGCGATAAATATTCCCGGATAGTCAAATCTGGGACTCCAAGCAGCGTAAACGCTGTATGCTAATCCTTTGCTCGATCGCACATTATTAAACAAACGCCCCCCAAAACCATTAAGCACGCCATTCATTACATCCAGGGCTGCATAGTCAGGATTGTTAAAAGTACCGCCTAAGTGACCCATTTCTATGTAACTTTGGCTTAATTGCGGCTGATTTACGAAAAATAAACCACTTTTGTTAGCTTGAGATACAGTAGGTAAAGGTAATTCGCTACTTCCCTGTGCGGATTGCCAATCGCCAAACTTCTGTTCAATAAGCGATCGCATTTTCGCAGTGTCAAAATCCCCGGAAATGCCCAGAATTATATTCTGAGGATGGAAATACTGCTGATAGAAACTCACCAAATCCTCGCGGGATATATTTTTGAGCGTTTGATACTCTACTGTACGAGCGTAAGGACTGCGATCGCCATAAATTAACTTTTGAAATTCTCGCCCAGCAATATCGTCTGGATCGTCATTCCGCCGCGCGATCGCGCCTTGTTCTTGATTCTTAGCTAAATCGAGTTTATCTTGAGCAAATGTTGGCTCTCGAATCACCTCAGTAAATAGTGTAAAAACAGTATCCAAATCTTCACTTAAAGCACTAAAACCTGCGCTACCAGAAGTAATGCCAATACCAGTTTCTACCGCCGCCGCCCGCTGTTCTAATAACTGATTGAGTTCGTCCGGTGAATGCTGGCGAGTGCCTCCAGTTCGCATTACATTTCCTGTTAAACTTCCCAATCCCACTTTATCTGTCGGTTCAAAGCGATCGCCAGTGCGAACCAAGGCTGTCCCGCCCACCAGCGGTAATTCGTGGTCTTCCATTAAATACACCCGCATTCCATTTTTAAGTTCAAACCGAGTGTATTTCGGCAACTGAAGCTCTGGTAATGGTGGGAAAGTTAACTCGTCATAGTGTTTTGCTGCTACTGCAAAAGCAGAGGAAAAATTAAAAATTAAACAGGCAAATACCACAAAGCTAAAGGTAAAAAGCAATAACTTTGCCTGTTTATTCATTCCGCTTTTGCTCTGCATTCTTTCTCCTTTAATTGCCATGTTTTCTCCTGTTATGTCATTACGAGCCTGGGAAGTAATTTAAGACTTGCGTATTACTTACGTAACGCCGCCATCTTGGCGGTTCCTTGACCGCCAAGATGGCGGCGCTACTGATATTTTGCGTAAGTCCTGTAATTGCAACTCTTTGTGTTTAGCTGATACTGAGTAAGTTCTTGTAACAGTTAACAGTTAACAGTTAACAGTTAACAGCTTTCAATTAGGCAATAGTCGTCCTACTGTGCGATTTTCTGGGCGGAAAGTTGCTTTAGCGACACGCTGAATATCGGCAGTCGTAATAGCAGCGATCGCGTCTAACTCCTTAAACAAATTGCGCCAGGAACCCGTTTTCACTTCATAATTTACCAGCGCAAAAGCCATACCCTGGTTAGAATCGAGCGATCGCAACAAACTCGCTCGCGCTTTAGTTTTCACCTGCGCCAACTCCACATCAGAAACAGGCTCAGATTGCAACCGCTCAATCTCAGTCCCCAGAGCCGTCGCCACCTCATCAACAGTATGGCCAGGAGCCGTCATCGCATAAAAAAGCATCAAATTCGCATACTTTTCCCCTGGATAGCCGCTGAAACCCTCAGCAACTAGGGCTACTTGTTGTTTTTCTACCAAAGACTTATAGAGGCGAGAAGTGCGACCACTGCTGAGTAAGCTGGCGATCGCTTCATAAATGACATGATCGGGATGATTCATCGCCGGTCGGTGATATCCCTCCAAATACCAAGGCTGGGAGGGCAACCGCACGGTCACTTCCCTTGGTTCCGTTTGCGGAGGTTCCACAATTGTCAATTCTGGAGGCGCTGGCTTAGCCTTGTAGCGACCGAAATAAACCTCTGCTAGTCGCTTCACATTTGAGGCTTGAACATCGCCTACCACCGCCACTGTCAACTTGCTAGGAATGTAGTAAGCATCGAAAAATTCTCGAACATCACTCCTTTTTAAATTGCGAATATCTTCACTGTAGCCAATCACTGGGCGGCGATAGGGATGGGTAGAAAAAGCCTTATCTGCAAATGCCTCAATCATCTTACCCACAGGGGAATTTTCGCTTCGCAATCTGCGCTCTTCTAAAATTACCTGTTTTTCCTTATAAAATTCTCTAAAAACTGGTTCTAGAAACCGCTCCGACTCCAGAGACATCCACAGTTCTAGCTTATTCGATGGCAGACTATAAAAGTAGGAAGTTGCATCAATAGAAGTGGTGGCATTTAGTCCTACACCTCCTGCCTGCTCAACTATTTTACCCAATTCATTCTGCTTGACGTAGGCTGATGCTTCGGCTTCAATCTTGTCAAATTCTGTCTTTAACTTTGCTACTTCTTCTGTCTTACCGCTAGCTTTAGCTGCTTGGATTTGGTCAAATATTTTATCCTGTTTTTCTAGCAGGGGTTTTTCAGCTTTATAGTCTGTTGTCCCGATTTTGGGAGTTCCTTTGAATGCTAAATGCTCTAGATAGTGAGCAACACCTGTTTTGCCATTAGGTTCATTTGCTCCACCTACATCAGCATAAATCAGAAAGGAAACTACAGGAGCTCTGGGCCTTTCTAGGACAATGAATTTCATGCCATTTTCGAGGCGAAATTCTGTCACCTGCTGAATGACGCGATCGAGATAGGGTTGAATTGAGGATACCTGCCCTTGTCCCGCCTTTGTTAAGGGTGGGTTAGGTGGGTTTTCGCGGGCGATCGCGATCGCCCCCGGCATTCCGCACCACAGCAAAATAGCTGCAAGTAAAGATGCGATCGCTCGCCTCAATCCCTTGCTCCGCCTGCACTGTTGAAGCCAAATAAGTAGCATAGAAATTAGCCGTGAAGTCAATCGAGAGAACAAACTTATCAAGTGTAAGATCCGAACCACTCTTTATAGCATAAAGACTTTTGGTTATTTGAGCGCTCTCTTCTCTATCAGATGTTAGGCTAATTAGGATTTACACACGCTTTACGTAACGCCGCCATCCTGGCGGTAAAGATACC
>NZ_JARFTR010000252.1 GCF_029167235.1 Kamptonema sp. UHCC 0994 | reverse complement strand
TAGGCGGTGCCCTAACCGCCTAGAAGGCGGCGTTACGGATATCTGTCCTAACTGACGAAAGCGGTTGCTATAGTTTTGTAATTGCAATCTAATTGTATTACAAAACTTTCTATTTTACCTAGTATAATCTAAGTAATAATGATTGGCTTTGAGACTTACCTTGACGGATTATTTCGCCGCAACCATGCCCGCACTAACTTAATTTCATCATAAGTATACTTCTCACCTAAAAGTTGATAAATTGGTGTTAAAGAACGATCGCCTACTAGCTCAATTGCTGTAATAATAGCTTGCTGACTATCGGAATCTACCAACTGATTTATATCAATTTCTTGATTCATTTCTATTAACTCAGCTAAATGAGCCACAACTCTAGTAGGGCGGATATCCCGCATTTCAGCGATTACGTCCACAGTTAAACCTTGCTGATGTAATTGTAAGGTTAGCATCTGAGTATGAGATGGCTGATTGGGAATATTTGATCCAGTTAAAGATGTTGATACCGTTGGCATTCCTTGTTCTTCACAATACTCTCGAATTGCTTCAATAAACTGTTTACCATACTTATCTCGCTTGCGTGTTCCTACCCCAGAAATTTTTGCAAATTCATTTAAAGTTTGGGGGCGTTGTTCTGCCATTGCCCGTAAACTAGAATCAGGAAATACCACATAAGGTGGCACAAATTGCTCATCGGCGATTTGTTTTCTAAGTGTACGCAATAACCCAAATAATATCTCTCCTTCTACTGCTGAAGATCGCGTTACTGCCTGTACTTCCTGTTTGCGAACAACGGCGATTTCCACAGTCCGCTGACGTTTCATTACTTCCCAACTTCTAGCATTTAATTTTAATACAGGATAGCCATCTGTTGTTTCATCTAGCAAGCCTTGATGCAGCAGAGATCGCGCTAACATTTTCCAATCTTCAGCGCTTTTTTCTTTACCAATTCCATAGGTAGAAAGTTTGTCATGTCCGTATTGTAAAACCTTTTGACTTTTAGAACCTCGCAGCACTTCAATAATATGATTCATGCCAAATCTTTCTTTGCATCTCGCTACACCAGAAAGGAATTTCATCGCCTCAATAGTCCAGTCTTCTAAGGGTTTTTGATTGCGGCAGTTATCGCATTGGCTGCAATTTCCCGGAAATTCTTCTCCAAAATAACTTAATTGAATGGTGCGGCGACAATCGGAAGCTTCAGCGTAATCTATAACTCGGCGGAACTGTTGCGTGGCAATTCTTTGTTCTTTAGGATCGGGTTTTTGTTCGATTAAATATTCTATAGTTCTGCGATCGCCATAACCGAGAAATAAAATACATTGGGCCGGTTCTCCATCTCTGCCGGCGCGTCCTGATTCTTGATAATATCCTTCTAAATTGCGCGGCAAATTGTAATGGACAACAAAACGCACGTCAGGTTTATTAATACCCATGCCAAAGGCAACTGTCGCTACCATAATCTGAACGTCATCTCTGATAAAACGGGTTTGATTGCTGGTGCGATCGCTATCGTTTAAGCCTGCATGGTAAGGTAGAGCAGAAATCCCAACTTGCTGAAGTTTATAGGCAAGTTCATCAACATTTTTGCGGCTGAGACAATAGATAATTCCTGAGCCGCCATTTTTGTCAATTATTTGTAATAATTCAGCAAAACTCTGCTTAGTTTTGGCTCGAACTTCGTAATATAAATTAGGACGGTTGAAGCTGGCAACGTGGATATAAGGTTCTCTAAGAGCTAACTGCTGCATAATATCAAGGCGGACGCGATCGGTCGCAGTAGCAGTTAGTGCCATAATCGGAATATGGGGATAGCGATCGCGCACCTGCAATATTTGCCGATAATCTGGCCGGAAATCGTGACCCCATTCCGAGACGCAGTGAGCCTCATCGATCGCAAAGGCTGAAATCCCCAAACTCGCGGCTACCTGGTCTAGAAAGGGCAAAAAACGCTCGCTCAGCAAACGTTCGGGGGCAACATAAAGCAGTTTAATTTTACCATCTAGAATCGCAGTTTCTCGCGATCGCGTCTCCATCAAAGAGAGAGTGCTATTGAGAAAAGTTGCCCCAATCCCATTATCCCTCAGCGATTCCACCTGGTCTTGCATCAGCGCAATCAATGGCGACACCACCACAGTCAAGCCTGGTTTCAACAGTGCCGGCAATTGAAAACACAGCGACTTACCGCCGCCAGTAGGCATCACAATCAGCATATCTCGCTTGGAGAGAGCTGCTTCGACAATTTCCCGCTGTCCAGGGCGAAAAGAATCGTACCCAAAAAAATGTTTGAGGGCCTGTTCAAGCGATCGCGGTTGGGTAAAAGTTGGCGGTAGTAGCGCTGACATTTACAATAGTTGTCGTTGACTTCCTCATTATTTTATGCTTAAAAGAGCACAAACAGACGCAATCATCTAAAATCTAAGATAATTAACTGGAGTAACCCATGCCAAAAGCTACTTGGAACGGTGCAGTCTTAGCCGAAAGCGACGCTTGCGAAGTTGTAGAAAATAACTATTACTTCCCCCCCGACACCATAAACCGCGAATATTTCAAAGAAAGTAGCACCCACACTACCTGCGGTTGGAAAGGAGTAGCGAGTTACTACAGCATCGAAGTCAATGGCGAAGTCAACAAAGACGCTGCATGGTACTATCCCACCCCAAAAGAAGCAGCTAAAAATATTACCGGCTATATCGCCTTTTGGAAAGGCGTGAAAGTAGAGCGTTAACAATTAAAATGGGAAATTCTATAAGAATTTCCCACTCTAATTCGTATTCAATACTCGACCTTATAGCTATCTATTCCTCCGCCCAATTAGCTACCGCCTCCCATCCCAGTCCGCGCCTGACAATACTAGGCTTATCTTTTGTTAAATCGATAATCGTAGAAACCTGATATCCTGTTTCCGAGGTATCATCAACAATTATATCCACCAACTTTTCCAGAGAATCAAATAATTCTGCCTTGCCAAAGTTTTCTTCAGTTGCTAATGCTGCTGCGGGTGCTTTTCCCTCATCATCAGTAGTAATATGAGCAGAAGTAGAAATAATTGGATTTCCTAAAGCCTCCAACAGTGCTAAGCAAAATTTTTGATCGGGGACGCGAATACCTGTAGTTTTGCGCTTAGGTTCCATCACCAATCGAGGCACTAACTTAGTTGCTGGCAATAGGAAGGTATAAGGCCCTGGAATTAATCGTTTGATCGTGCGGTAGCCAGCATCGCTAACGACAGCATATTGAGCAATATTCGACAGAGAAGGACATAGGAATGTCAAAGGTTTATCATTAGATAAATGCTTGATCTGCCTTACCCGTTCCACTGCCGACTTAGCATTAAGATCGCAGCCGATCGCGTAGACTGTATCAGTAGGATAAAGCATGACAGCCCCGGCTTGCAAGGCTTTTTTAATCTTCTCGATCTTCTCTTTTTGCGGTGTTTCTGGATGTACTTGATAAATCTCAGCCATTATTTGATTTGTTGTTTGTTAGTAGTTAGTGGTTAATTGTTATTTGTTGGTTGTTATTTGTTAGTTGTTGTGATAACATTTTTCTGGGTTTTAGTCCACATCAAATTTAGCAGGATATAGCACTCGCCAAGACGGATAGAGCAATCTCTATTAGTTTGAGACTCACGTAACGCCGCCTTCTAGGCGGTAACATACCG
>NZ_JARFTR010000109.1 GCF_029167235.1 Kamptonema sp. UHCC 0994 | reverse complement strand
GGTCAATTACCGCCCAGAGGGCGGCGTTACCGATATAGGCGATCATAACTAAATCCTTCTTCCTTCTTCCTTCTTCCTTCTTACCCTAGCCCCTAGCCTCTAACCCCTAAACGCCTTGGCGGTTGCTAGATTATCTAGGCGGTGAACTTCGGAAATTGCTAGGCCCTGTATAACCCGATACCTGAGCTAGCTTCTCCAAACTTTGCGTACCTGCATATAAATTGCCATTTATTTCCCAAGTTGGAAAACCTTGAATTTTTGCTGCTTCGCAGAGTTGAGTGCGGGAGTTTTTACCCTTGGGATCGCATTCAACATAATCAAGAATGCTTGCGGCCTGGTTGCCAAACAGTTCTTTTTGTTCGTGGCAGTGAGGACACCAGTAAGCACCGTATTCTTTAGCACCTATCTGCTTAAGATGGCGGGCTAAAGCGATTTCTGCCGTCCCAGAAACAGTAGTGACAGCAGGGGCCGCAATGCCGGGGGCTGAGTTAGACGTGGAGGTCTCAACGCTGTGGCTGTTGTAAAGTCCCAAGGCGGCGATCGTCGTTACCATCGCTACTATAGTCCCGGTAAAAAAGAGCTGGCCGATATCTTCCCACTCGTGACCTAGTAGAGTTACTACAAACAGAGCGATCGAGAATATAGCTGAACTGACACAGTAAACGCACAAGTCCCCGATCTGAAAGATCATTAAATACATCAAGTAGCCGCTAAAAATCGGCATGGCAGTGGCTAATACAAAGATTACAAGCCAAGTCGCGCTTTCTAATTTAGAGCGGAGTCCTTTATCTGTTTCAGAATTAATGACTAATGGAACTACTGCCAGCGTCGCTATGCTGAGATAAGCAGCAAAACCCAACAAACTTAAGGGCAATATGCCACCTACAGTGGCATAGGGGCTGTTGAGGACTTTTTCGCAACCGCTAGTCGGACAGATGACAGAATTTCCAGTTAATTTGGCGATCGTCAGATAGGCAGTTTCTAGAACGCCGATAGCTGCGATCGCGGCAATGATAATTCTAGACCAGCGGTGAATCCAGGGGGTTGAACGTCGGCGAACCATTTCTCGTTTTTTGAGTTTAGAGTTTAGATTTGAGAATTAGCGATCGGAGATTGGGAGTTCCCAGTCTCTACTCCCCATTCCCCAGTTCTTTGTTGAATTTTGGCATTAAGGCCGCGCCGTGTAGCCTCGACAAACTGACTGACACGAATGGGATCGATCGGTTGTTCAATGCGGCCGTGTCGCTTCAAGGAACTAGAGACAATTACGCCATCAACAGCAGAGATCAAGCTGGGGATATTTTCCCAATTAGCACCACTACCGATGAAAACTGGTGTCCCAGCCGCCGCCGCCGTTGCCAATTCCAGATCCTCTAAACTGGGAGGACTACCAGTAGCCCACCCAGAGATAATCACTGCATCGGCTAAAGCGCGTTCTATAGTCTCTTGCACGGCTGTAGTCAGATTGGGGCTACCCAAGGGCCGACCGTGCTTGACCAAAACATCTGCTAATATTTTGACATCGCTCCCCAATTCTCGGCGATAGCGTAGCAGTTGGTGAGCCTGGCCTT
The DNA here is from genome assembly GCF_029167235.1 of Kamptonema sp. UHCC 0994. Taxonomy (GTDB): domain Bacteria; phylum Cyanobacteriota; class Cyanobacteriia; order Cyanobacteriales; family Microcoleaceae; genus Kamptonema. The sequence goes on along the minus strand of NZ_JARFTR010000109.1, from coordinate 2,122 downwards.
CGATTAATCCTTGGTCGCAAGCCATAACACCGTTGAGAACGTTAACGCGGATGAAATGAGCTTGAGTACAGGAGGCGATCGCCATTGCACTTTTGCCATCATTCCGCAAAACATTAACTCCGATCGGCAACGTCACCAAGTTCATTAGACGCTGTACCACCAGCGTCATAGCGCTCACCACAGCCGGATCTACCTCGTCTTTGGCAAAAGGAGCGTCGAAAAAATTCTCGACTATAATACCGTTTACGCCACCAGAAGCCAGCGCTGTCGCCTCTTGCTCGGCTCTCCCGATCGTAGCTTTGAGATTTCCGCCCCAACGCACAGAAGTAGGAAGGGGTTGCAAATGTACAACGCCAATAATCGGGTTTGGTGTTTTGAATATTTGTTTTAAGTCCACTGGTTTACCTGAAACCACCAATTTTTGACATTCCCAACCCTTGAGGGGGTAGGATTCTTTGGAGATTTCGCTCCGAATATTCGTTCCACCAAACTTACTCAAATCTGACAACTCAGAGTTAATGTTGGCTTCCTGCTTCATTCTGGGGAGTCGGCTCCTACCAGTCCACAGGCGTTTAGTTTAGACTGAACTAGCCTTACTTTTTCAATCGGGGGCCTCGGTCAGATTAATCGCTGCGTTTAAGTCCCGATTCAATATTAGAGTCTGATAGTAACCTAGTTTATCTAAATTAAAGCCCCTCTGAGGAAATCATAGGGGCTTTGTTCGATCGGAAGGTCGCCAGCAATGCCTTAAAGGTATCCGTAACGCCGCCCTCTGGGCGGTATCCTCATATTCATAACTTCGCGTAAAACGCTCTAAAATCTGATTTATACCTGTGGTTCTTCTTCCTTAAAGCTATTGGTGAAAGTTTCTCTGATTATTTTAGCGATCGCCGCAATATTGCTAGCGGTAGTGGAAATCACCCTCCGGGTATTGTTTGGCTTTGGCAATCCCCTGATTTATATTGCAGATCCCCACTGCGGTTATCTCTTAGCCCCCAACCAGAGTGTAAGACGATTTGGCAATCGCATTGAAATTAACCAGCATTCTATGCGTAGCCCTCCCATAGCGCCAATACCTGCCGTGTCAACTCGCAGGATCTTACTGCTGGGAGATTCTGTTGCTAATGGTGGCTTGTGGACTGATAAACCAAACACCATATCAGAAATAATGGCACGGCTTTTGGTTCAAGATCCGGGAGATGGGCGAGATGGGGAAGTTAGGGGAGATGAGGAAGTTAAATCGAACCCAGTCTCCCCCTCTCCCCCTCTCTCCCTCTCCCCCTCTGCTGTCGAAGTTCTCAACGCCTCTGCTAATTCTTGGGGGCCAAGAAATGAACTAGCTTATTTGCAGAAATTTGGCCATTTTGGGGCGATCGCAGTCGTGTTACTGATCAATACAGATGATTTGTTTGCCAAAACTCCTAGTTCTTGGATAGTGGGGCGCGATCGCAATTACCCAGACAGCAAACCCCCTTCTGCCATAGTAGAAGTATTGAACCGCTACCTCTTACCATCCCCACCCCTTCCCGAATTAGATTCTCCTAAAGAGGAAGGCGGAGATATCGTTGGTTACAACTTAGAAGCAATTCGCCAAATCAAGATAATAGCCACATCTGTTAATGCTCAGTTTCTCTTAGCGATGACCCCCTTAGTACGAGAAATTAGCGATCGCTACCCCCGCGATTACGAAATCAAAGCCAGAAACCGCCTCACCCAATTTACCCAAACTGAACAAATACATTACCTAGATTTTCTTCCGATTTTTAAATCAGTTCAACACCCAATCAAATTATACCGAGACAATATTCATCCGAGCATCCAAGGAAATCAACTTATCAGCCAAATCATTACTAATTCTCTGCGACACCAATTTGGTAATTGTTAGTTGTTAGTTGTTAGTTGGTAATCGCTAATCGCTAATCGCTAATTACCCATCTTCCCCATCTCCCCCGCTCCCCTAGTCCCTAGTCCCTAGCCCCTAGCCCCTAGCCCCTAGCTATAATAATTGGTAATTAAAGAATTGTGCAATAACTATGTCATTGCGAGCGAAGCGAAGCAATCTCAGGGCCTTGAGATTGCTTAGCTTCGCTCGCAATGACACCCAATATAAAAGTTTTTAATT
>NZ_JARFTR010000152.1 GCF_029167235.1 Kamptonema sp. UHCC 0994 | reverse complement strand
GTCAATTACCGCCCAGAGGGCGGCGTTACATAATGTCTATTATTCATTATCTTCTTCTTTTCCTAGATATGCTTCAATCACGCGGGGATCGGCTCGAACTTCCGCAGGCGTTCCCTCAGCAATTTTAATACCATATTCCATAACGCTAACGCGATCGCTAATTCCCATTACCACTTTCATATCATGTTCAATTAACAGGATTGTCAAATCTAATTCATCGCGAATCCTGTAAATAAACCGCGTTAAATCAGCCGTTTCATTGGGATTCATCCCCGCTGTCGGCTCATCTAATAGTAACACTTTAGGATCGGAAGCTAAGGCTCTAGCAATCTCTAGTCTCCGCTGATCTCCATAGGACAAATTTTTTGCCATCTCTGGAGATTTAGAAGTGCCTAAGCCTACAAAATCAATGAGAGAAAGTGATTTTTTCCTAGCTTGTAATTCTTCTCGCTCTACTGCGGGAGTGCGGAGTATTGCCCCTAACAATCCAGTTTTTAGTCTGCTATGTCTGCCTACCAAAACATTTTCCAACACGGTCATGTTACCAAATAAACGGATATTCTGAAATGTCCGAGCAATTCCCAAACTTGTGAGTTTATCCGGTGGCGAACCAGTAATGTCTTGATTTTCTATCAACAACTGACCAGAAGTAGGAACATAGATGCCCGTAAGCATATTAAAAAATGTGGTTTTCCCGGCTCCGTTAGGGCCGATCAAACTAGCGATCGCGCCTTTTTCCAAGGTAAAATTAACCTGGTTAACCGCAGTTAATCCCCCAAATTGCATTGTCAGTTTATGTGCTTCCAATAGTGGCATTATTGACTCCTCGCATCGGCTAAAGATTCATTACTCGCCTCATTATCTGAGTGCAATTCCGATTGATGTACTTTATCAGGAATTAGTCCTTCTGGGCGCACAATCATCATTACCACTAGAGTTAGACCAAACAAGAACAAGCGCAATTGTATCGGGTCTAAACTGGTTGCTAGAAAGTCACGCAATTCTGGACTGGCAATGTTTGGTAATACAGATGTATTTAGAAAACCTTTGAGGATTTGTGCGAGTTGGGGTAGATAAAGTCTGTCAGCGGACATAATAATAATACTACCTAAAATCACACCGCTCATATTTCCTAATCCCCCTAAAATTACCATACATAAAATGATTACAGAAACCGAGAAATCAAACACGCTAGGGAAAATGGCGCTGATATAAGCTGCGTAAAATGCACCGGCAAATCCCGAAAAAGTAGCGCCCATTGCAAAGGCTGATAGCTTAGTTTTGACGAGGTTAATTCCCATCGCACTAGCGGCGAGTTCGTCTTCTCGCATAGCGGCCCAAGCCCTTCCCAGACGCGAATCTCGTAGCCGTGAAATCATAAAATAGGAGAAAACAACTAGACATAAAATTAAGTAGTACCAAGGGTAATAGTTGCCCGCACTAAATGTGCCAACGATGGGCAGAAAGGGGCGACCAATAGGGTTAATTCCCGCTTCGCCACCCGTGAGGTTAATGGGTTGTTCGCATCCCAAAAGACAAATGGCTATTTCTGGATGACCAAAGATGGAACCTAACAATTTAGATATCGGTTCTTCTATCCGCACCGAAGTTAAATTTCTGAATACAACGGGTATAATTTCCCCAAATCCCAGGGTGACAATTGCCAGATAATCACCTCTTAATCGCAATGTCGGAGCACCTAAAATTACTCCCGCGATCGCAGCCACTAAAGCCGCAATTGGCAGTACCGCCCAGAAGTTCCAATATAACCCAAGTTGCGGAGAGGAAAGTAAGCCAGTAGTATAAGCGCCGATCGCGAAAAAAGCAGCATATCCTAAGTCAAGCAAGCCGGCAAAACCTACAGGAATATTTAAGCCCAAGGCGAGGATAATAAAAATTTGAATCTGTACGACGGTAGCTATCCATTCAGTTTTTGCTGCTGCATCGACAAAGGGAAATGATATCAGGATGAAAGCCAGTGTGACTAGGGTAGCTAATCGTTTGCGATCGCCTGGTATTCCCTGTAGAGTTCCCATGATTCCGCCTGCAAGAGTGGCGATCGCTAAACTGCAAGTACCGTAAAGTAATGTAGTCGGGAAGGGTACAGGAAATTGACCAGAACTCGGTCTGAGTATAACTCCTTCTATGACGCTGGCGATCGCCAGCCAAATTCCTAATGCTAATCCCGCCTCAATACCCAGTCTCGCGCCGATTTTTGGGCTATAAATCTTCTCGTTGCGACAGCGGATGAAACCCGCACCCGCACCCAGCAACCAACCGATTACTGAACCACTCCAACCACCAAATATGAGAACGGTTAAGGCTGCGATCGCTCCCACAATACCACTTGACTTAATTGCTTTAATTATCTTTTTTTTCATAATTATTAATTATTAGTTGTTAGTTGTTTCATTCTTTAGTCCGCGTAGGCGGACTTCGTTTGTGTAGCTGCGGTTTCAACCGCCGAATATATCAAGCTTCGTTTGTGTAGCTGCGGTTTCAACCGCCGAATATATCAAGCAATAAATTTAAGCAATTACCAATTACCAATTACCAATTACCAACTTACACCTTTTCCTGAACATTCTCTCCTAATAAACCTCCCGGTCTAAATGCCAAAATAATCACCAAAACCGCAAACACCCAAGCATTAGTCCAACGGCTAGATAGATATTGATCGCTAATAGACGATAATTCTCCAATCAAAACTCCCCCCAACATAGCCCCGATAATATTACCAATTCCACCCAAAACTGCTGCCGTAAAAGCCCTTAATCCAGCAGTAAAACCCATCGTAAAAACAATAGTATTATTGTACAATCCCACCAAAAGTCCAGCAGAACCAGCCAGAGCACCACCAATTAAAAAAGTCAGAGCAATAATTTGATTGACATTAATTCCCATAATTTTAGCAGCATCCCGGTTTTGAGCAGTCGCACGCATCGCCTTTCCCCAACGAGTGTACTTCACAAATAAGTGCAGCGAAACCATTAATACTATCGCAACCACTAAAACAATCAAATCTTTAGTTGTAAATACAATACCGCTATCAATCCCCAAAGCTTTAAGAATATCAATTCTAGGCAACAAATCGGGAAAGCTTTTAGGCGCAGCCGAGTTTGTTCCCATCACAGGAAAAAATGCTCTCAAACCTCCCCAAAATAGTCCCATATTTTGGAAAATAAAAGACACTCCAATTGCTGAAATTAACGGTGCTAAACGCGGTGCATTTCGTAATGGTCGATAGGCATAACGTTCAGTAATGATATTCAGTCCAGCACAAAATCCTGCGCTAGCAATTAAAGCAACTAACATTGCCGGAATAGCAACTGCTAGAGGAGCTCCATCCTGAATTCCCAAAGCACCCATCACAGTTAAAGCAGCAAAACCGCCCAACATATACAAATCTCCATGAGCAAAATTGATCAGTTCAATAATGCCATAGACCATCGTATAACCCAAAGCAATAATTGCAAGTAGGGCACCGTTGACAAGACCTACTAACAGTTGTTGAATCAAAACTTGAGGGCTACGGACTATTTCTACAACAATCCGAGGCAAGTCAAATCCAGCAATCGGCCCTAACAGTAAAATTATGTAAGCTACACCCAAATATAGAAGAATACTCTGCCAATTTTTCATTATTTTTGCTAATTGCTAACGGCTAATGGCTGATTGCTAATTGCTAATTTTGGACTTACGCATTACTTACGTAACGCCGCC
>NZ_JARFTR010000075.1 GCF_029167235.1 Kamptonema sp. UHCC 0994 | reverse complement strand
TGGGTGGAATAACCAATCAGAACTTTGTCCAAATCCCTACCGCTAAAGTTAAAGATAGATTGCAACAAGAGTGCGACTCTCTAGGCTGGCGATTTGTAGAGCAAGACGAATCTTACACATCAAAAGCCAGCTTCTTAGATCGAGATTTGTTGCCAGTGAAAGTCGGTGAAAAACCCGACAATTGGCAACCATCAGGTAAAAGAATTAAGCGAGGTTTGTACCGTTCTAGCACTGGATTGTTAATCAATGCAGATACTAACGGCGCAGGAAATATCATTAGAAAATCAAAAGTAGCCATAGACTCAATTATCGAGCGAGTGGGTAGCGGGTTGCTGACAAACCCTTTAAGAATTAAACTTTGGTGGGATTCATCCCCCAAAGTTTATCCTTAAGAATCCCCGTGTCTTTAGACCGGGGAGTGTCAACCAATCATCCTAGCAATACAACCGCCTAATCAATGCACTATTTTGCTGATTTGCCGAAACTGGAAGGATTTTATCGCTTTTTTCCTTCTCCCTGCGACCCAACTTACAGTTAATTCGCCGTCACCTTGCAAATTTTCGGCAACTCCAAACTCCCTAAAACCTCTACACCTGTTAACATTGGCAGAAAATCAGTTACTTTCTCTGGGCCAGCCTGTTGCAGAGCACTCAACAGTTTAGCGCTGTGCCCGATCAAGTCTTCAACGTTAATTTCGGCATAAGTTGGCTGATAATAGTTCAGCCGATTTATTCCTTCTCCCAGTAATATTACTGCACCGCGCCAGTTGCGATTGCCTAAGTGGTAGAGTGCAACTGCAATTTGCAAGATTCCTTGATAAAATCTTTTCTGGGGTTCGCTTGCTTCCATCCATAAGGCTTCTAGGGTATCGTGGCAAGCGTAGAACTCGCGATCGTTAAACTGTTGGACTCCCTGCCAAAACTCTGTCGGTATTTCCAAATCCATTCGATTGTTAATTTGATAGGGCGATGGCCGTCAAAACTATAGATTAAATCAATTAAATAATTATACTATATGTGAAATAGCAGTTTTCAATTGGCTACGTACTACTTTTAATTAGCGATTACCAGTTACCAGTTAACCGCTAACAGTTAACAGTTAACAGTTAACAATTAACCGCTATAGTAAAGATAAATATGACTGACTAAGCAAGAGAGACTTCCGTGCAACCATACACCCCCTTATCCATCGAGCAAAAATGGCAGAAGGCTTGGACTGAACAAGGCTTAGACAAAACGCCAGAAACCTCAGACAAACCTAAATTTTATGCCCTGTCCATGTTCCCGTACCCATCTGGCAATCTGCACATGGGTCACGTCCGCAACTACACGATCACCGACGTAATTGCCAGACTCAAGCGAATGCAAGGCTATCGCGTGCTCCATCCGATGGGGTGGGATGCTTTTGGGCTTCCCGCAGAAAATGCCGCGATCGAGCGGCGTATTCCCCCCGCAAAGTGGACATATCAAAACATTGAGCAGATGAGATATCAATTGCAACAACTCGGCTTTTCTATTGACTGGAACCGAGAAGTTGCGACCTGTTCTCCTAATTATTATCGTTGGACGCAATGGCTGTTTTTACAATTTTTCAAAGCTGGATTGGCTTATCAAAAAGAAGCCGCAGTTAACTGGGACCCAATCGATCGGACAGTATTAGCAAATGAACAAGTTGATAGTCAGGGGCGTTCTTGGCGTTCCGGTGCAATAGTCGAGCGCAAAATGTTGCGCCAGTGGTTCTTAAAAATTACCGACTATGCCGAACAATTATTAAATGACCTGGATAAATTAACAGGTTGGCCGGAAAGAGTTAAGTTAATGCAAGCTAACTGGATTGGCAAATCTGTAGGCGCTTATTTAGAATTTCCAATTGTGGGAATGGATGAAAAAATAGGCGTGTTTACTACTAGACCTGATACGGTTTATGGTGTCACTTATATTGTCCTTGCACCGGAACATCCTTTAACAAAGCAAGTAACAACAACTGAAAGAGTGACGGCCGTAGAAGCTTTTATTAAAGAAGTTTCTACCCAAAGTGAATTAGAGCGAACAGCGGAAGATAAACCCAAGCGCGGTATTCCTACTGGTGGCAAAGCGATCAATCCATTTACGGGTGAGGAAATACCGATTTGGATTGCTGATTATGTCCTGTTTGAATACGGCACTGGCGCAGTTATGGGCGTACCTGCTCATGATACGCGGGATTTTGTATTTGCTAATCAAAATCAGTTGCCAATTAAAGTTGTAATTGTGGATGATGATGAACTTCCACTGACCGCAGCTTATACTGAACCTGGAATTATGATTAATTCCGGCGAGTTTAATGGCATGGCTTCAACTAAGGGGAAAGAAGCTATTATTCGCCACGCTGAAAATCAAGATTATGGCAAAGCACGAGTGCAATATCGCTTGCGAGATTGGTTGATTTCTCGTCAACGTTATTGGGGCGCACCTATTCCCGTGATTCACTGTCCTCAGTGCGGAACTGTATCTGTACCTGATGAAGATTTGCCTGTATTATTGCCAGAAAATGTGAAATTTACAGGGCGCGGTGGTTCGCCTTTAGCACAGTTAGAAGATTGGGTAAATGTGCCTTGTCCTAGTTGCGGAACCCCTGCAAAGCGGGAGACTGACACGATGGATACGTTTATTGATTCTTCCTGGTATTTCTTGCGTTTTCCCGATGCTAATAACGAGCAAAGCGTGTTTGATTCCGCGAAGACTAATGACTGGATGCCAATAGATCAATATGTAGGAGGAATTGAACACGCAATTTTACACTTGTTGTATTCGCGCTTCTTTACCAAGGTGTTGCGAGACTGCGGTTTGATTAATTTTGACGAACCATTCCAGCGGTTATTAACTCAAGGAATGGTACAGGGAATTACGTATAAAAATCCCGTGACTAAGAAATACGTTCCCTCAGCAAACATAGACTCTACTAATCCTAAAGATCCGCAGACCGGCGAAGCCTTGGAAGTCTTTTATGAAAAGATGTCCAAATCGAAATATAATGGCGTTGACCCCTTGGAAGTAATGGCTAAATATGGGGCAGATACGGCGCGAATGTTTATTTTATTTAAAGCGCCACCGGAGAAAGATTTGGAGTGGGATGATGCTGATGTTGAAGGGCAATTTCGCTTTTTAAATCGCGTTTGGCGGTTGGTGACAGAGTTTGGTGCTACTCTTCCCAATTCTGTTGGTAAACAGGAGGAGATTCCTACCTCTTTGAGCAAAGCTGAAAAGGATTTGCGGCGGGCAATTCATACGGCAATTAAGGAAGTAACGGAGGATTTGGAGGGGGATTATCAATTTAATACGGCTGTCTCAGAAATGATGAAACTGAGTAATGCTATTAGCGATTCTACTTGTAAAGATTCGCCGATTTATGCTGAAGGTATTAGAACGTTAATTCTGCTTTTAGCACCTTTTTCGCCGCATATTGCTGAGGAATTATGGGAGATTATTGGCAATAGTGAATCTGTACATCATCAAACTTGGCCTGTTGCGGATCGGTCTGCTTTAGTTGCTGATGAAATTACGCTGGTGATTCAGATTATGGGTAAAACTCGCGGTACAATGCAAGTTCCTGCTAATGCTGATAAGGATACTTTAGAAAAGTATGCTCGTGAGTCGGAGGTTGCACAGCGTTACATTGAAGGTAAGGAGATTAAAAAAGTGATTGTGGTTCCGGGAAAGTTGGTTAATTTTGTTGTAGCTTAAACTGTGCGTTTTGCTGAGAGTCAGTCACAACGGTTAGGAGATTCTCAATCCCCCCAAACCCTTTTTATTATTGTATTTTCCTCCTGCCTCCCGCCTCCTGCTAATAATCTTGCAGGACTTACGCACGATTACGTAACGCCGCCATCCTGGCGGTAAAGAAA
>NZ_JARFTR010000298.1 GCF_029167235.1 Kamptonema sp. UHCC 0994 | reverse complement strand
GGTCAAAGAACCGCCAGGATGGCGGCGTTACCTAAATTACTAGGATATGGGTGTGAATGCTTCGCCTTTACTACAAAAATGGGAGGCTCCCAGTATGTTATCAGATGTGATATAACACAATTACTTATGCCCTATAAAAAAGACACCACTAAGAAAAAATCCACTAAATTCCGCTGGTTCGATGGCACGATGGCACTTCTCGCCTTAGTAGATTTTAGCTTAGCATTATTTGACTTAAGTTATATACCTTGGCGAGGTTTCTACTTCCGGCAATTTCCTGCTATTACTCAATTTTACGATCCCTATAAAGGAATTGAACCTAACAGAGAAACCCAGAAATATTTAAACACTGTTAAAGCCTTAGAAGCTCAAGTCTTGCAAACAGGAACTAACTCTCCCGAAGTCAGCAACTTATTAGAGCAACTTCGCAGGGAAAGCGTGGAAATGATCGATCAAAATCCTTTTGCAGTGGCTAACAAGAGCGGAAATCTGGAAAAAATTAAAAATAGAATGCGAAATCGGATTCCAAATCCCGAAGATTCTTCCAAAGAAGCATTTAGGACATTTTGGAGTCGCGAGTATTTAAACAAGGCTGGTTTGCCACAAGAAATTCAATGGTTTAATCAGGAAATTAAACCTTTAATCGCCACTAATTATTATCGTGGACTTGGGGAAAATGGCGAATCAATTGAGCTTTTCTGGAAGATAGATCGCTGGTTTATCATTATATTTGGTTTGGAATTTCTGGGGCGAACATTTTTCCTCAGTCGCAGCTATTTGGGCTTGACATGGCGAGAAGCAATGCTTTGGCGGTGGTATGATATTTTGCTGTTACTTCCTTTCTGGCGATTGCTGCGGGTTATTCCAGTTATAATTCGCTTGAATGAAGCAAAATTACCGGATCTTGAACCTTTGCGAACTGTAATCACCCGCGTTTTTATTGGTAGTTTTGCACAGGAACTAACGGAAGTTGTGGTGATTCAAATTATCAATCAGATGCAAGGCTCGATTCGCTCTGGGGAGTTTGCGAAACAGTTATTTCAATCGCAGAAACAGCGCTATAAAGATATTAATAATGTTAATGAAATAGAAGAGATTGCTACTCGCTTAGTACAATTAACTGTTTACAAAGTTCTTCCTCAACTCCAGCCAGATTTGGAAGCGTTGCTGCGGCATAGTATAGAAGGTACGCTTAAACAATCTCCGGTTTATCAAGGATTGCAGCAAGTGCCGGGATTAGGAAATTTTCCAGAAAAGCTAGCGGAACAGTTAGTTGGTGAGTTATCTAAACTAGCAGCATTTGGGCCTCAAAATGCTTACGAAGCGTTTAAAGCGGCCGCCGACGATACCGTAGGTACTCAACTTTCAAATCAGCTAGTGCAGCATTTTGGTAAGGCGTTGGGAAGTGAATTACAACAACAGCAAACTTTGCAGGAAATTCAATTACTGTTGTCAGATTTCTTAGAGGAAGTGAAGATTAATTATGTTAAGCAGTTAAGTGAGGAGGATTTTCAGAGAATATTGGCGGAAAGTAAGCAATTGCATGAAGCTAGTCAAAGGTAGTGGAGTGTCAGATATAGGTGCGATCGCTCTTGGTTTACGGAAAAGAGCGATCGCTCACAAACAAAGCATTAACTCAAAAACGGAGAGGGTGGGATTTGAACCCACGGAACCTTTCAGTTCACTTGATTTCAAGTCAAGCGCATTCGACCACTCTGCCACCTCTCCAGGCGCATCAAATTTATCATATCAGAACACCTCACTATTAACAAACAATTCGCACCGCAGGCTCACTGCGCCGATATAAAATCTGTTCCAAGGCCACAGCGAAATCATCCCCAACCCAAACCAGAGAAACCTCCGACACCACCCCCGCTTCCAGCAACACCACCGAAAAATTCCGCAGTCGAGTCCTCCCCTCTTCCACAATTCGGGGAACTCTCGCCGCATTCAAATACACCGTCCCCTCAGCACTTACCTCTACCGACTTCCGCAAAATCTTCTTTGTGTGGCGTAGGTTGTGGTGCATATGACCAAATGTCACCAGCGGAATTTGCTTCCCAGAGGCGCGAGTTTGCGCGATCGCCTCCGCAAAATCTGGATCTCCAAAATCCCCCCCCAACGGCTTCCAATCTCTCCCACAGGGAGATTCCGGCGCATCTCCCAAACCAGTTGGCCCAGTGTGGCCCAAAAAAATCACGCTTTCACAATCCGCCTCAGCCGCAGCCGCAGCAATCCGCCGAGTAGACTCTGCAAAACTCTCCACTCCAAACCACTCACTGTAAAAATCTGGATACTTCCAATCCGGGCCACCCCAAGTAAAAGGCCGACTTCCCACCACAGTCACACCCAACTCCGGGAAGTCTCGCTTCCCATAGCCTACATGAGCGTCCCCCATTAAATCCAACTGCTGTTGTACTCGATTTTCCTGCTGGCGATCGTAAGGGCACTGACTTCTACCCCACTCCGTCGCCGTGTACCAAGCATCGTGATTGCCAAAAACCGCCGCCTTGGGAATATCCAAAGATGCGATCGCCCGCACCACCTCCACCGACTCATTCCCAAAATCCCCCACAAACAGCACCAAATCAACACCCAGATGCTTCAGAGCAACCCCATCCTCAGCTTCCCACCGATCGTGAACATCTCCCACTACCGCAATTTTGACCACCTTAGCCTGATTCATTTGACTGACCATATCTGAATTAGTCCTAGCCCCTTCTTAATCCAGCATAAGAAACCGAGGTCAATTTTTGCACTCTCCGCGCTAATTAAACCTTGACCCCACAGTTTTTGGTGAAAACGACTATAATTCAAAATACACTTAATCCAACCCCAACTCACCCTCAAAGGTTACTACTGTGTTTACCATTGCCGCAACTCAACCAAATATTACCCTTCCCAGACTACCTCACGACTTGTTTGCTGCAATTAACGAACTCAAACAAGAACTAAACGCCATCATCCTCGCTCACTATTATCAAGATCCAGACATTCAAGACATCGCGGACTACATCGGTGACTCCCTAGAATTGGCCCGCAAAGCCGCCAACACTAACGCTGATGTTATTGTCTTTGCCGGCGTTCACTTCATGGCAGAAACGGCCAAAATTCTCAATCCGAATAAACTTGTACTTTTACCAGACTTAAATGCAGGTTGTTCCCTTGCGGATAGTTGCCCTCCCGATGCTTTTGCTGCATTTAAAGCCGAACATCCCGACCATTTAGTAATTTCTTACATTAATTGCACTGCTGCAATTAAGGCAATGAGCGATATTATTTGCACAAGTTCTAATTCTGTTAAAATTGTTAATCAAATCCCCAAAAATCAACCGATTATTTTTGGGCCAGACCGGAATCTTGGTCGCTACGTTGCCGAACAGACAGGCAGAGAAATGGTACTCTGGCAAGGTGCTTGTATGGTTCACGAAATCTTCTCAGAAAAGAAGATAGTTCAGCTCAAAATCGAACATCCTGAAGCAGAAGTAATTGCTCATCCAGAATGCGAACCACCAGTTTTACGCCATGCTAATTATATCGGTTCGACAACTGCTTTGCTGAAATATTCTCAATCCAGTCTCAGTCAAAGTTTCATCGTTGCTACTGAACCGGGAATTATTCACCAAATGCAGAAAGAATCTCCAGAAAAGAAATTTATTCCTGCTCCTCCAACTAATAATTGTGCTTGTAATGAATGTCCTCACATGAGATTAAATACTTTGGAAAAGTTGTATCTTGCTATGCAAAATCGTACTCCAGAAATTACTTTATCAGAAGATATCAGAGTCGCAGCTTTACTACCGATTCAACGGATGTTAGAAATGAGTGCATAAAACCTAATCGGATTTTCTTAAAGGTACGTAGTTGCGCTTCAGCGCTCTTTCATATACCCTAAGAGCGCTGAAGCGCAACTAC
>NZ_JARFTR010000047.1 GCF_029167235.1 Kamptonema sp. UHCC 0994 | reverse complement strand
GGTATCTTTACCGCCCAGAGGGCGGCGTTACGTAAGTAATCAAAAGTATCAAATTAAGGATTAGTTATTGATGGAGAAGGTCAAATAAGCGAAATTGGGCAATTTGGTTAATTTGTGCGATCGCCTCTTGCATTTCCACCTCCGCCGAATTTTGCAAACGTCGCTCAAATGCTTCAATGATGCTCGTTTTAGTATGGTTCCTAACAGCAACAATAAAGGGAAAACCGAACTTATCTTGATAAGCTTGATTCAATATTTGAAAGTGTTGATATTCTTCTAAGTTCAGTCGATTCAATCCAATACCAGTTTGTTCTTTTACAGAAGCTTCCGCCATTTTTGCTTTACTTCCGAGATCGGGATGAGCTTTAATTAACGCTAGTTGTTCTTCCCAACTCATCGCATTTACCACAGCCACCATCTGTTGATGCAATTGCGTAACATCAGTAAAGGGACGTTGATACCAAGTTCGGTACGCGATCGCAGGCGTATCTTCAAACACCGCACCTAACGCTGTAACAAACTCGTCTTGGCTCATCTGATTTAACTCAGCAATTGTATAAAACATATCAAGCCACCATTTGATGAGCAATGTGATTAGTTTTCTCCACCAATGTTTCCAATTCAATTGTAGTTAGTTGTCCACGATCTACCACTTTTTTACCATTAATAAAACTATAATCGACAGAATTTACTTGACAGAAAATCAACGCCGCGACTAAATCGTGATGAGCTCCAGCAAACTGCGGACTATCGATATTAATAGCAATAAAATCAGCAGACATCCCAGGCGCAAGATAGCCAATATCATCTCTACCCAAAACCTTAGCACCGCCAATAGTTGCTACTTCTAATATCTCACGAGCAGTCATCACTGAAGCATCGCAACTACCAACACGAGCTAGTAGAAAAGCCGTGCGTGCTTCCTGTAATAAATTACCAGCATCATTAGAAGCAGAACCATCCACACCTAACCCCACCGGAACTTTATTATCTAGCATTTTACGAAGCGGAGCAATCCCACTAGCAAGACGCATATTACTACAGGGACAATGAGCAACACCAGTGCCTGTTTTACCAAATTTCAAAATAGATTCATCGCTTAATTGTACGCAATGAGCGTGCCAAACATCATCACCTAACCAACCAACTGACTCTGCATAATCGCCAGGAATCATGCCGAAATTTTCCAAACTATAAGTAACATCAGCCTTATTTTCTGCTAAATGTGTATGTAGCCTCACTCCCTGATAAGAACGTGCCATTGCTGCTGACTCCCGCATCAAGTCTTGGGAAACAGAAAAAGGCGAACAAGGTGCAAGAGTAATCCGTAACATAGCATGGCGCGAATTATCATGATATTGCTCAATTAACCGCTGAGAATCTTTGAGAATATCTGGTTCTTTTTCTACTAAACGATCGGGTGGTAATCCGCCTAAGCTCTCACCCACACTCATGCTACCTCGGCTGGCATGAAATCGGATTCCAATATCTTGAATGCCGCGAATTTCATCATCCAAAGTGCAATCATTTGGATAGATATATAGGTGGTCGCTGGCAGTTGTACAGCCAGACAAAATTAATTCCGCTGCTGCCATTTGAGCGCTGATATAAATCGCCTCTGCTGTCAGATTTGCCCAAATCGGGTAAAGATTTGTCAGCCAATTAAATAAGTCACAGTCTTGAGCTTTTGGAATTACTCGCGTCAGAGTTTGACAGAAGTGATGATGAGTATTGACTAAACCAGGAAGCACGATATATCTTCCTTGTAAATCTAAAACTTCATCTGCTGTTTGCGCGATTTCTTGAGAGGTTCCTACTTGCTCAATTACGTTGTCTCGAACGAAGATAGCACCACTGCGGATTTCTCTTCGCGTCGCATCCATTGTGACAAGAGTATGGATATTTTTGACGAGTAAAGTTGTCATTTGAGGTTGGTAGGTTGAATGCAAGAACTAAAGTCGGTTAACTGTTAATGATTGATTGACGATTAACAGTTAACAGTTAACCGTTAACAGTTAACTATTAACAGTTTGTTCAATTTCACCCTGCGCTTTTAAAAAAGCTGCTACTTTCTTACGAATGATGATTCCTGGCTTATCGGTAAGCATATGTTGCTCTTTATTTAGTTCCAGAGGTATGTCATAGTCAGTGCTTTCCAGAATGCGTTTATCTTCTAAAGTTACAGCGCGATCGAAGGCAATAATATCGCTGCTTTTAGTGTCTGCTTCCGTATCATTCCGCAGACAAAATTGTACCATTTTAGAACTCCAATCATTAATCGGAGTCATCGTATTAACGATAATATGAACGAGTCCGTTAGGGTAGGCAATTTTCAATTTAACTGTAAACGGCATGAACCAAACTCCGTCTATAGTTCGGACTGTTTGTTCTTCCTCCATTTTGAGATTTTCCTGCTGTTCTTTGGGATTAGTTACTCCCAAAGTGCTGCGATAGTGGAGTTCCCATTCTGTCTCTTTGAACTCCATAGAATCTGGAGTAAGATGATCTTCACTGCCAAAGGTTGTTGTATGGACAAAGGTAGGATGAGCCATATCTAATTCGTTTTCCATGACTCGTAAACCTGCACAATTCCAAGTTTCGTAAAATTCGTGAATTTGGCGATAGTCTGGATCGAAAGCTTCAGTAATATTCGGAATATCGATCAGCGGTTCTCCTAGACAGACCCAAGCATAGCCATATCTCTCAACACAGGGATAAGCTTTGACTTTGTAACTAGAAGAAATAGCACCATTACTAATTTGTGGAACGTGGACGCACTCTCCGCAATCGTTGAAAGTCCAGCCATGATAAGCACAGCAAATATTGCCATTAACGACTTTTCCTAGAGATAGTTTAGCTGTGCGGTGACAGCATCGATCTTCAACTGCGGCGGGTTTTCCTTCTGCTGTTAACCAGAGAACTATTGGCTGACTTAACAATTCAAATGGTACGGGTCGATCGGATAAGGCTGTCATGGGAATAACAGGATACCAAAAACGTTTGAATGCTGGTTGTTTTGTGACTAACATAGTAACTCCAATTAGAGATAATAAGAAACTTTTTTAGCTACCTCGATAGGTGCTGTAAGACCAAGGAGAAACAAGCAAAGGGACGTGATAATGTATTGTAGGATCGGCGATACCAAACTGAATTGGCACGCGATCTAAAAAGGGTGGTTGGGTGGCGATCGCACTTTCTTTAGCAAAATAATCTCCTACTACAAATACAAGTTCATAAACACCAATTTTAAGTTCATCTTCCGCTAACAAAGGAGCATCTGTACGCCCATCAATGTTAGTAGATATTGTTTTCAACAGCGTCTTTTCTCCCGATTGAATATTAATTGTCCAGAGTTCTACAATCATATTAGCAGCGGGACATCCTTGAGCTGTATTTAATACGTGAGTTGTCAGTTTACCTGTCATAAATTATAGCCGAAGGAAGAAGGGAGAAGGAAGAAGGAAAATACAATTAATTAGACCTCTTGCAAAAGCTTATCAACTTCATTAGTCCGCGTAGGCGGACTTTGTTTTTGTAGCCGCGATTTCAATCGCCAGGATAATTTTGCTATCATGTCAATGCAGAGGCCCTGCCATAATCACTTTGGAAATAGCACCAGTTACGTCGGATGGGTTTTCTTGTGCTAGCTGTTGATACCATTTTTCGGTAATTTCTGGTTCTTTACCGTGAATCATTTCTGCACGCTTACGAGCTTTCATAACTACTGCATTTGCGCGTTCTTTCCGTTCTGCTTCGTAGCGTTTGAGAGCATATTCAACTCCTAAATTTGTTGTTAGCAAATACTGAGTTAAAACTAATCCATCTTCCATTGCTTGACAGCCACCTTGTCCTAAATCTGGACAAGTTGCGTGTACAGAATCTCCTAACAATGCCACTCTACCGCGAACAAATCGATCGAGCGGGCCTACATCGTTGATTTCTGGGCGACTGGTTTTCATGGGATCGATCCGTTTAATTAGGGTTTGTACGGGTTGCGCCCAACCTTTAAAATATTCGGCTAATTCAGCTCGATAATTCTGCGGTTCGGACGGCGTACCTTTTGCCAGGGGAACATCGAAGAAAAAGTACAATCGATTACCTGCAACAGGCATCATTGAAGCTCTTTTGTGTTCGCCAACATAGACAACCCAAGTATTTTTAGGAGCTAAATCTTCACTCGCTTCTACTAATCCATTCCAATTGATATAACCGCCATATTGAGGATGAATTTCCTCTGCCAACACATACTTTCTTAGGGTTGAATGAATCCCATCTGCTGCAATTACTAAATCCCCCGTTGCGCGATGTCCATTTTCAAAAATGGCGGTGACACTATTTTCACTTTCCTCAACTCCAATACACTTGGAATTCAGCTTAACTTCTCCTTCGTAAGCTTCTAACAACATTTTTTGCAAATCTGCACGCGCAACAGGATAAGGGCGCTGTCCAACTTCTTCTATTAATGGTTGCAAATCAATATCATTTAGAAGTTCACCAGTAAGACTGCGATACTGCATCCTATTCATAATTCCGCCAATTGCGGCCATTTTTTCTCCCAAACCTAGCCGATTAAGAACTTTCACGCCGTTTGACCACAGGGAAATGCCGGCCCCGGCGGGGCGCAGTTCCTTCACTCTGTCATAAATTTCGATCTCGTAGCCAGCTTGCCGCAAAGCAATACCTGCGGTCAAGCCGCCGATTCCCGCACCGATGATGATAATTTTCAGGCTGTGCATCTTGATTTCTCCAGTAGATAGAAAAAAGTTGACAAATTTTAGAAAAAGTGTCCTATAATACAGATATAAATCTAATCGTTCATCTCTGTGTGGACTCAGGCTGTTGACCGAGTAGCAATAGAGACGGAAGTAGGGAATATAGCCCGAAGGAACGCGCCTCGACCAAATATAGCAATTGAGAGGCAAGTCCTATGCAATTTATACATCGCAACATCACAAACAAAAGTCAGTGGCAAATCTACAAAGAATTAGAGTTAATTCCTGACTCAATACCCTATTCTCAAGCCAACAATGTCACCTTTGCCTTCGGACTCGATCGAGTTTGGCGGCTATTAATTATTGCTCTCACTCAAGAACTGGTAGAGGAGCAACAAGTTGAGTATTTAGAACGGTGTTTGGCAGTGAATAATTTTGATTTGGATAGTCATAAAGGTTCCAAGACTTTGCAGAAACTTTGGACGCTGATGAATTAATTTCTTAATTATCTTTTACGAGCAGATTCATAACAGTATCAGCGATTACTATTGTTAGTAAATCTGCTCGAAATAACGTGCTACTCCTTTTGGGATTAATTAGAAAATCTAGTCTAATGCAAAATCTGTGCTAGAAATTGCTTAGTCCGTTCGTGCTTGGGATTGTTAAAAAAGTCCTGGGGTGTGGCTTCTTCGACAATCAAACCTTCGGCCATAAACACGATGCGATCGGCAACTTCACGAGCAAAACCTACTTCATGGGTTACGCAAACCATTGTGATGCCGGTGCTAGCGAGCGATCGCATCACATCCAGTACCTCCCGCACCATCTCCGGGTCAAGTGCAGACGTTGGTTCATCGAATAACATAATCTTCGGCTGCATTGCTAAAGCACGCGCGATCGCTACCCGTTGCTGCTGTCCCCCAGAAAGTTGACCGGGGAATTTATTCGCTTGACTCAAAATTCCCACTCTTTCTAATAATTCTGAGGCAATTTCTCTCGCTTTTGCTTTGCTCCAACCGCGAACTTCAACGGGTGCAAGTTGCACATTTTCCAACACTGTCAGATGAGGAAATAAATTGAATTGTTGAAAAACCATTCCCACTTCGCGGCGAATTGCTTCAATATTTTTCAAGTTGTGAGTTAGCTTAATACCATCAATTTCAATGCTGCCTTTTTGATAGTCTTCCAAAGCATTAAACGTGCGGATAAAGGTAGATTTACCCGAACCTGAAGGCCCCATAATTACGACTACTTCCCCTTGATTTACGGTGAGGCTAACGCCGCGTAAAACATGAAAATTGTTGCTGTACCATTTCTCGACATCCTTAGCAGTAATCATCGCTTCTGCTTTGTTCAATGTCGGCTCGATGGAAGTTGAGAGGGGTTGAGATTGTGTCATTTTTTTTCTTCCTAATTTAGTAGTGATTCTTGTTGATTTACTCTCAGTCTGTGCCCACAAATTCTCCCTAGCTTAGTCATTAAAAAGTAGGTAGTTGCAGTGGCTCACCAAACCATTTCTTAGATAGTTCGCTCAAATCGCCTGATAGTCGCTTATTGGTGACAAATACGTTCACCCATTGCAGCAAATCTAGATCGCCCCGACGCACGCCGATGTAGCAAGGTGAATTTTTCATCACGAACTTGTTTTCAATTTTTTTATCGGGGTTATCTTTGCTAATTTTGTTGGCGATTGTATTACCTGTTGCCATCAGTTCAATTTGTCCGGCTAAGAGCGCTGAAGCGGTTGTACTATTGTCTTCAAATCGCTTAATTTGTATGTCTTTGGGAGCGCGTTTAGCCAATTCAATATCTTCTAAAGATCCTTGAGTAACTCCTACAGTCTTGCCTGATAAATCGGTGTAAGATGAGGCGTTAACACCGGGAAAACCGTAAATACCAGAATAGAAAGGAGCGTAAGCAATAGAAAAGTAAATCGATTTAGCTCGCTCAGGAGTTGCACCCAAACTAGAAATTACCAAATCTACGCGATCGCTTTGTAAATAGGGAATCCGGTTGGTACTGGTGACGGGAACTAATTCTAATTTCACTTCTAAGGATTCTGCAAGCATCTTTGCCACATCAATATCGTAGCCTTGAGGCTGCATATCTGTACCCACAGATCCAAAAGGTGGAGAATCTTGAGGAACGGCAATTCTAACTTTACCAGCACTGATAATTTTATCGAGAGTGGAAGTTCCTAGTGCCGTACCTTGACTGGGTGCGGCGGCGGCGGCTTGACTGGCTGTAACATCACCAACAACAGGTTTAGATGTGATAGAACTGCCGCCTGAACAAGAGGCGATACTGAAGATTACGACTAAACTAACTGCTAACATTGTTAGTGGTTTTGTTAATAATCTTGGTAACGATAAGCGCATATTTAGGCGTTTGAAAATTCTGTAAAACATGATTTTTCCCTGATGATTTGTGTTGAATAATTGAGAATTAGGTGTGCAGAACTGTCTTAGTATTTGTAAGCAAACTTCTGTTCTAAATGTTTGCTCCAAAGGGAAAGTGGAAAACACAAACAGAAATAAATTACAGCGGCTATTGTAAATACCAAGAAAGGTTTAAAAGTAACATTGCTGATAGCCGTAGCCGAGCGAGTTAATTCTACAAAGCCGATAACAGATGCTAAAGATGTGCCTTTAATTACCTGCACGGCAAAGCCTACAGTTGGGGGGATTGACATTTTAATTGCTTGCGGCAAAATGATGCGTTGAAGCTGTTTAAAGTAATTCAACCCCAAGGCTGTAGAGGCTTCCCATTGTCCTTTCGGAATGGCTGCAACTGAACCTCGCCATATCTCCGCTAGAAAAGCACTGGTGTAGGTTGTTAATGCGATCGCGGCCGCTATCCAAGGAGATAAATTGAGGTTGAAAATAACAGACAATCCGAAGAATGTGAGGAACAGTTGCATCAGCAGCGGTGTTCCTTGAAAAAACTCGACATAAATTAGGCTGAGATACTTGATGATTTTGTTAGGTGAAATTCGCATCAGCATGACTAGAAATCCTACAATTCCACCACCGATAAAAGCAATTGCTGAAAGCGCAATTGTCCATCTAGTTGCTAGTAGCAAATTGCTCAAGATATTCGACAGGGTAAACTCTTGCATAATCGAAACTTAGTAAAAGATACCAACCAGTTAGCGAGTGTATTGCATGAAGCTGAAAAACTTTTTCTGAATGAGAAAGGCAATAGCTTTAATTGCCCAGATTATCCCAACATAGATTAGGGTAATCGTTAAGTAGATTTCAAAGCTCCGAAAGGTACGGGATTGCAAATAATTACCTACAAAGGTCAATTCTTCTGCTGAAATTTGAGAGACAACACTGGTAAACAAAATTGCAATTACAATTTGGCTAACCAGCGATGGATAAACATTACCTAAAGCTGGGATGAGGATAATGTGTCTGAAAATCTGTATTTTTTTGAATCCTAGCGCTAATCCCGCTTCAATTTGTCCCTTACGGATGCTTTCAATTCCAGCACGAATAATCTCAGTAGAATAGGCTCCAAAATTAATCGCGAGTGCTAGTACCGCTGCTTGCCAAGAGGTTAATTTAATTCCTAAACTTGGCAAGCCAAAGAAGAAAAAGAACAGTTGAATCAGAAAAGGCGTGTTGCGAAGAAATTCTACATAAGCTACAGCAATGCCATTAAATATGCGATTTCCAGAAGTTCTTCCCATTGCGCCAATTGTTCCTAGCACTAACCCGCCAGCAATGGAAACAATAGCGAGTTGAAATGTTAGGAAAACACCTTGGATTAAAAAGCCTGCATTATTCCAAACCACTGAAAATTCAGGTCTATAGCTCATGGTTTTCTACGTGATGGAGTTTGAACTGATACTAAATCCGGCTTAAATACCCTTTATCTTTTAGTCCGCGTAGGCGGACTTCGTTTGTGTAGATGCGGTTTCAACCGCCCAATTTGGTTCGCCAATTTGGTTCGCCAATTTGGTTATGATTTCCTACTGTGACTGGCGACGAGAAAAGAACTGAATACCAGCAAAAGCTAGTGCAATTAATCCAAAGGAAAAAAGCGTTGTCATAGTTCCTAAAGCGTAAATTGCAGGAGTTGTCACGTTTGTTGTCATCCCAAAAATTTCTAGCGGTAGGGTGTTCTTTTCCCCAGAAATTAACGAAGTGCGCGTAAATTCATCGTAGGAAAGCGTAAACCCAAACAAACCTACCCCAATTAAACTAGATGCAATTAACGGTAGCAAAACCTCCGAGAAGGTCTGGATTTCAGTCGCTCCCATATCCCGTGCGGCTTCTTCATAGCTAGGATTAAAGCGATTAAATACTCCTACCATAATCAAGAAGGCAAATGGTAATGTCCAGGTCAGATGTCCCGCCAGCGCTGATGAATACCAAGTGGTATCTAAGCCAACAATATTAAAGACAATACCAATGCCTAAAGAGATGAGAATACTGGGTACAATCAGACTAGAAATTGTTAAGTAAAAAATCCAATTTGAACCCATGAATTTCTGCCGAAATGCCATGCCAGCTAATAGACTAAAGATGACAGTAATTACCATCACCAGCAAACCCAAAGTAAAAGAACGTCCAAAGGCACTAACAAAATCTCCTACACGCTGAGTGCCAAATACTGCTGACATCCAGTGAAAGCTAAAACCTCGCATAGGAAAGGTTAACTGTCCCTCTGGCCCTTGCAGGGAGAGCAGGAAAATAGCGGAAAATGGGCCGTATAAAAACAGAACAAATAATCCAAAGAAGCCAGCTAATAGGTAATAAGAAAGAGGGCGTTTTGTCTTTTGCATTGTTTAACTCCATTTAGACAATTACAAAGGTTTATTCTTAGATAGAACTTACGCTCATAGTACGGTCGCCATCTTGGCGGTGATTTTACCGCCAAGATGGCGGCGTTACGGATGGTTTTGCGTAAGTCATATTAGAGCTCTTTGCGAATATCAACAGCTCGTAAAATACCAAATACAATCAGTAATGTTACAGCTAATAAAACGATCGCATTCGCGGCAGCCATCGGATATTGCAAACTACCAATTAGGGTTTTAATCAAATATCCAACAGAAGAAGTTTGTCCGCCACTCATTAGTCTGACAGTTGCAAATTCTCCCATAACTAATGTGACAACAAAAATTGAACCAATCGCAATTCCCGGTGATGACAAAGGAAAGATTATTTCCTTCTGAATTTGCCAAGCTGAGGCTCCTGCATCTTCTGCGGCCGCAATTAAAGAACGGTCAATTCGCATCATGCTATTAAAAGTTGGAGCTACCATATACAGGGTATAAAGATGCACCATTGCTAGGAGTACGGCAAAGTCGGAAAACAAAAACATTTCTAGGGGTTGATCCGTTAAATGCAGACCCATTAGTAACCCATTCAAGATGCCTTCTCTTCCCAAAAAAGGAATCCAAGAAATCATCCGAATAATGTTAGATGTCAGGAACGGGACTGTACAAACTAGAAACAAAATTGTTTGCCATTTCAAGCTTTTGATATGAAAGGCAAGAAAGTAAGCAACTGGATATGCAATGGCCAGAGTTAGCAACCAGACAATAGCTGCAAATTTGATGGTATTGACATAAGTTGACAGAAATACCTTCGAGGTAAAAATTGTCAGATAGTTGTTCAAAGTAAAAGTGGGAACCATTGTGTAGCCATTGAACGTCCAAAAGCTGACGATAAAAATGGCGAGAATTGGCAATACTAAAAACAACAGAAAGACTAAAGTTTGAGGAGCAACTAGAAAATAAGGCTTGAGTTTTTTCCAGTCAGTTGCCTTAGTTTTGGCAGAGTTGCTAGAAGTGGTTAATGGTTGGGTGATTGTCATGATTAAATCCGCAATAGTAACAAAATACAGCAAAGCTTTGGCTTAACCTACTTTACGTAACGCCGCCTTCTAGGCGGTGACTTGACCGCCTAGAAGGCGGCGTTACGTATGGTGTACGATTGTAAGTCATGAAACTTTAAGCAACCACAAATTCAATCCACTTTTGCAGGAGATATATCTGTTCCTTCATTACAGAATTCCAGCACACAACATTGCCCATTCTTTCCTTAAAAGAACCACCATCACGGATAGCTCCTTGAGACTCAATCTTCTTACCAAAAGGGTCAATAATATCAGTAGCAGCAGGCTTTCCTTCATACCAAAAATCCCACTCTTCCGGCTTCATGTATTTCTTGGCGTTTTCGGGAATTGCACTGTAATAACCCTGTCTTCCTAAAAAAGCACCTAGCCAACCTTCTAACATCCAATCAAGGTAAGCATAAGCAGCATCTAATTCTAATCCTGAGAGGTTTTTAGAGAGCCCAATTCCGCCTCCCCAGCCGCGATATCCTTCTTTTAAAGGGCCATAAACGCAGGGAACTCCTCTGGCTTTTACGGCTGTCACCGCAGGCGACCACATTGATTGCAAAACGACTTCTCCAGCAGACATTAAATTAACAGATTCATCAAAGCTTTTCCAGAATGCTCGAAATTGCCTTTCTTTCTTTTGCTGGATTAATATTTGCGTGACCTTATCGAGTTCTTCCCGCGTCATATTTCCTTTGTCGCCAAAGGTCATTAATCCCATTGCTTCAACGGCCATTGCTGCATCCATAATCCCAATGGAAGGGATATCCAGCAGAGCAGTTTTACCTTTATATTTGATGTTAAATAAATCTGCCCAGGATTCGATTTTGCCACCAATTAAATCGGGGCGATAGCCCAGAGTATCGGCATTATATTGAAAGGGAATTAATGTTGCCCAATCAGTTGGCCCATCGGCAAATTCTGTTGAATCTTGCCCTTTGACAAACATTACTTTCCGGGGTGCGCTACCTTGGGATTTATTAACAGGAGCGCCTGGGTATAATTCTCCTGTGGTAAAGATAGGAACGAGTTTGTTAAATTCCTTGACTCGCTTGACATCAATTGGCTGCAAGCTACCGGAAGGAAATACTAATGGTAAACCGAAGTATTCGCCGTCAAACATATCATATTGTTTGGGCTGAGTGATGGCGATTTGTACTGTTTCTTCGGTACTAAGAGCGCGAAGTTGAATTTTAAAGCCTAAGTCTTTTTCGGCTTGCTCTTTGATGTCATTAATTTGCGCGGCTCCAGTGCCAATAAATCGCAAAGTGACATCTTTAAATTTATTGGTTAGTAGTGTCGGCCCTCTACTGGGAGTGGTTGAAAGATTGGCAGTTTCAGAGACTTTGTTAGCACCGCAGTTGGTTGTGCTCAGAAATGTTCCTGCTGCCAGACCGACTTGAATAAATTTCCGTCGCGAAAGTCTAGCCATTGTTCTATTTTAGGGTTGAGATTTGGCTGGAAATTTGACAACTTAATGAGGCAGAAAAACGCAATCTTCTGCTGACCATCGCAGAGTAATTAGTTGCCCTTCTTGTAAAGAATTATTCGCCCATTCATCGGTAGCAATTTTGTACAGGAGTTCTTGACCTGTTTTTTCTGTCATTAAGGAAACGCGCGTTACATAACCTGTGAGTTCAACGGCAGTAATCCGAGCATTAATGTGATTAGCGTAGGGAGAAGGTTGAGGGGGAGGTGTTGAGGAAAAGGGTTCTAACTGTAGCAAGTCGGCTCGTACTGAACAAGCGGCTTCGCTTCCTAATGGTGGCGCTCCCTGGCCGATGCAAAATATAGAACCCAATCCTTCAATATTGAGTTCAACCAATTCTTTGCTATTACTTTCTGGAACGCAGTGCAATACTTTACCTGTAAATAGGTTATTGTCGCCCATAAATTTGGCAACAAATTGGGAAGCGGGGGTGCGAAACATCTCGGAAGGACTAGCTACCTGTTCGATGTGACCTTGATTCATTACTACGATTTCATCGGAGAGGGAAAATGCTTCATCAACGCCGTGCGTTACTTGGATAAATGTCATGCCAAACTGTTTTTGAATCCGGCGTAGTTCGCTTCGCATTCGCAGGCGCAGGGTTTCATCTAAGGCGCTTAAAGGTTCATCGAGTAGGAGAACTTTGGGACGGGTTGCTAAGGCTCTAGCTAGTGCAACTCGCTGTTGTTGTCCGCCGCTTAATTGAGCGGGTTTGCGTTCCCCAAGGTGGCTTAATCCGATTAATTCGAGCATTTCTCCGACGCGATCGCGCCTTTCTGGTTGCGGTACATTCCGCATTTTTAAGCCAAATTCTACGTTTTCCCAGACGGTTTTGTGGGGGAAGAGGGCGTAATTTTGGAACATCATGGCAGTATCGCGTTTGGCGGGTGGCAGGTGGTTGACGCGCCGATCGCCTATTAAAACGTCGCCACCCGTCGTGTCTTCGTGTCCCGCTATCATCCGTAGGGTGGTGGTTTTGCCGCAACCGCTAGGGCCTAATAGACAGCAGTAGTAACCTGCGGGAATCTCTAAATTGAGGTTCTCGATCGCCACAAATGAGCCGTATTCTTTTCTGAGCGATCGCAAGCTTACTCCCTGAGCGCTGGAGGCTAATTCTTGCGCGATCACACTATTCCCATTGTTGATTTCGCTTGTTCTGACCTTGGCTTGTTCGGTTCCGATATTCATGACACCCTCTCCTTCAAAAAGTAGGTTGTATTTGATGTCTGGCACCATTCTCATCGGGTGGGAGCGGGTTTATTTACCTATCTGTACTTTATTAAACCTATTGGTAAACCGGCCCCTACAGATTGTTGACAATGGTGGAAGAACTAACTTATATGCTGCATAACACTAGGCGATGAATTACTAGAAAAAAGTTATCAAAGATACCAATAGCCTATTTCTTCGTAAATTTTTAAAATTCATCGTTTATCTAAGATTTGGGAGCAAAATTTGAGAGCATCCCCGTATAAGATTTGGCGATCGGATAGGCTAAATCACCTACTTTGCTCGTACCCAAATCTAAACTAATCAGGACTTCTACAAACTTGACGGCAGCACTGACACCATCGATGACAGGCGCATTGATATCTTGACTAATTTCGCGAACTAAATCAGTCATACCAGCACATCCCAAAATAATTGCCCCAGAACTATCTTCAATTAGAGCTTTTCGACACTCTTCTGTAATTATTTTTTGAGCTTGAGAGCCTGATTTTTCTAGTTCAAGGACTGATAATTCTGTACCGCGAATTCCTTGGCAAAAGCGAGTCATGCCGTAGTTTTCTACTAATTGTTTAGCAATGATCCGCGTGCGGTTCAAAGTTGTCACAATTGAGAATCCTGTGGCGATGAAACTAGCAGCGTGCATCGCCGCTTCTGCTATTCCTAAAACGGGGCCTCGTGCCAATTCGCGAGCCGCCAACAAACCTGGATCGCCGAAGCAAGCGATGACATAACCATCAATACCCTCTGCTTCTCCTTTACGGATTTCATCTAAGATGCCGATCGCGCTGAGGGCTTCATCATAATGCCCCTCGATGGAAGCAGGCCCCATGACAGGATTGCAAGCAATAATTTCTGTGCTGGAGTTGGCCGCTAACTTAGCTGCAATCGCGATTTTTCGGGTCATGCTAGCCGTTGTATTGGGATTTATGACCTTGATTTTCATATCAATGGCTCGATCGCTCCTCCTGAATTTGCGCTTTATGTATACTGCATACAATTTAAACTACAGGTCTGTTTAAAGTTAGTTTGTATCTAAAGTTACAGGAAATTAAATTTCAATAAATTTGTTGTTTGTATCTAAAATCACAAAAAAACTGATAATGCCGCGAACATTCCCGACCTTTATAATACTTAGACAGAAACCGGATTTTTCACCAAAATACTTCATTTACACTCTCAATCTCAGTTAAAAAACCCGGTTTCTCTCATCCTAATACTCCCTAATAATGACTTCCAGATTTACGATGATGCACCGCTGTCACCCCATCAGCTTTCAGCAGATGACCATTTTCAATTACCGCATAAATCACCCAATGATCGCCGCATTCCATCCGGTTTGCCACTGAGCACTCCAGATAAGCAAGAGCATCGCTCAAAAACGGACAACCATTACTAGCTTCCTGAGTTTCCACTGCGGCAAAACGGTCTTCACCGGGAGCAAAGTTCTTCATGAAATGCTTCCGTAATTGTCGCCCCTCTGCTAAAATATTCAACACAAACTGATCGCCTGAGTGCATCAAAGATTCAATTGCTCTATCTTTTGCTACCGCAAGAGTAACACCAGGAGGATTAAATGTTGCTTGCGATACCCACGATGCTAACATCGCACTAGCGACATCTCCACGCTTAGCAGAAACTACGCAAAGAGAGCCAACAATTCGCCCAGCAGCTTGTTCTGTGCGGTCTGCACCGCTACCTAATGCAGGTCTAGGTGCGCGGAGTTTCTGAGATTTAATCAATGCTTGAGCAAAGTCAGTTCCGGTTTCTTCGCACTGTTGAATCGTGACATCTGTAGGCTTGAATTTAACTCGAATTGGTTCAAACCCTAACCGATATCCGGCATCTTTGAGCTTATTTTCAACTAAATCAACAGCTTCACCACTCCAACCATAAGAACCAAATACACCCGCTAATTTGTTCTTAGATGCTGTGGATAAAACTATCCCTAAAGCGGTTTGAATTTGAGTAGGTGGATGACCTGCCAAAGTAGGCGTACCGATGATAAATCCATCACATTTTTCGATGGCTTCTTGAATTTCTCCTGGTTCTACCGCTTCGCAATTAATTGAATCAACGGCTACACCTGCTTTAGTAATACCTTTTGCGATCGCTTGTGCTAATGCCCCTGTATTTCCGTAAGCCGAAGCATAAATCAGCACCACTGTCAAGTCTTTTGTATTTTGTTGTTGGCTCCATTCCCGATACAAATGGGTTAATTCTGTGAGGCCGTAACGCACCAATGGCCCATGACCTGTCGCGTAAAATTTAACAGGTAAATCAGCCAATTTATCCAGTGCTGCTAGCACTTGTTTTGCTTGAGATGCGTGCAAAGAATCGTAATAATAGCGGCGGTCTTCGCTATAAACGCTCCACCCTTCATCAAATACTTGATCGCCGCAAACATGAGCACCAAATAGTTTATCTGTGAACAAAACTTGTGTTTTCGTGTCGTAGGTGCAAAGTTCGTCTGGCCACCGAGGAGTAGGAGTAGCCACGAATTTTAATTGATGTTCTCCCCCTAAATCAAGGGTTTCTTCGCCTCTGACGACATTGATATTTAACTCTTGGTCGGGAAATGCCGCACGCAACGAAATTGCCGCCGGATTTGTGCAAACAAAGACAATTTGAGGAGCTATTTCTAGGAGAGATTTGAGAGTTACAGCACGGTTGGCATTAAAGTGTCCGAGAATGATGTAATCTAGTTTAGTGAGATCGAAACGTTGTTGCAATGCTTCCAGATAATTTTTCGTGAAGGATTCACCTGGAGGATCGATTAAGGCAGTTTTGTCAGATTGAATTAGAAAAGAGTTTGCTGTTGTTCCTCTTTGGAGGGAATATTCGACCTCGAATTTGAGTCTGTCCCAAGTGCGCGATCGCAGTACAATTGTATCTGCTGCAATCTGGAAAACTTGGACATCACGGGGTTTCGAGTTAGAGAGAGTTTGAGGAGTTAGAGTGTTAGTCATTAATCGCACCAATTAGGAACTGTACTATTGAACTTTTTTTGATTTCCTGCCAAAATTTTGTATCTACAATGTCAAATTTGGCACCAACCTGCTGTAAATTGTCATCTAGGTAAGTGAGAAACTTCCTGATTTCTAAGTCTTCGCCAATTTGGATAAAACTAATACCAATTTCTTCATCTCTAGCAATCTTATTGGCAGCATTGATAATAATCTCAGCAACAAGTTTGCTATCTTCCTGGTTTTCGTCGATGACTACAACAATTATCGTCCCTTTTTTGGCTTTAGAACTTGCTTTCCGCTTAAAATAATCGCTGAGAGCATCGCTGAGAGCTTCTTGCAAGTGAATTTTAGTTAAGTTTGCAGGGTCTGGTGTTGTATTTTGCCGCTGCAAAATTTCAGCTAACCGCTTAACATCTGTATTTTCATATTTCCAGAGAGGGGTTGAAGCTTCGTAGACAGTTAAGCCGTCGCTGTCTAATTCTTGACATTTCTTTGCTAAGTCAATCAGGGATGCTTGAGCCGCTAGCCAGTGTTCATACAGAGGATGATTTTGCTCTCGACTAGCACCACTTCTAGCAAGAATAATGACGTAATCTCTGTCATTCAAAAGGTTGATAGACATTGTTTAACACTTAAGTTGTTAGTAGCTAAGCAGACAAACATATAACAGTTTTCTGTTTAATAATGTATACATCCTGCTAATTGCTAATTGCTAATTGCTAATTAGTTATTAAAAGCAGTATATACTCATTGAAAACTGCTATAAATAAACGATTTTTTTGTAGTGGCTTTAGGCACTTTTTTTACAATTCAAGTGACTAAAGCCACTAATGCCAACTTAGTAGTGATTGCCTACTTTGCGGTGGTGTACGGCTGGTAAAGAGTCAGGATCGCTGACTCGACCATTATCAACTGTCGCATAAACAATATAATGATCGCTTACTTCCATGCGGCTAGTTACTTGACATTCCAAATAAGCTAGAGCTTCCGTAAGAATGGGAGAACCATTGCTAGCAGGTTGAGTTTTAACACCGGCAAAGCGATCTGCACCCGGAGGAAAACGCTTTAAAAAGTGCTTCATTAGCGCTTGATAATTGTTTTCCGATAACACATTTAAAACAAATTTGTCTCCCGTGTGCATCATCGATTCAATTGCACGGTCTTTGGCAACTGCGATGGTTAAACCTAACGGTTTAAAGCTAGCTTGCATCACCCATGAGGCTAACATTGCGCCGCTAACTTCGCCTTTTTGAGCAGTGATGATATACAGTCCACCACTAATTCGACCCAAGGCTTTATCGAGGTCGCTATCGAGGGATTTCATCTGCTTAACAGCTTTATCTCGCGTTAGCCATTGTCCCAAGTCTGTGCCTGCTTCATCGCACAACTGATAGGTTGCTTCTGTCGGGGTTTCCTTGATCAAAATGTTGGGGAAAGCTTCTTTTAATCCCAACTCTTTGAACTTATTTCGTAAGGGATAAATCGATAAGTCGTCTCCACCTCCAGACTCGCATAAACCGATAGATTGTTTGCTATTAACAGCGGCTAAAATTGTGTTAATTGCTGTTTCTGCGATCCCAGCAGCGGGGCCTGTACTGGGTGGCGTACAAATGACTATACCAGTAGCTAAACCTACCAGTTCGCCAACTTCCTGCGGATCGGCGGTTTTGAGATCCATCATTTCGACGGCGACTCCAGTTTTAGTAATACCGTGTGCGATCGCTTGGCTAAGGCGATCGCTATAACCGTAGTCGGAAGCATAGAACACCGCAACAGTTGTTTCTGCCTTTGTTTGTTCTTGACTCCACTTTTTATAGCGTCCAGTGAGTTCAACAACATTATGCCGCAAAAGTGGCCCGTGACCTGTAGCAACTGTGTTAATTTCTCCTAGTTCCGCCATCCGTTTCATCGCACTTAAAACCGACCGCGCATTGGGAGCCATCAAGCACTCATAATAGAAGTGATAATCTTCTTCAATAGCAGCCAAATCTGCATCATAAGTGCTGTCTGAACAGTAGTGCATCCCAAAGGCATCGCAAGTGAACATCACTTGGGTTTTGGCATCATAACTAAAAATTGTATCCGGCCAATGCAAGTTCGGTGCTGATACAAATTCGATAACGTGACCGTTACCTAAATCTAGTTTGTCGCCATTTTTAACTATCTGTCGTTTAAATGGTTGATGCACCAAGTCTTCTAAGAATTGAATTGCTACTTTTGAAGCCACAATTGTTACTTGGGGGGCCAATTCCAGCACATCTTTAACTAAACCGCTATGGTCTGGTTCAGTATGGCTGATAATTAAGTAATCAATCTCAGTGGGGTCAATTAAACCCTTAAGAATATCGAGATATTGCTGGCGGAACTTCTCATGGGAGGTATCAACCAGCGCAGTTTTCTCGCCGCGAATGATAAATGAGTTATAAGTTGTGCCGTTTTTGAGGCCGAATTCTATGTCAAAGCGATCGCGATCCCAATCCAGACAGCGAATAGTCGTCGTGTCAGCCGCGATCGCGCCAGTCTCTACCGTCAACCTGCGTTGTACTCGTTCAGTGAGCGCTACCATCTTTCGCCTCCTTGTGAGCAAGTCATTAATACATCATTAGTTCCATTGTGGCACGTTTTAATTGTAAATCTTTATTAAAAAACCTATCAATCAGTTAAGGATACTAAAACTGAGTCTATGTTCTGTTTGCTTTCGTGGAATTGCCGCACTTTGCTATTGACAGAAATAACTAAATATGCTATGCAATAACCCAAAATCTCTGAATCCCGTAACCCTACCATCCTGTCGTGGTTACATTTTTAATTAAAAAATTTACGATTAGCTGTAATCACGGTCAAATCTTCACCTTTAAAATCGGCATCGTGAGTCACCAATTTTAGATTTTTTGCCTTGCAGAGTTCAGCCAAAATCTTGTCATTGAAATCAACATCTCCCACAGCATAATCGCTCAATATTCCTCCTAAATCCGCTGATTCAAAACCGCTGTCAATTCGTTCGCATTTCTTAAGTATTCTGCGAGCATCTTTAGCAATTTGGCTAGCAATAGAATTGAATTCATTACTTTGGCGAAAAGTCTTAAAATCTTGTGGTTTTATTCCCTGCGGCAAATCATTGTAAACTAATCGAGCAGAGGCATTGATAAATTCCGAAAGTACGAGTACATCGATAAAGATTGGAATCTTAGCACCACGAATCTTTCTCAGTGCTAAGTGATATGTACTTCGTAATCTTGGTAAACTCTCACCTTGCGGCCCATAAATATACAGCCACACATTAGCATCGAATAATATAGAATCAGATGAGCTAAATCTGTAATCTTGGATATTATAAACTTGGTTACTCATCATTATCCTCAGCACACAGAGATTCTTTTGCGGCTTCCTTGAAACGCTCAGGGTTTTCTAAATACCGCCGTCGCCAGTATATAACATTCTCAATATATTCTGCATCTTCAGGATCGATATCTACTATACTGAGTGAATTACGGATTTGCTCTTCTGGAAAATATTCATACAATTGAGCAATTCCCTCGCTCAGGAAACCCCTTGTGAAGTCTTCACAATCCTTGAAAGAAAGAACCACGCTTTTATTTTCTCTGAAAGCTGCTGCAATTGCCTCGAAAACTTGTTGACCAGCTTCGCAGGTGATACACAGAGTATCATTGATAATTTCGGTAACGCTCAGTGTGACAGTATCGGTGTTATTAGTAGTTAGAGTTGTTAAAAAGTTCATAGCGTTTGGTGGTAAATTGACTTAAAAGATGATTCTAGCACAAGCAAACCGCAAGCTCACTCAAACCTCCGATAAATCCAGTTAATAAAATCAGATTTATTCGCTGGTAGCCAATGGCAATTGTACAACAAACTCAGTACCTTCACCAACTTTGCTATAACAACGAATTGTGCCACCATGATCTTTAACAATTGCCTGATAGCAAATCGATAATCCCAAACCAGTACCCTTTCCCACTGGTTTAGTCGTAAAAAATGGGTCAAAAATTTGATTTTGAATCTCAGGCGAAATGCCAACACCACTATCCCGAATTGAAATTGTCACCAACTTATCCGCACTTTCTGTGCAAATAGTAACCTTCCCTGGTTTTCCTGATGTCAATATGGCATCTAAGGCATTTTGCAGCAAGTGGAAAAACACTTGATTAATTTGAGCCGCATTACATTCTAATAACGGTAAATCTCCGTATTCTTTCTGGATTTCAATACCGTTTTTTAATCGATTTTGCAGCATAGCCAAACTACTTTCTAAACCTTGATTTAGATTGGCTGGCTTAAATTGAGATTCATCGAGACGAGAAAAATTACGTAAAGTTGTGACAATTGAACGAATCCGATCGCTCCCTTCCTGCATCGACTTTAGCAATGTAGGGAAATCTTGTCTAATGTAATCCAACTCAAATTCCTCCTCAAGTTTTATGACGGTAGCTGCTGCTTCCGGGCAAGAATTTGCACATATTTCAATCGCTTCACTTAAAGTCTTGGCATATTCTTGAGCGTGAAACAAATTGACATGAATGAAATTATTAGCATTGTTAATTTCATGGGCAACTCCAGCCACCATTTGCCCTAAACTAGACATTTTTTCACTTTGGATTAATTGCTGCTGAGTTGACCGTAATTCCTCTAAAGTAGTTTGCAATTTTTGAGCTTGAGCTTGGGATTTTACCGCCGCTAATTGCACCTCTGCATAAAGTTCTGCTTGTTGAATTGCGATCGCCATTTGCTCCCCTAACTGCCGCAGTAATTCCGTTTCTTGCAGTTGCCAATGCCGGATACTTTGGCACTCTTGAGCAATCATTAAACCCCATAAGCGACTAGAAGATAGTGAGGATGGGGAAGGTTTACTTCGTTGACCTCGCGGATCTTCTTCCTTTTCTTCGTTCTCTACTTCCAGCGAACTGTTCTCAGTTCTACAAATAACAATCGGTACAATTAAGTTAGATTTTACCTGCAAAGCCGTTAAGAAATCAACGTGACACCGATCTAAACCAGCCTTTTGAATATCATTAATTGCTCTCACTCGTCCTTCTAAATAATGCTGAGCATATTCCTGAGAAAAGCAATTATCACTAATCGAATCTCCAAAAATTGACGGCCAAGGAATGATAAGATCCTCAACTACAATTTCGCCTTCCCATTTGTCTTTAAATTGGTAAATAACCACACGATCGGTGTTTAAAAGTTGGCGCACTTCTCTTACTGCCGTTTGCAGTATAGTTTTAACATCTAATGTGCTGCGAATTTGATTACTCACCAGACGCAACAAAGATTCACATTCCGCTTGGCGGCGAGTTTCAGCGTATAATTTTGCTTGGTTAATCGCGATCGCTAACTGAGACGCTACCCCCTCAATCAATTGCTGTTCCCATTCCGTCCATTCCCGTTCGCGATCGCACTGTTGCAACCCAATTATCCCATTTACCCGCCCTTGATAGCGAGTAGCAACAGCTAACATCGACCTAATCCTCAAAGTCTTTATAATCTCCCTAGTCTCCTCCCCCAAGCCGGAAAAATCAGCAAATTTTGTCACCGCCAAAGGGCGATCCTGACAAATGAGAGTTTGCAGGTGAGCGTTATCACAAATTGGCACTTTCATACCGAGTTGCGTCGAATATTCTCCTGCGTTGTACTCTCCTCGCGTCACCAGACTTTCTTCTTCTTCTGATTCTTTAACTAAAATGCTCGTGCGACTGCATTTTAGAGCCTCTCCCAGGAGGCGACACGCAGAATTTAGAACCTCTTCTAGATCGAGAGTGCGACGGACTTCATTATTGATTTGATTCAGCAAGTTAGACAACTGAACTTGTTGTTGCAATTGCACGATCAGTTTTTCTTGTTCCTCTGTTTTTGCCAAGGAAATATTTTCCTCTGAGATGCCATCCTCTGTTTCAGTAAACTTAGATGATACTCTCGGCCAAGGACAGTTAGGTGACTCTACTTTCAGATACATAGAAATTCAGTATTTTTGTGGTGTTTTACTCAATATCGTCTGAGACGGCTCAATTGCACCCTGCCCTTAGTCTTACCAGATCGACTCAGACTTTTCAAGTATTAATAAATTATAGCAGAAGGAATAAGAAATAAGGAAAACACAATAAAATCAATACTTTCAGCAATCGAAAACATCTCGACTTAAATTTGAAGGTATAATAGAGAGCAGAAACTAGAGGCTAAAAATTCCTCCAGTTTTTCAGAAAGTTTTAATGGCAAAACTAGATTTTTAATGTTAAAGTTATATCAGAGAAAAAAATAAAATAAATCCCGCACTAAATCTACCTAATCATACATAAAATCTGAAGAGCTAAAAGCTGACGTTATAATCATTCTTCCTCTTTCCTCCTTCCTCCTTCCTCCTTCCCCCTTAGCCATGAAAGACCACATCCAAATCGCTTTAATGATTGGCAATTCGCGACTGCACTGGGCAAAGTTTGCTGGTACAGCACTTCAGGAAACCTGGGATACAGAGCATTTAACCCCTGATGCCGTAAAGCAGTTAAGTAATAAATTTCAGTCTTCTGTTCCTCTTTCTCTAGTTTTAGCTTCAGTAGTACCCCAGCAGGCGGAACTTTGGCAAAACTATCCCGATCTTCACATAATTACCTTAGATCGGTTGCCACTTTTAGGAGTCTACCCTACCCTCGGAATTGACAGAGCTTTGGCTGTACTAGGTGCTGGTACTGAGTTAGGTTGGCCGATTCTAGTAATTGATGCTGGCACTGCGATAACATTTACTGGGGTAGATGTCAATAAATGCCTAGTTGGTGGTGCAATCTTACCGGGTTTAACTTTACAGTTATCTTCTCTAGCACAAAAAACAGCAGCGCTACCATTAATAAATTTACCAGAAAATTTGCCCCCACGCTGGGCTATGGATACACCACAAGCAATACAGAGCGGCATTATTTACACTTTAGTTGCAGGAGTTAGGGATTTTATAGAAGATTGGCGGCGGGAATTTCCAGAAAGTAAGATTGCTTTCACGGGCGGCGATCGCACTTTCTTACTAACCTATTTCAAAAATCTATTTCCCCATTTAGCTACCCCTATAATTGAAGCTCCTTATAGCATTTTTTGGGGAATGAGAGAGGTTATATTAAATTCTGTAAATTATTAGTAATAATAGCACTCACTATGATAACGATAAGATAGAATAATAGTAGTTTTATTTTGTTTAAGTCAAAAAAATGGAGAACGTCACTCATCTTCCTGGATATACCATCACAGAACAAATCTATGCAGGTTCTCGTACTTTTGTCTATCGAGGTATTCGAGAGCGCGATCGCACTCCTGTTGCCATTAAACTACTGCGAAACGACTACCCGAACTTCAACGAACTCCTGCAATTTCGCAACCAATACACCATTGCTAAAAACCTTAAATTCCCTAGTATTATTCAACCGCTGACTCTAGAACAATATCACAATAGCTATGCCTTAGTCATGGAAGACTTTGGCGGAGTCTCCCTATCTAATTATCTCAAAATAGCAACAGATGAAACTAAAATTTGTAAATCTTTACCTTTAGTAGAATTTCTTAACATTGCGATCCAACTTACAGACATTCTCCACTATCTCTACCAAAATAGAGTCATTCACAAAGATATTAAACCCGCTAATATTCTGATTAATCCAGATACCAAACAAATCAAACTAATTGATTTTAGTATTTCTTCCCTGCTACCACGAGAAACCCAAGAAATCCAAAATCCTAATATCTTAGAAGGAACATTAGCCTATCTATCCCCAGAACAAACGGGCAGAATGAATCGAGGTATTGACTATCGCAGTGACTTTTATTCCTTGGGAATTACATTTTATGAACTATTAACAGGAGAATTACCATTTATCTCAGAAGATGCAATGGAATTAGTGCATTGTCATTTGGCCAAACAGCCAATACTCATCCATCAAATCAATGCAGAAATCCCCTCGATTATATCAGAAATTGTCAGTAAACTGATGGCAAAGAATGCCGAAGATCGCTATCAAAGTGCATTAGGATTAAAACACGATTTAGATATCTGCTTAGAGCAATTACAAACAAGAGGCAATATAGAAAAGTTTGAACTCGGAAAGCGAGATATTAGCGACAGATTTACCATACCTGAAAAACTTTACGGTAGAGAAAAAGAAGTTAATCAACTATTAGCAGCCTTTGAAAGAGTTAATACAGGTGCAGCCGAAATGATGCTAGTGGCGGGTTTCTCTGGTATTGGAAAAACCGCCGTAGTTAATGAAGTACATAAACCCATTGTCCGTCAGCATGGTTACTTCATCAAAGGCAAATACGACCAATTTCAACGCAATATTCCCTTCAGTGCATTTGTGCAAGCTTTCCGCGACTTAATCGGACAGTTGCTATCAGAAAATGATGCTCAAATTCAACAATGGAAAAATCAAATATTAGCAGCAGTGGGAGAAAATGGACAAGTCTTAATTGATGTCATTCCTGAGTTAGAAAACATCATTGGCAAACAGCCACCAGCAACACAATTGTCAGGAAGTGCAGCCCAAAATCGCTTTGATTTGCTATTGCCAAAATTCGTCCAAGTCTTCACCAGTAAAGAACATCCATTAGTGATGTTTTTAGATGACTTACAATGGTCAGATTCAGCCTCCCTAAATTTGCTGAAATTATTAATGCAAGATACGGAATATTTATTAATATTAGGTGCTTATCGAGATAACGAAGTTTCCCCCGTTCATCCCTTCATTTTAACCCTAGAGGAAATTGTCAAAAATCAGGCAACGGTAAATATAATTACTTTACTAGCATTAAGCGAAGTAAATCTCAATCAATTAATCGCAGATACGCTGAATTGCGAATCACATCTGGCCTATACTTTAACCAAATTAGTCTATCAAAAAACTCAAGGAAATCCCTTTTTTGCGACTCAGTTTCTCAAAGCATTACATAGCGATCAACTAATTAGCTTTAACTCCCCTGATTCCCAAGGGGGAAGACCAGGGGGGTGGCAGTGCGATCTTGCCCAAGTTAAAGCCTTAGCGATTACTAATGATGTAGTAGAGTTTATGGCGTTGCAATTGCAGAAATTGCCAATAAAAACTCAGGAAATGCTCAAACTAGCGGCTTGTATTGGTGCAGAATTTGATTTGAATACCTTGATAATTGTCAGTGAAAAATCGACAAGAAAGACAGCTAAAGCTTTATGGAAAACCTTACAAGAAGGTTTGGTGATTCCCACAACCAAAATCTATAAATTTTTCACCCAATCAGATAGTGAAGAAGTATTTAAGGCGACGGCCAATCCCACGTATCGGTTTTTACATGACCGAGTTCAGCAAGCTGCTTATTCATTAATTCTCGATGATCAAAAACAAGCAACTCACCTAAAAATTGGACAGTTGTTGTTAAAAAATATCCCTGAAGCACAGCAGGAGGAAAAGATTTTCGATATTGTCAATCAGTTAAATTATGGAGTGAAGTTAATCGCTAAACCAAAGGAACGAGAACAGTTAGCCCGGTTAAACTTAGTCGCCGGAACGAAAGCCAAAGCGGCAACAGCTTATAATACCGCCTTTGATTATTTCGCTGTAGGTCGAGAACTCCTCCAAGACGACCGTTGGCAGAGTCAGTACGAACTCACTTTAAAGTTATTCGAGTCGGCAGCAGAGGCAGCTTATCTCAATGGCGAATTTGAGGCAATGGAGGAATTAATTGAGGAAGTATTGCAGTCGGCGGGATCGCTATTAGAACGAGTTAAAGTTTATGAAATAAAACTACAAGCTTATGCAGTTAGAAATCAATTTGTAGAGGCGATCAAAATTGCTTTTTCTGTTTTAAAGTTATTCGGAGTCAGTTTTCCCGAATCGCCAACCGATGCAGATATTCAACGAGCATTTGCAGATACTAAATCCCAATGGAGCGATCGGCCAATTGAGCAATTAAAAGACTTGCCCACGATGAGCGATCTGGAAAAAATGGCGGCTTTACGCATTCTCAGTAGCATTATTGGAGCAGCTTATATTGCTCTACCGCAATTTTTGCCTTTCATTGTCTGCGAGCAAGTAAAATTATCAATTAAATATGGTAACGCTCCTTGGTCTGCTTTTTCTTATGCTATTTACGGCACAACTCTCTGTGGAGTCCTGGGCGATATCGAATCCGGTTATCAATTTGGCCAACTAGCTTTAAACATT
Organism: Kamptonema sp. UHCC 0994; assembly: GCF_029167235.1. GTDB lineage: Bacteria > Cyanobacteriota > Cyanobacteriia > Cyanobacteriales > Microcoleaceae > Kamptonema. Next base: position 28,124 of record NZ_JARFTR010000047.1, on the reverse strand, counting down.
TTATCTAAATTTGATGCCAAAGAAATTGCCGCCAAGGTTTTTATCAATACGGAGGGAGATATTCGACATTGGAAAGAACCCGCTCGCGACACCATTAAACCTCTTTTTTTAGCATACCAAATAGGTTTAGAAACTGGCGATCTAGAATTTGCGGCTTATTGTGCTTGTTACGGTAGTTTTAATTCATATTTTTCTGGCAGCCCATTGAAAGAACTCGAATCAGAAATCGCCAGGTACAGTCAAGCCTTTCAGGAATTTAAACAGGAGACAGTTTTTTATTGGAGTGAAATTCACAGACAGGGAATTTTAAACTTAATCAAACCGTCTAGCCATCCAGGTCGTTTGGTGGGGGAAGCGTACAACGAAGAAGAATCTTTAGCATTTCATTATTCCTTTAACGATCTTCTCGCTTTACATATGGTACATAGCCATAAGCTAATTTTAAATTATTTGTTCGACCGCGTGGAAGAGGCGCTAGAAAATGCCGCAATTGCCGAACAATATTTAAATGGAGTCACGGCTATGTTTGTCATTCCAGCATTTTATTTATACGATTCTTTAGCTCGGCTGCAATGGTTAAACGATCGACAGGATTATGAGATAAAAAATCAGCTAAACAAAGTTGCTGATAATCAAGACAAAATGCAAAAATGGGCAACTGATGCACCGATGAATCACTTGCATAAATGGCAACTGGTGGAAGCCGAAAAATATCGGGTCTTAGGAAAGTGTTATGAAGCTGGGGATTTTTACGATCGCGCCATTAGTGGAGCGAAAGAAAACGAATATATCCAAGAAGAAGCCTTAGCCAACGAACTAGCAGCTAAATTCTATCTCAACTGGGGAAAAGAGAAATTAGCGGCTCTTTATATGCAGGAAGCCTACTATTGTTATGCTCACTGGGGAGCAAAAGCCAAAATTAATCATTTACAACAACGCTATCCCCAACTCCTCGCACCCATCCTGCAACAACCTCGCACTACTAATTCCTTCAAGGAAACATTGATCCGAGGAACGATCGCTTCTACTCATACCTCTAGCAGTGCCTCTGAAGCCTTGGATTTGGCAACTTTACTCAAAGCCTCTCAAGCAATTTCTGGAGAAATTGAACTCAATAAACTCCTAACTACTCTCCTAGAAATAGTAATTACCAATGCAGGAGCCAGTAAATGTGTTTTACTCCTCAAACAAGAGCTTGATTTAAACTTAGTAGCTCTTGTAGAAGGGGGACAATCACCACAACTATTACCATCAATTCCTCTAGAATCTAGCCCCGATATAGCAATTAGTTTGGTAAATAATGTCAAGCGAACTTTATCACCTTTAGTATTAGCAGATGCCCGGATAAATTCTCAGTTTGCTGGTGATATTTATATTCAAAAATATCAGCCAAAAAGCATTCTTTGTAGCCCAATTATGAATCAAGGACAGTTGATAGGAGTTTTGTATTTAGAAAATAACCTAACAGTGGGAGCATTTACCAGCGAACGCATAGAAGTCCTCAATCTAATTTGCTCTCAAGCTGCTATTTCCTTAGAAAATGCCCGTCTGTATCAAGCAGCACAACAAGCATTAACTGACCTAAAACAAGCACAACTAACAATAGTTCAAAGTGAAAAAATGTCTGCATTGGGTAACTTAGTCGCCGGAGTTGCCCACGAAATTAATAATCCGGTTGGCTTCCTGACTGGTAATATTGAACCAGCCTTAGATTATATCAATGATTTGTTTGGATTGATTAATCTATTTCAGCAAGAATACCCTAATTATAGTACATCAATTCAAGCAGAAATAGAAGCGATTGAACTTGAATACATCCGGGAAGACTTACCAAAATTAGTCAGTTCAATGCAGGAAGGTGTGAAGCGAATTCAAGACATTAGCACAAGTTTGCGAACCTTCTCCCGTGCGGATACTAATCATCCGGTTGCTTGCAATATCCACGAGGGGATTGACAGTACCATTATGATCCTGAAACATCGCCTAAAAGCCAACGAAAATCGTCCTGAAATTAAAGTGATTAAAGACTATGGGAATTTACCCCAAATCGAATGTTATGCGGGACAGTTAAATCAGGTATTTATGAATCTGTTGAGTAATGCCATTGATGCAGTTGAAGAATCAAATACTGGGCATACTTATGGGGAAATTAACAATGAAATTACCGTTAAAACAGAGTTAACCAGTGACAAAAAACAGGCAATAATTCGGATTAAAGACAATGGAATTGGTATGAATGCTGACGTGCAATCAAAGATTTTTGAACATTTATTTACCACGAAGGAAGTAGGAAAAGGGACAGGATTGGGACTGGCGATCGCGCGTCAAATTATTGAAGAAAAACATCAGGGAAAAATCAAAGTTGATTCTGCACCTGCTGAGGTTACTGTGTTTGAGATCGCTATCCCCTGTCATCTAAGGGAGTAGAATAGAATAGAATAGAATCAGGATTCACGCCAACTGTCACAATGACATCAGTTTGTAGGTGCGTCAGACAAAGCATGGATTTAGGGAATCATGGTTTTTACATCTGATGCACCTACTAATAGCGCTAGTTGTGTAAGTCATAAGAATATTCTAATTCAACAGTTGTCTAATAGAGGAGAAACGAGTTATGAACGCACACCCAAATTTTTCAGACTATCAAATTACAGAAGAACTATATATAGGTACTCGTACCCTCGTCTATCGAGGCATCCGTACCAACGACCAAAAGCCAATAGTAATTAAAATCCTGCGAAACGAATATCCTAACTTTACTGAACTGCTTCAGTTTCGTAACCAATATACCATTGCGAAAAATCTTAACTTTCCTAGCATTATTCAACCTCTGGCTCTAGAGCCATACCGTAATAGCTATACCTTGGTGATGGAAGACTTTGGTGGAGTCTCCCTATCTAATTATCTCAAAATAGCAACAAATGAAGGAAAAATCAATAAATATTTACCTTTAGCAGAATTTATTAACATCGCGATCCAACTTACAGACATTCTCGACTATCTCTACCAAAACCGAGTCATTCACAAAGATATCAAACCCGCCAATATTTTAATTAATCCAGATACCAAACAAGTTAAATTAATTGACTTTAGTATTTCTTCCCTTCTACCTAGAGAAACCCAAGAAATCCAAAATCCCAATATCTTAGAAGGAACATTAGCCTATCTTTCCCCAGAACAAACGGGCAGAATGAATCGAGGCATTGACTATCGCAGTGACTTTTATTCCCTAGGAGTGACACTTTATGAGTTATTGACAGGAGAATTACCCTTTGTTTCAGAAGATGCGATGGAATTAGTGCATTGTCATTTGGCTAAACACCCAATACCCATCCATCAAATTAATTTCCAAATCCCCCTAGCCTTGTCAGAAATTGTTAGCAAACTGATGGCAAAAAATGCTGAATATCGTTATCAAACTGCCTTGGGAATTAAGCACGATTTAGAGATTTGTTTAAAACAATTACAAACAACAGGTCAGATAGAATCTTTTGAAATTGGTAAGCGAGATATCAGCGATCGCTTTACCATCCCTGAAAAACTCTACGGCAGAGAAAACGAAGTAGATCGACTCTTAGCTGCCTTTGAAAGAGTCAGCACAGACCAAACCGAAATGATGCTAGTAGCAGGATTTTCAGGAATCGGAAAAACCGCTGTAGTTAACGAAGTACATAAACCAATTGTACGACAACGCGGTTATTTTATTAAAGGCAAATACGATCAATTTCAACGCAATATTCCCTTCAGTGCATTTGTGCAAGCTTTCCGCGACTTAATGGGGCAATTGCTATCTGAATCAGATGACCAATTGCACAACTGGAAAAATCGAATTTTAGCAGCTTTGGGAGATAGCGGACAAGTCTTAATTGACGTAATTCCCGAATTAGAAAACATCATTGGCAAACAGCTACCAGCCACAGAATTATCAGGCAGTGCCGCCCAAAATCGCTTTAATTTACTGTTTCAAAAGTTTGTGCAAGTTTTCACAAGTATTGAGCATCCATTAGTGATGTTTTTAGATGACTTGCAATGGGCGGATTCAGCCTCACTAAATTTATTGAAATTACTGCTGCAAGATACAGGATATCTATTAGTATTAGGAGCTTATCGCGATAATGAAGTCTCCCCAGTGCATCCATTTATCTTAACCGTAGATGAGATCGTCAAAACTGGGGCAACAGTCAATACAATTACCTTGCCACCCTTAAGGGAATCAGACATGAATCAGTTGGTAGCAGATACCCTGAATTGCGACTTGTCTCTAGCCAAAACCTTAACAAAATTAGTTTATCAAAAAACTCAAGGAAATCCATTTTTTGCCACCCAGTTTCTCAAAGCATTACATGATGATAAATTAATTAGTTTTAATTGGGATATCCAACATTGGCAGTGCGATATTGCCCAAGTCAATGCCTTAGCACTTACTGATGATGTCGTAGAGTTTATGGCACTACAATTGCAAAAATTGCCGACACAGACTCAGGATATGCTCAAATTAGCGGCTTGTATTGGAGCCGAGTTTGATTTAAATACTTTGATAATTGTCAGCGAACAATCTGCGGGTATGACAGCTACAGCTTTATGGAAAGCATTGCAAGAAGGTTTGGTAATTCCCACCACCAGAATTTATAAGTTTTTTACTCAATTGGAGAGTGAAGAAGTTTTCCAAGCATCAGCCAATCCCACTTATCGGTTTTTGCACGATCGCGTTCAACAAGCTGCTTATTCTTTGATTCCAGAATCTCACAAAAAAGCCACACATCTCAAAATTGGTCAGTTACTCCAGCAAAATTTATCAGAAATAGAGCAAGAGGAAAAACTGTTTGATATTGTCGGACATTTAAACCAAGGAAAAGAGCTAATTACCGCACCAACGGAACGGGAAACCTTAGCCAAACTTAACTTAAAAGCTGGAGTTAAAGCTAGGAATTCTACCGCATATATAGCAGCCAAAACTTATTTACAAATAGGGATTGAGTTATTGACAGAGGACTGTTGGCTTCATCAGTATGAATTAACATTAAATCTCTATGTGGCTGCTACCGAAGTTGCCTATTTGAATGCCGATCTTGACAAGATGGAAGAGATGGCTGCACTGGTGTTACAAGAAGCTCAAACAATATTAGATAAAATCAAAATTTACAAAATTCAAATCGTCGCACTGACAGCCCAAAGTCAGATGTTAGAAGCGATCGCAGTCGCCAGAGATGCACTCTCGCAATTAGGGGTTGAACTCCCCACCGCACCTGACGAAACCAAGATTGGCAAAGCGCTAGAAAACCTAGCCAATCTTCAAAGCGGCAGAGGGATTCAGGAACTAATCGATCTCCCTGTAATGAGCGATCCCCAGACTCAGGCAGCCATGCAACTATTAGGAATGTTATTTGCCACTGTTTTCCAGGGAATGCCGGGATTAATGCCCATACTAAGCGCGACTATGGTTAGTTTGTCCCTCCAGTTTGGGAATACACCCGCATCAACGGCGGGGTATGCGATTCACGGCATGGTATTGTGTGCCTTTTTAGGAGAAGTGGAAACGGGTTATAGCTTTGGGCGATTGGGACTGAACTTGTTGGAAAGATTTAATGTGGGTGAATTTAAGTGTACGGTTTTACTTCTGTTTGGCGGTTTTATTCAGCATCGTCAGGAATCTCTGAGGGCAATGATGTTGACTGTGAAGGATGGCTATGCGACTGGTATGGAAACTGGTGATTTTCTCAACGCTGGCTACTGCACGATCAATTACTTCAATGCTAACCTTTTTGGTGGGGTAGAACTGGATATTTGGGAGCCAGAAATAGCAGGTTACAGGAGTGTCTTAGTGCAGACAAAACAATATTCTGCCCAGACTTATTTGGATATGGTGCATCAGTTGGTGCGGAACTTGAGGGAAACTCGTATTCTGTCGGATTGCTTAATTGGTAATGCCTACGATGAAACAGTGATGATTCCTAAGCACCATCAGGACAACGATCTTACTTCGATCGCTTTTGCTTACATCTACAAACTTTTCTTAGCCTACTTTTTTGGCAATTACACGGCTGCATTAGACCATAGCGCCCAAGCCAAAAAATATTTGATGGCAGCATCAGCTATGATTTTTATTCCCGTTTTCCATTTCTATGCAGCCCTGACATATTTGGCGCTTTTCTCTACACAGCCAGAGCCGGAACAAGCAGAGCTTCTTACCTTGGTGGAAGCCGATCAAACTACTTTGAAACAGTGGGCGCAAAATGCTCCCATGAATCATCTACACAAATGGTATTTAGTTGAAGCCGAAAAGTATCGAGTTTTGGGCAATAAAACCGAAGCAATCGAACATTACGATCGCGCCATCTGTCTTGCTAAAGAAAATAAATTTGTCAACGAAGAAGCACTAGCTAATGAATTGGCGATGAAGTTTTACTTAGAATGGGGGAAAGAAAAATTTGCCCAAATTCATGCGATCGAAGCCTACTATTGTTATGCCCGATGGGGTGCTAAAGCCAAAGTTAATCATTTAGAACAACGCTATCCCCAACTCCTCGCACCCATCCTGCAACAACCTCGCACTACTAATTCCTTGAAAGAAACATTGATCCGAGGAACGATCGCTTCTACTCATACCTCTAGCACTGTCTCTGAAGCCTTGGATTTGGCAACTTTACTCAAGGCCTCTCAAGCGATTTCTGGAGAAATTGAACTCAATAAACTTCTAACTACTCTCCTAGAAATAGTCATTGCCAATGCTGGAGCCAGTAAATGTGTCTTACTGCTCAAACAAGATACAGATTTAAAAGTAGTAGCCTTGGTAGCAGAAGGAGAATCGCCACAACTATTATCATCAATTCCTCTAGAATCTAGCCCAGATATAGCAATTAGTTTGGTAAATAATGTCAAGCGAACTTTATCACCTTTAGTATTAGCAGATGCCCGGATAAGTTCTCAATTTGCGGCTGATATTTATATCCAAAAACACCAGCCAAAAAGTGTTATTTGTAGCCCAATTATGAATCAAGGACTATTGATAGGAGTTTTGTATTTAGAAAATAACCTAACAGTGGGAGCATTTACCAGCGATCGTGTGGAAGTCCTCAATTTAATTTGCGCTCAAGCTGCCATTTCCTTAGAAAATGCCCGTTTATATCAAGCCGCACAACAAGCCTTAACTGACCTCAAACAAGCACAACTAACAATAGTTCAAAGTGAAAAAATGTCAGCCTTGGGTAACTTAATCGCCGGAGTTGCTCACGAAATTAATAATCCGGTTGGCTTTCTGACTGGTAATATTGAACCAGCCTTAGATTATATCAACGATTTATTGGGATTAATAGATTTAGTCCAAGAAAAATATCCTCAATTACATCCAGAAATTCAAGAAGAAATAGAAAATATTGAACTTGAATACATCCGGGAAGACTTACCAAAATTGGTCGGTTCGATGCGAGAAGGAGTAAAACGAATTCAAGATATTAGCACTAGCTTAAGAACTTTCTCCCGCGCTGACACAGATCGCCCCATTGCCTGCAATATCCACGATGGGATTGATAGCACCTTAATGATCCTCAAACATCGCCTCAAAGCTAACAAAAATCGCCCAGAAATCAAAGTAATTAAAGACTATGGAAATTTACCACAAATTGAATGTTTGCCCGGTCAATTAAATCAGGTATTTATGAATATTTTAGCCAATGCTATTGATGCCCTAGATGAATCAAACATTGGGCAGAATTTTGCCGAAATTAAAGCTAATTCCAATCAAATTAAAATTACCACATCACTAGAAAATCAAGCCGTAAAAATTGCCATTGCTGATAATGGTAAAGGGATGAATGAAGAGGTTAAAGAAAAGATTTTTGACCACTTGTTTACGACTAAAGGTGTGGGGAAAGGCACGGGATTAGGATTGGCGATCGCGCAGCAAATCATTGAAGAAAAACATGGGGGTAAAATTTTAGTTAACTCTGTCCCTGGTGAGGGTACTGTGTTTTCGATCGCTATCCCTGTTAAATAAAATTAACCGCGACTCCGGCTAAGATGTTCTTAACAACTAACAACTAACAACTAACAATTCAATAATACTGACTGATAAACTTGCGAATGTGTTGAGCGATCGCCTCCGGTACTTCCTGCGGCAAATTGCTCCCCCCCGGACTAACAACTTGCATTTCGGCTTTAGGAGCCAGTCCAGCATAGGATTGACTCAAGGACAAACTTACAGCGTTATCCTCCGAGCCTTGTAAAATCAAAACAGGTATCTTCAGCCAAGACAGGCGATCGTCCAATAACTCCCTTTGAATTTCTACCCGCCTGCGAGCGAACAAAAGTTTAGCAGCCCCAGGCGACTTAGATAAACCTTGCTTCAGTTGTATCAATCGGTCAACTTTTTTTTGAAGACCCAAGATTCTAGCCACAGGAGAGAGCGATCGCAGCACCCCCAAACCAGCATTCGGCAACACCCACAACCACCTAGCCCACAGCCAGCGCTGCTTCACATAACCCGCCTTCACCCCCTCCGGTGCTAACAGTACCAAACCCAACACTCGATCCGAATACTTCAGCGCATAGCTCGCCGCAATCCAGCCTCCCAGAGAATGAGCAACTAAATAAAACTGTCGCAGCTTCAAAGTCTCCAAATACTCAGCCAAACACTCAACCTCTAACTCAATCGAGTAGTGAATCTTTCGAGACATCGGCTCCGACTCACCAAACCCCAGCAAATCAGGAACAAAACAATGGTAATCGGCACCTAAACGCTCAATCACAGGTAGCCATTGAGTGCTGTCATGCAACGAGCCATGCAAAAATACCACATCAGCACCAGAGCCGATTTCACGCCAGAAGATTTGCCCAACAGAGAGCTTGACGCGGGAATTACGGAGCGATAAATACATCCTTGTTCAATGTTGAGGCGTAAAAAACTTGACGAGTGTCATAAAAAGAGCGAGCCAAAACCTCAAAGAAGATTGTACGCCAAAGGGGAATTTTACCCAAATCTAAATTGACCTCTCTCCTGTTGCATAGGTGGGGATTCTTGAGAACAAACTTTTTAGGATAATCCATAAAAAGTTTGATTCTCAACCGCCTTAAGCCAGAATCGTCAGACCCTTAAAATAGTCTTGTAACTGCTGGTCGTGGTCATGGCTGAGCTTACCCTCTGGCAACGAAGCCGGAAAAAAAGCTTGCACCTCACTCACCTCAAGGGTATCGTACACCTGCATATCACCCTGCACTTCTGCTTCGACCACCACGCAAATAGAATGAATTCTCGGATCTCGATCCGGAGCAGAGTATACGCCCACCAAACGGCGAATTTTCACTAATTCTAAGCCTGTTTCCTCCGCTAATTCGCGGCGGACGGAGGTGGGAATATCTTCGCCCCAGTCTACTATTCCCCCCGGTAATGCCCACAGACCATTATCACGGCGGCGAATTAAAACAATTCTACCGTCCGGCAATACAGGGATAACGCTAGTGCCGGTAATGGGATGACGAAAGATAATGCCTAATACAGTTTGTCCAATCTGCCACAATCGACGCATAAGAAGAAGGAAGAAGGAAGAGGGAAAAAGCTTTTTTGAGATTAGCTTCCAACTATAGAAACTTTACATTTAATTTATGCCCGCTTACTTATAATCTTGATTTTAATTCCTTCTTTCCTTCTTCCTTCTTCCTTCTTCCTTCTTCCCTCTTCCCTCTTCCCTCTTCCCTCTTCCTTCTTCCTTCTTCCTTCTTCCTTCTCCTAAGTGCTGACACCGAATATTGCGATATTCCGAGACTGAAAATCGGCGTAAATGTCCCTGAATCCACAAGCTTCTTTGGTACAACCGGGAGTGTTGTCGCGGGGGTAAAAATACAGCACAACTCGCACTCCCCGCAAATCTGCGAGGCTGATTTGGTTGCCTTCAGTGTCGGGTAAGCTGAAGTCAGGAGCTAAATCTCCAGGGTTAAGGGTCATCTGTCAGTTTTGTCAAGAGGGTAATTGGTTTTTCACGGCTGCATGGAGCCTGCTATGATCTACTTGTGAAGTATCTATAAACAAACTAGCTTAACGCGGGATACCGCATTCTAGTAAAGTAATAATTCACGCAATTGTGGCTGTAACTGCTCAATGTATGAGTAGCTCTAATGCCCACAGGTAGCAGAATGAGCCTCGGAAAGGCTCGGCGGCTGCTTAAAAATATGCAGCCGTTTTGTTGTTTATTATTGAGGTCAGCATGGCTAAACGCCGCAATCTGAAGAAAGAGAAAGCCCTACGGAATCAAGCTTACGCCCGCAAGTTTCGCAAACGTAAAACTACGCCTTTTTACTCTGGCGGCAGAGGCGGCCAGCGGTCGTCTGATGGCGGCAGACAGCAGAACGACATGGCGGCTGCTGAAACTTAATGACCCAGGCGCGATCGCGCGGCGGCAAGTGCTTTCCTGACTTGCTCGAATCCGGTTCCGCCGTAACTGTTGCGAGCTGCAACTACTTGCCGGGGAGCGATCGCCTCGTAAATATCTGACTCGAACTGAGGGTGCAAGGTTTTCCACTCCTCAATACTCAAATCTTTGAGGAGTTTTCCCCCAGCGATGCAGGTTTTGACAACTTTGCCCACGAGGTTGTACGCTTCCCGGAAGGGTACGCCTCGCGCTGCTAGGTAGTCTGCTACGTCTGTGGCGTTGGAAAAGTCTTCCGCCACAGCAGCGGCTAGGCGATCGCCATTAAATACAATTCCTTCGCCCATCAGTACCGCCATCGCTTCTAAGCAAGCTTTGACGGTGTTTACGCTGTCAAACAAGGCTTCTTTATCGTCTTGCAAATCTTTGTTGTATGCCAAGGGTAAACCTTTCATTAGCACTAGCATACCTTGCAAGTGACCAAACACGCGCCCGGTTTTTCCCCGTACCAGTTCGGGAACATCAGGATTTTTCTTTTGGGGCATGATACTGGAACCCGTAGCACAGCTATCTTTGAGGGTGATAAATCCAAATTCTTGAGTTGACCAGAGAATAATTTCTTCTGCTAAGCGGCTCAGATGTACCATAATCAAGCTGGCGGCACAGAGAAATTCGATCGCAAAGTCGCGATCGCTGACTCCATCCAAGCTATTAGCATAAACTCCTTCAAATTGCAAGAGTTCCGCCGTATAATGCCTGTCAATGGGAAAAGTAGTCCCCGCTAGCGCCCCAGATCCCAGCGGCGAAATATTCACCCTCTTATTAACATCACCCAGACGTTCCCAATCCCGATCTGCCATTTCAAAATAAGCTAAAAGGTGATGGGCTAAACTCAAAGGCTGGGCGCGTTGTAGGTGGGTGTAACCAGGAATTAAAGTTTCTACATTGTCCTCAGCGATGGCGAGCAAAACATTTTGAAATTCCCTTAATTGGTTGCGAATTAGAGCTATTTCCGCTCGCAAATAGAGACGGGTATCAGTACCTACTTGGTCATTGCGCGATCGCGCCGTATGCAACTTCTTACCCACATCCCCAGCAATTTCCGTCAGCCGCTTTTCTACAGCAAAGTGGACATCTTCAGCATCAACTCCCGGCTTAAAAAAGCCTTGGCGATATTCCAGGCGAATCTGTTCCAAACCAGTAACCAGTTGTTCGCCTTCAACCTCAGAAATAATGCCAGTTTTAGCCAACATTGTTGCATGAGCTACAGAACCAGTGATGTCATACTCGATCAATTCAATATCAAAGCTAATACTGGCATTGAAACGCGCGATCGCAGGGTGCAGCGCTGATTCAAACCTTTGGCTCCAAGTTTTGGGGTCAGTTGTCATAGGTTTTGGGTGTTAAGTGTCAAGTGTCCTAAATTGCCGATTGCATTAGGATACTTCAACTCTGCCATGAACAGTTAACAGTTAACTGTTAAGTAGGTAGCATAAATAAACACTTCTATAATTTGTAGAGTGGGCAATCGCTGACAACCATCTATGGCTATGAAAAACATCGCTTTTTTGCGGCGATTTCCCACCCCACTACTGCCATTAACAGTTAACAGTTAACCGTTAACAAATCTAAGGCATAATACCCTTAATGAACCATCCCACAAAAATGCCAATTACAAAAGCCGCAGCTTGACCAGTTGAAAGAAAGTTGCTCCAAGCTTTCTGCATATTAGCGAAAATGTCATAGGTTTGACCTAACACCACTGTCCCATCAAAAAGCGAATTCCAAAGCAACAAAAGTAGAGAGTCATTTCCATCAGTCAGACTGACCAAATGGTTAGCGATTTCTGGCACGGTATTAACAATCATTACTATTCTCCCCTGTAGAAACTTTTACTCGCATCACAACAAGCGTCATGTCATCCCCATTACGGTTTCCCAAGCCAATAAACTGTTGAACTCGGTCAAACAGGTAATCCAAAATAGCCTCAGACTCCTGATAATTATGACAAGCCCACTGAAAAGCCGTACTCAGGTTTTCCTCATCAAACCGATCGCCCCTTTGGTTAGAAGCATCCGTAAAACCATCAGTGTAATAAATAATAGTATCTCCCGGAAACAACTGCACTTGGGACTCAAAATAGTGCGAATCTGCATCCAACCCGATCAGCATTCCTAAAGTATCTAGCCGTTTAATAGAATTTGTTGACGATTGCCATAGCAAAGGCGGGTTGTGAGCCGCATTACTGTAAGACAAAATCCGCGTTTTGGGGTCATACTCAGAATAAAACAAAGTGACAAATCGGTGGGAATTGTCCAAATCCGCATACATCACCCGATTTAAATGTTGAAGAATCCTAGAAGGCGAGTGGCGGTTTAAAACTTCAGCCCGTAGCATTCCCCTCGTCATAGTCATAATTAAACCCGCAGGTACACCTTTCCCCATGACATCGCCAATGACAATACTCCAGCGGCCTTTTTCAATTTTGGATTTGAGATTTTGCAACAAAGATGAAGGATATTCTGCTTCGTTAGATTTCAAAAGCGGGTCATGATCGGCAGGAATAAAATCATAGTAATCCCCACCAACGCGGCTAGCAGTTTCGCAACGAGCAGCCACATCAACGCCAGGAATTTTCGGACATTGGCGAGGAAGTAACCGTAGTTGAATCTCGGCTCCAATTTCTAATTCTCTGTCTAAACGTTCCTTTTCTTGTAACTTAACAGTAAGTTCATCATTAGCGATCGCAACGGCAGTTTGATCCGCCACTAACCTCACCAATTTTTGCCGACTTGGAGTCCAAGCATATTCTGGGTCATGGCTAAAAACATAAAGGCGACCCCGTTCGGAATTCTTCACCAAAATCGGAGCTCCAAACAAGCGAACATCCTCGCCTAAATAGCGACTCACTTGATCGTCAAGAGTTGCAGTTGAAGTTTGCAAAAACGTTTCAGGAAAAGCTTCCATAGGAGTACCCATTTCAGCAACAACCGAGCGAGTTGCTATCTCCAAAGCTTTCCGCATATCTTGGCACTGACGGCCTTCCTGACAGTGCAACTGCTGAAACCGAACTTGACCATTCGGCTTGAAAAGTACCAGGGCTCCACCATCAGCATCAGTAATGCGAGTGGCAACTAAAGGAATTAACTCTAAGAATTGATTGAGGTTATTAAAACTACGCAAGGCAAATCCCAAGGAACTCAACATATCTTGAATATTATGCTGTTCCCTGTGCAGTCTCGCCACCAGTTCTTTAAGCGCAAAAACTGGCGTTACTTCTGAAGGATTACGACCGGGAGAGCGGTCAGCCGGTTGAGGTGAGGGTCTTGGCAAGGGCACAGCAGTCATCGGGTTGGGAGTTATTTGTTACCGTTTTTTTGAACTTGAGATTAACTGTTAATTGTTAACTGTTAACTGTTAATTGTTAACTGTTAACTGTTAATTGTTAACTGCTAATTGCTAACTGCTAATTGCTAATTGCTAATTGCTAATTGCTAATTGCTAATTGCTAATTGCTAGCTATCAACTATTAACTTGAGCGGTTAACCGTTAACCGTTAACCGTTAACCGTTAACCGTTAACCACTAAGTAGCGCTTCTACAAACTCATAACTAGAAAAAGGGCGGAGGTCTTCGATACTTTCCCCGACACCAATAAACCGGATCGGTAGACCTAGCTGCTGTACTACAGCCAGTGCCACACCACCTTTAGCAGTTCCATCGAGTTTTGTCAAGACTACTCCGCTAAGTTGTGCTGCCTCTGAGAAAACTTCAGCCTGTCGCAGACCATTTTGCCCCAAGGTTGCATCCAAAACCAGTAGAGATTCTACGACAGCACCGGGAGCTTTTTTGTCTATAATCCGACGAATTTTGCTAAGTTCGTCCATTAAATTTTTCTTGTTTTGGAGGCGACCGGCGGTGTCAACAATTAAAAGTTCTGTATTTCGCGATTGAGCTGCCGCGATCGCGTCAAATACCACAGCAGCAGGGTCAGTATTTTTCCCAGGATTGGCAATCACTTCTACATCGCTACGAGCTCCCCAAACCTTCACTTGCTCTACTGCTGCGGCCCGAAAAGTATCAGCCGCCGCTATTAAGGTTCGGTAGTCAGATTTCTGGGCCAGGTGGGCAATTTTGCCAATAGTTGTAGTTTTGCCAGCGCCATTAACGCCAACAACTAACCAGATATTGAAGGTATCTTTTTCTGGGGCAAAAGTCCGGCTTGCAACATGATTCCTAGAGGCGCTTTCTTGGTAAGGAGAATCAAGGAGCTCGCGTAAAAGTTTTTTGAGATAAGCGATCGCTTCTTCTGGGGGTAATACTTCCTCTCGCAGTTTTTGTTGCAAAGCATTGACAATAATATCTGTAGCCTCAACTCCTACATCTGCTTGCAATAACAGCGACTCAATTTCGATCACTGCATCTTGATTGAGCGGGCCTTGACCAACTATGGCTTTAAGCTGGTTAATCAAACTACGGCGAGTTCTCTCTAACCCTTGCCGTAATTTTTGTAGCCAAGTAATTTCCTCAAAAGAAATTTGATCGGGACGGCGGCCTTGAGAAGCTAAAATTTCTGCTGACCAAACAAAACCCTCGTCGAAATCAACTGGAAATTCTTCATCAATAACTGTTGAGGGTTCGGCTACGGTTGAATTAATAGCAGCAATAATTTCTTCTGGTTCTTCAATTGCTGTTTCTTTTAAACGTTCTATCCGCGCTTCTCGTTCAGCTTGAGCTCTTGCCCAAAATGGTAAAGGTTCGGTAGTAGTTGTCTCTGGCTGTTGAGTTTCTAATGCAGAAATTGTTGCCTCACCTGGATTTTCTGCCGAAACTACTAGCGTTGGTGATGCAAAGGTTTCTATTTCTATTTCTGGTATTTTTGCTGTTATTAGTGCTTCTGGTGGATGGATTAATTCTGTTTGTTCAGCGGGTGTTTCTGCTGTAGAACTCTCTAAAGTTTCTGTAGCAATTTTTATTTCAGAAATAGGTTCGCTGATAGTCTGCGACGTGACTTCTAGTGTGGCTGGTTCCTCTATCTGAGAAATCTCAGCAACAGGTTCAGCGATCGGTGACGTGACTTCTGATGTGACAGATTCCTCTATCTGAGAAATCTCAGCAACAGGTTCAGCGATCGGTGGCGTGACTTCTGATGTGACAGATTCCTCTATCTGAGAAATCTCAGCGGGAGTTTCTACCCCAACTGGTTCGGAGGCTGCTGGGGCCGACACTTCTGCTATTTCACCCAGCCCTTTTTGCTGCTGAATATTTTTGTAGGCGGCTTTAGCCCAACTGAGATAGTCTTCAACAACGGGTTCAGGCTGTTGTTCCTCTGTGGGCGTTGATTCGGTAGAATCTGCTTCAGGTTCAGCGGATTTAGCCAGATCGTTTTCGGACTCGTCGGGGCGATCGCTATACTGGCGGCGAAACCAATTAAAAACCATAGGGAAAGGGGGAATGATGACGGATAAAATATAAAGACACGCTTTACACTTCACACTTTACCCTTATCATTACCAATTACCAATTCCTAATTACCGATCGCCTCAAGGTATTCTAAGCTAAGCTCGATTCCGGCTTCATTTTCTCCACAGCCCGCCGCAGCACTCCATTAATGAATCGGTATCCCTCCTCACCGCTGTAGCGTTTAGCCAATTCTATAGCTTCGTTAATCCCTACCTGTTCGGGAAGACCTAGAAACATAATTTCAGCCACAGCGATTCGCATGATATCTCTGTCAATTCGAGGTAAGCGCTCTATTTGCCAATCTACCAGCGCCGCGCTCAGCAATTCATCAATTGCAAGGCGATTAGCGCTTACTGTGCTCAAGATTTCTAGGGCGTAAGTACGAACATCCTCTTGGTTAGCGAGATGGATTGTTTCTGGCAATTCTAAGGCGATACCTAAGCGATTAATGGCAGTTTCGGTGAGTTCGATGGCTTCACGCACCATTGTTCTAGCCGTTTGTAAGTCAGGGGCACGAATTTCGCTAGCCAGAAGGCGATCGCTTCCCCGTTGGACTTCGGTGGCGGCTGTTTCGATCGCATCTTGAACTTCCCCAGCCAGGGTGCGGACAGCCGCTAATACCACATCTTGCAATTGTTGCGCTTCTAAGCGTTCTGGATTCGCAGGTAGTTGGCTGATACCAAGAAGTGCGACTTCACGCGCCGTTTCGCGGGCTTTTTTCATATTAGTTAGTGGTTAGTTGTTAGTGGTTAGTGGTTAGTTGTTGGTTGTTGGTTGTTAGTAAAACAGGACTTACGCACCCTTATGGTGTCTACCAAATCTGGCTTAATACCCTCTTGAATTCTTTAGTCCGCGTAGGCGGACTTTGTTTGTGTAGTAGCGATTTCAATCGCCGAGAAATAAAAGGGGTATCAATATGTTAACTCTGCATAAGTCCTATAAAAATAGGATAGGTGAAGCATTTCACGAAACCCATCACCAAAGTTTTGAGTACAGTTAACAGTTAACCGTTAACCGTTAACAATCTTCTTCTACAGGAACAGGTGATAACCTACTTTCTGAGAGCAATGGTTCTAGTTTTTTGCCTGGGAGATTTGCTAATGGTACAGGAATAGATACAGTAGGGTTAACAATACCACCAGATATTATTACCTTAAAAGCGTCTTCAACGGACATAGACAGAGTAATCACTTCATTTTCTGGGACGATCGCGTACCAGCCAGTAGTAGGATTGGGCGTAGTCGGGACGAAAATACTGATCATTGAGCCTTGTAGATGAGACTCAATCTCCGCATTTACCGTATTCGTGACAAAGCCCAAAGCCCAAATCCCGCGCCGAGGATACTCCACTAATATTACGCGACGAAATTTATCATTAGACTTGAGGAGAGTTTCTAGGAGCTGTTTGAGGGTTTTGTAAACCGAGCCGGCTAGAGGTATCGCCTGTAATAGCCTTTCACCAAAATCTAGCAGCCATCTCCCTGCTATATTACGAGCCATCAAACCGATCAGTAAGATGCTCAGCAGAGGTACGGCTAGACCTACCAAGAAATTCAGCAGATTTACTAAAATCGGGTGGAGTCCGTCAAAGGGATTGATCTGCTTAGGAACCTTGGTAAGAAAATTAATCACCCAACTAGCAATAGTAATTGTCAGCCAAATGGTGGTAGCCAAGGGAATCACTACCAACAGACCTGCAATCAGGTCATTTTTTAAGTCCTGCTTGAAGCGTTGGAACACGGTAGTCTGCTGTCCTTAATAACTGGCTATGGGAACATAAGTGAAATGTGAGATGGTCTAAGCTAGGCTTGTTTTGACGGCAGTAGCTATTTTATTTTCTGCTATCCGGCAAGATTGCGCCTTGGTCTCAGGTAAGAGTTCGCGATCGCGAATCCTCTGTCTGCTTGGGGTTTCTTTGCACCCAGGCGGTCGGGATTTGGTGAATCCGTAAGTCCTGATTCTAAGAATTATGCCAGTCAAATGTATATCTTAAGACAATTTTAATTAGGCGGTGACTTCTGAGATTAGTGCAAGATGTGAGTTAAATTGAATCACGGCACTGGTAACAGTCGAGGTACTAGATGGAAATTGGCGTTCCCAAGGAAATCAAGGATCAGGAGTTTCGCGTCGGGCTGAGTCCAACAAGTGTGCGAGTATGTTGCGATCGCGGTCATGCAGTCTTTGTGGAAACTGGTGCTGGTGATGGTGCCGGCTTTACAGATGCAGACTATATTCAGGCTGGGGCAAAGATTGTATCAAACTCTCAAGATGCCTGGAATCGAGAATTGGTGGTTAAGGTCAAAGAACCCTTACCTGCGGAATATCCACTAATTCAAAAAGGGCAGTTGCTTTTTACCTATCTGCATTTGGCGGCGGATCGGCAGTTAACTGAATATTTAATCGCTTCGGGGGTACAGGCGATCGCCTACGAAACTGTCGAACTCCCAGATCAAAAATTGCCCCTTTTAACCCCGATGAGTATCATTGCGGGCCGCTTGTCTGTGCAGTTCGGATCTCGGTTTCTCGAACGCCAGCAAGGGGGGCGAGGCGTGCTTTTGGGCGGTGTCCCTGGAGTTAAACCGGGTAAAGTTGTGATTCTAGGTGGCGGTATCGTGGGTACGGAAGCCGCTAGAATTGCTGTAGGTTTGGGCGCTCAGGTGCAGATTTTAGATGTAAATGTGGAGCGTTTGGCTGATCTGGAGACTATTTTCGGTTCCAGGGTGGAATACCTCTACAGCAGTTCGTCTCAAATTGAGGCTGTTGTCCCGGATGCAGATTTGCTCATTGGTGCGGTTTTAGTCTTGGGTCGTCGAGCTCCAATTCTAGTATCCCGTTCTTTGGTCAGCAAGATGCACCCCGGTTCTGTAATTGTGGATGTGGCTGTTGACCAAGGGGGTTGTGTAGAAACTCTGCGATCGACTTCTCACACTCATCCTACTTACATTGAAGAAGGTGTCGTGCATTATGGTGTGCCGAATATGCCGGGGGCTGTTCCTTGGACGGCTACTCAAGCACTGAATAATAGCACTTTGCCTTATGTTCTCCAACTTGCCAATCACGGTATGAAAGCTTTGGAACTTAACCCTGTTTTAGGAAAGGGTTTGAATGTCCAGAATGGTCGTTTGGTGCATCCTGCGGTGCGGGAGGTGTTCCCAGATTTGGCAGATTAGGCTGGAAATCGGTCAGGTGTTTCATTTCTTAAAGCTATAGTCCGTCAGGGGTTTAAAACCCCTGTCTCATAGTTAAAGTCGGTTATAACCGATTAAAAGCGGTTCCCCTAGTCCTGGTAGAATGTAAAATCACTACTTAAATTTCCAATCTAAATCTTTGATTTTTGCGATCGCCCACAACCTATTCTCCCCTGATTCATCGATCGAAATTGCCAGTGTCGGACTGCTACTACTGCAATTACCAGCCGTAGCTATTCTCTTATCGCGGTTGATGAAAGGGCCCTCTCGCTATCCAACCTTGGAACCGCAGTCACCAACCCCAGATTTAATCGGTACTTGTAGCGCGATCGTACCAACTTTAAACGAAGCCGATCGCATTTCACCTTGTCTGGCGGGATTAACTCGCCAAAGTTACGAACTTCGGGAAGTAATAGTCGTTGATAGTTATTCTGAAGATGGAACGGGGGATTTAGTCAAAGCTACGGGACAAAATGACCCTCGCTTTCGCTTGATTAACGACGATCCCTTACCTTCTGGCTGGGTGGGCCGCCCTTGGGCTTTGCATACAGGTTTTTTGAACAGTTCCGAGAATAGTGACTGGATTTTAGGAATAGATGCGGATACGCAACCCCATCCCGGTTTAATTGCCAGTTTACTCAAGACAGCAGTTACTGAGGGTTACGATCTAATTTCCCTTTCGCCGCAGTTTATCCTTAAATATCCGGGAGAATTATGGCTGCAACCCGCCTTGTTAATGACTTTAGTTTATCGTTTTGGGCCGACGGGTACGGGGGCAGAATCAGCGGAACGAGTGATGGCAAATGGTCAGTGTTTTTTGTGTAAGCGGTCGGTTTTAGCTCAATTAGGGGGCTATACAGCCGCAAAAGGTTCTTTTTGCGATGATGTCACCCTGGCTCGTTTTGCCGCATCTCTTGGGTTTAAAGTCGGGTTTTTGGATGGTGCGAAAGTTTTGAAGGTACGGATGTATGAGGGGGCCCTTGAAACTTGGAAGGAGTGGGGGCGATCGCTTGACTTAAAAGATGCTTCTTCTCAGGCTCAAATATGGGGGGATTTGTGGCTATTATTAGCAGTTCAAGGCTTACCGATACCAATTTTATTGAGCTATTTATTTTTGTCTTCACCTTTTTCTCTGTCTCCATCGCCTTCTCTATTTTTATTGGGATTAAACCTATTTTTGCCAGCAATTAGGGTGGCTTTGTGCTTTGCGATCGCACCTTCTTATGACCGCACGCAAGCAAAATCTAAGTGGATATTTTGGCTTTCTCCTCTCGCCGATCCCTTAGCCTTTCTACGAATTTTTATCTCTGCTATTAACAAGCCTACTCAATGGCGGGGTAGGAGTTATAACTAGGGGCTAGGGGCTACGATGCTCAGGGCTAGGGAAGAGGGGAAGAGGGGACATAGAATCAATGGTTTGGGCCATAAGCAAATGTCCTAACCGTCTTAGCAGTTGCTATATTAATCGCCTCAGTTTAGAAGAACTAAAAGACCAAGTTTTGCTACTACTATTTGCTGGACATGAAACCCTAACTTCTGCAATTTCATCTTTTTGCCTGTAATTAGTTAAACACCTCTCAGAGGGCTAAAGCCCAACTACTTACCTCACTTACTTGATAAGCGCTATAGCAATAGTCCAGACATCAACTAACAACAATAACACCGTACACACCAACAAAATCAAATACATCCAAGGTTGCGACAAAGGGCGGATATCCGCTGTATCGATACCCGTTTTTGTTTCCACCAACCGCACCAATTTAGCAAATCCCGCCACGCGCATCGGTAACAAATAACCTTGACCAGAATCACTTAAAAAGTAGTAGACTAAACCACCCTGACCAGTAGTTCTAGGTTTAAGAGCTTTTACTTGATTCCAAGGTAGCGACCAACCTTGGCGATAAAAACGAGGCACCCATTTGGGATATGATACTTGAATCTCTTCTTCGTTTAATATCACCATTTCGCTCAGAGTTGCATATATGGCTAGGCCACCCAAACTGATACCTACCCACAATAATGCTGGCGGTACTGGTGCTGCTGTCACCTCCGATAAAAAAGGTAAAGGCAATGTCAGGGCCACATAAAGACTGAGCAAAGTAATGCGAATTAAAGGAGAAATGTGAAATACCGCAGGCAATTCTGCTTTTGAAGGTAATGGTTGATTAAAGTTTGCTGACATTACTCGCACTTTCAAAACTTTTCAATGTAAACTTTGCACAGTATTTGCACCCGTGCATTCAAGCTAAGCTAATCCTAAGAACAGTGACAAACCTCAGTCAATTAATGTTAAAGCAGGCATGGGTAAAGGTTCTGATATTTCCCTGGATTTAGGGCGCGGTGCACTCCTAGTGGGAGTGGTAGTTGTTGCCCCTGTAGACTGGGTGGGTGGGTTGATTGTCGAATAGGGCCCTTCGTTGATTTGTAGGCGATCGCAAGGGATTTTATCTGATAAGATCGCACTGGCCATCATCCCAGTATGAATCTCCATCAGTCCTGCGGGTAATGCTTCAAATACTAGGCGTTGACCTGGGAACACCACTCGCTCGAAGTACCAGTTGGAAATGTTGGTGATGCGTGCAATCTGGATTTGGCTGGTAGCATTCACATAGCAGCAGAGAATCTTACCAGAGCTGTTAGAAGGTAGGGGATCGAGAATTTGAGCCATAACTGCTGAGGAGCTTCGCGCTAAAACAAGTTGTGATATAGCAAAGGTAACACTTGGCGATCCCCATCCGTTGTAAACGGGACTACCAATCGGTAAACTTGTCAAGAGTTGCGATCGCTTCTGAAAGCCAATATTGCTAGTTGTTGACCAAAATCTAACCTTAAAGGCTAGATCGCGTCTTTATTCCCTAATATTGAAGGGCTGAGAGGTCATTTTAGGCTGATATGGTATAGGGTGAAACTAGGAAAAATTTTAGAATTTTAATAATAATTAATACTAAAATCTAGAAATTTAGCTATATTGTAAAATTATATTAAAAAACAAAGATAAATGTAACGCCGCCCTCTGGGCGGTAAAGATACCGCCCAGAGGGCGGCGTTACGTCAGAAATGCGCCTGCAATTTATTCCCTCTTCCTTCTTTCTTGTTTCTTCGCCAATAGACATCTCTGAAAAAGCCAGTCAAAGGCAGGCAAGATGCCTGCCCTACAAGGTTTATTGGAGATGCCTAATCAACTCCCTCTATGGGTGCAAATCCTTGGCGCTGGATATTTTCTGTGATAGTGCGGGGTTCGAGGAATTGCAGTAAATAATCGGGGCCCCCTGCTTTAGAACCGACTCCTGAAAGCTTAAACCCACCAAAGGGTTGCCGGGATACAATTGCACCAGTAATTCCCCGATTTATATACAGGTTGCCGACTTCAAAATCTGCTTTTGCCTGTTCAATGTGGGAAGGAGTGCGAGAATATAATCCGCCAGTTAAAGCGAAGTTTGTACTGTTAGCAATTGCTAGTGCTTCGCTGAAGTTTTTCGCCCGAATTACGGATAATACTGGGCCAAATATTTCTTCTTGGGCAATTGTTGCTGTGGGGGATACTTCGCTAAAGATTACTGGGCCGATAAAATAACCATTATCGGGTGCGGGCATCTCTAAAGCAACTTTCGCTTCGGCGCGGCCTTTTTCGATGTATTCGCGGATGCGATCGCGTGCGTTAGCATCAATTACAGGGCCAACTTGGGTACTGGGAATTTCAGCGGGGCCAATATTAAGCGATCGCGCAGCTTCTACTAACCGCGTCACAAAAGTATTATACACCGATTCCACCACAATTACTCGCGAACAAGCGGAACATTTTTGACCGCTGTAACCAAAAGCAGAATGCACAACACCTGCGACTGCTTGATCTAAATCTGCACTTTCATCAACGACGATCCCATTTTTTCCACCCATTTCTGCGATTACTCGCTTCAGGTGTTTTTGTCCCGGTTGTAGAATCGCAGCATCGGCATAAATGCGACAACCAACTTCTTGAGAACCAGTAAAAGTAATCATCTGAACGTCGGGATGTTTCACCATATAAGCGGCTACCGACGAACCCCGACAAGGCACATATTGAAATACGCCTTGAGGCACACCGGCATCAACCAAAATTTCGGCTATTTTGGCAGCAATTACTGATGAAACTTCGGCTGGTTTGAGTAAAGTACAATTACCAGCAACCAGAGATGCTACTGTCATCCCTACAGGAATTGCGAGAGGGAAATTCCAAGGGGAAATTATTAAAGAAATCCCGCGCGGTTGATATTGGTAGCGGTTAGTTTCTCCAGCAACATCGTAATTTTTACCATCTTCTAACCGTTCCATTTCATCGGCGTAGTAGCGGCAAAAATCTATCGCTTCTGAAACTTCACCGTCGCATTCTCGCAAGGGTTTACCAACTTCAAACACCATCCAACCTGATAACTCATGTCGGCGCTGTTCCATTAATTCAGCGGCTTTTCGTAATACCCCTGCACGCTGCCTAACTGGTGTTTTCCGCCAACTGGGGAAAGCATCTTTTGCTGCTTTTAGTGCTTGTTTTGCTTGTTCCTCGGAAAGCAATCCGATTTTACCAACAATTTCACTGGGATTAGAAGGATTGACAGAATTAACTGTTTCTGCTGTTGTCTGATACTCCCCATTAATCAGAGGAAGATAGGTTTTACCTAACTGTTGTCGCACTGATTGCATAGCTTTTTGTCCTGCTTCCCGTAATTTTTCATCAGCATAATCAGTATCGGCGACATTGGGGAAAACTCGATCGTAAACTAAGACATCTTTCCCATTAGTAACTGGTGCGGCTAATAATTCTTCAATTGGTCTATCTTCTGAACTTTGGCGCAGGAATGAACTGTTAGCAGTATTCTCTAACAAACGGCGAATTAAATAAGACATTCCCGGCAGTAAATCGCCGTAAGGACAATAAACTCGTACTCGATAGCCGCGATCGACTAATATCTTAGCTAACTTATCTCCCATGCCGTATAAAACCTGCATTTCAAAGCGACGGCGGGGGATATTTAGGGTTTCAGCAATAGCAATTGCTCTTGCTTGCGATCGCACGTTGTGACTGCCTATTGCGGCATACAAATATTCGTGATTTTCCAGCAATATTTGCGTCATCCGCTCGAAGTTTGCGTCAGTAGCAGCTTTATCATTATAGACTGGTTGCGGCCAATCTTTCTGCATTGCTAAGATAGTTTCCTGATCCCAATAAGCGCCTTTGACTAACCGCACTGTCAGGGGAAATCCGCGCAATTTTGCCCAAGAAATCAGGTCGTTTAAGTCATCTTCACTATCGCGCAGATAGGCTTGCATCGTCACGCCGATATCTGTGCGACTGCGAAATTCTTCTTCTAACAATAGCTGTTTGAGAATGCTTAAAGTTATGTCTTTATAAGCATATTGTTCCATATCGAAATGAACGGCAGCGCCTAATTCCTGGGCGCGACGGAGTAAAATGCGAATGCGATCGCTTACCCTTTCTTGACTTCCTTTAGCATCCAAAGGATCGAACTGAGAATAAAATGCCGTTAACTTAACAGAAACCTGAACTCGCGGCAAAGTTTCACCATCAGCTTTATCAATCGCATCTACAGGCGACCAACTCTTAGCTGCATTGGTCAATTCTGCCATTAATTCTAAGTAGCGATCTAGATAAGATTGTGCCTCAGCTTCAGTAATTACTGCTTCCCCTAAAAGGTCAACTGTGAAAGCCATTTTATCCTTTCGCAGTCGTTCTAGAGTTTTGATAATTTGCTTGATATTTTCCCCAGCAATATATTTATGCGCTAAGGTTTCTACAGCAGGTGCAACTGTTGTCGCTGCGAGTTGTCCGGGAACAGAATCTGCATTCGCAAAATTGAGCAACTTTTTAAGTGCTTCTGGCAATTCTACCTCTTCTGCTGTTAGGTATTCTTGCAAGTGACGGGCAATTTCTGGTTTGCTACGGAGTGCAGGCAAACAATCAATAAATCGGAATAATTGCACTCGCAAACCCGGACTGGCCATCGCCCAATCTAGTAATTTATCATCCCAGCGCATTTGGTCTTGTAATTGGCCAAAAAAGGAGCGCTTTTTTTCTTGGGTAGCACTCAGGAGTTGTTTGGCGATTTCCTGAGTTTTAACTTCGTAGGTGCTATCGGATACTTGTACAACCACAGCTTTCTGGAATAATTAATGATGGGAATTGGGAGTTGGGTAAAGTTTTGTCTGGCTTAGTACCCATTGCTCGACTATTTTAATTGTACCAGCAATAAGGTAAAATTGATCTCGGTAGCAGAGGATAAACTAATGCGCTGGATTCGTTTATGGCGCGATCGCTCTTGTTAATGGTTTCGGGGTAGTAGTGCGAAAGTAGTGAAGCAATCTCAAGCTTTGATTTTTCGCCCTTAGTGCGTCAGTCTTGTTTAAGTTGGTTTTGGGCGCGATCGCTATTACAATAATTATGCTTGCCTATAGTATCTTCAATAGAAGGCAAGTTTTTATGGAATGCGTTTCTTTGGAGGAAGTTAAGCAGGTTGACTCGGAGAGGTGAATTAGCTATAATTATAATAGAGTAAACAATATTACTTCCGTATCAATGAGATAGTAAACAATGACAATAACCGAATTAAAAATCGATCTTGCTGCCTTAACGATCGCGGATAAAGCCGCTGCGATAGAATTTTTACTTCAAACCATAAGTAATAGTTCGCTAGGTATTAAAAAAACTCCGGGTGTGTGCGGTGGTGATGCTTGTATTGGCAATACTCGCATACCCGTTTGGTCGCTGATAAATTATCGTCGTTTAGGTGGTTCGGATGCCATTATCTTAGAAGCATTCCCACATCTTACTGCTGCTGATTTGGTAAATGCGTGGGCTTATGCTGATGCTTATGTAGATGAAATTGAACAAGCAATTAGAGAAAATGATGAAGTTATGCAAGAAAATGAGGAAGTTTGAAAAGTGGCACGTCTTTACACCGATGAAAATTTCCCCCTGCAAGTTGTAGGTTTCCTGCGGGTTTTGGGTCACGATGTATTAACAGTACAGGGTATTAACAGTACAGGAAGCCGGCAAAGCAAACCAGGGGATTCCTGACGAAGAAGTGTTAGCTTTTGCTGTTAGTATTGAGCGAACGGTTTTGACGGGAAATCGTCGCGATTATATGAAACTGCATCGCTGGAACCCCAACCATGCTGGTATCATTGTTTGCACGGAAGAGTTAAATTTTCAGAGGTTAGCGACGCGAATTAATGAGGCTATTTCTGCGGAAGAAATATTGACGGGGAAATTGATTCGAGTCAACCGTCCACCGCAGTAAAAGTCGATTGCTTTTTCCATTTTGCCATATTTCTAAAAGATAGCCAGCTTCTAATGGGTTGTATAAATCTAGGACTTACGCAAATTATTTGTAACGCCGCCGTCCCGGCGGTAAACTCACCGCCAAGATGGCGGCGTTACTTTAGTTATTCGTGAGTCCTAATTAAGTTAAGATATGTAACACAAACTTTGCTAAGGAAATTATGGATAGGAATAAAAATCAGAAGGTTTGTATCGTCACGGGTGGAAACTCTGGAATAGGTTTGATGACTGCTGTAGGTCTAGCAAAATTGGGAAATAGCGTATTTATTGGCTGTCGTTCCATTGCCAAAGCCACAATTGCTGTCGATTATATCCGTCGGGAAAGTGGAAATCCGCAGGTTGAATTTCTCCCTTTAGATTTATCTTCTCTTGACTCGGTACGCAGATTTGTCGATCTATTTTTGTCAAAGCAGCTTCCTATCGATATATTAGTAAATAATGCAGGAATTTTCAACAATATGGGGACAACAAAAGAAGGTTTTGAGATGATTTGGGGAACTAACTATCTCGGACATTTTTTGTTAACTCACTTGCTACTGGAAAACCTCAAAAATTCAGCGCCGAGTAGAATTGTGATGGTTGCTTCTGACTTAGCCTTGCGACCAACTGCAATTAATTGGGACTCTTTAGTTAAGAAAACTCCATTAAATTTTCTTGAACTTTATGCTGTTTCTAAGCTATGTTTATTATTATTAACTGCGGAATTAGGGCGGCGGTTAAGCGATACCAATGTGAGCGTTAATGCAGTGCATCCGGGGTTTGTTCAGTCTAATATTACTTTGGGACACCGATTGAGTAGATATTTAGGTTTAGGTGTTTCGCTTAAAGATGGTGCTGCGGGGGTAATCTCAACTGCAATAGATCCCATTTTTGAGGGTGTAAGTGGTAGATTTTACGATCGCAAAGGTAAGGAAATTATGCTTCCTAATATTGCTAAAGATACTAAATTAGCTAAAGAACTATGGGAACGTAGTTTACTGTGGACGGGTGGCAATTTACAGCAAAATAAAGTTTCAAGAGTAAGAGAAAATGACTCTAATATTAGCTTACCATATTCTCTGGCTTTGAATCAAGTAGAAATTGCCGATATTGCCAAAATAACGTTAGAAAATATTTTGCCGAAGCCACCAAAAAAGTTATTGATCGTTAGCTTTTTTCGTCTGCTGTTTAAATTAGAGTTTGGTTCTTTATTGTTGCTATTAATCCAAACTATTAAAAAGGAATTTCAGATGGAAAGGCATCTTGACTCGCCTGCTATTTTGTCATTGTGCCAAGACAAAATATTACTACAAAAGTTGAAAGAATATTTAGGTGAAGAGTTAATTTTATGGCGTTCTGAAATTTGGGCAAATTATCCTTCTCAGCAGTTAATCCCTTTTTGGCATCGCGATTCTTATCCAAAACTTTTGGAAGGTGTGGGTAAAAGTATCAATGTTTATATCGCTCTTACTGAAGTTAATGAGTCTAATGGATTTGAGTATCTACCGAGTGCTATTATAAGCAATGATTTGTCAATAAAAGTCACAGATCCTTTTAGTGGAAATAACTTTTTTGATATAGGTAGCGATTTAGAAAAACGGGCATTACCAGTTGTACTTCATCCGGGAGAATTTGTGATTTTTACGGAGGATTTAGTTCACAGATCCCTGCGAAATACTAGCGGAAAGGTAAGGCTTTCATTAACTCTGCGGGTTACTCAACCTGGGATGAAAATAGTACCTGGTTATAGCCCTTTTTATCAGCAGCCTGTATTATTGTTAACTGTTATACCAATTACGTAACG
>NZ_JARFTR010000030.1 GCF_029167235.1 Kamptonema sp. UHCC 0994 | reverse complement strand
ATGGCGGCGTTACGTAATTAGTTGTCAATTCCACCATCGCCCAAACTGGAGTATTGCGAGTGAGATCGAGGTTATCTCCCGGATCTGATCGAGTGACAGCTAAAGCCGTGCCTGGTTTGAGAAATGTTACTTGCTCTATGGGAATTTCTGCTGCGATCGCAGGTTCAATTAAATCTACTGATACAGTATCGACGGATGAAATATCTTTATGCAAATAGCGCAGCGCAGCCAGTGCAGCAGCACAGGCAAAAACTGGCAGTGTATATCCCGATCGAGGTTTAATATTTGTCACGTTTGGATTTAAAACTACGTACCGATTACGATCCTAGTCCGCGAAGGCGGACTTTGTTTGTGTAGCCGCGATTTCCAATCGCCGGATTTCTAATCGCCGGATTTCTAATCGCCGGATTTCTAATCGCCGGATTTCCAATCGCCGGATTTCTAATCGCCGGATTTCTAATCGCCGGATTTCTAATCGCCGGATTTCTAATCGCCGAAATTACGATCGCCCGATTTCTAAATTGGGATACGATCGCTGGGGTATTATCATTAGGATATCATCGTTGGGATATCATCGCAGGGCAAATCAATACCTCGGCGATTGAAATCGCGGCTACACAAACAAAACCCGCCTGCGCGGGTTGAAGATTCCATTTTATTTAGATTTATAATCACCTGGCGGTTGAAACCGCGTCTACACAAACAAAACCCGCCTACGCGGGTTGAAGATTCCATTTTCTTTAGTCCGCGAAGGCGGACTTCGTTTGTGTAGACGCGATTTCCAATCGCCGGATTTCCAATCGCTCAGGATCTCTTGTCCAACGTTTTTAGTTTCCCCATTTTGCTACACTTTGTTTAACTAGCAATATCAGTCTCTGGAGAAACCTATGACGACTCTACTGCAAAATCCAACAGAAAATCTAACTGAAAACCAAATTGAAACCCCAACAGATAAAAAAATCTGGACTGATGCCGAATTTATGGCACTTGATCGAGATGGACACCGCTATGAAATTGTCAATGGAGAACTAATTGATATGGGAAACTCTGGCGCAAAACATGGTTATGTTTGTAGTACCCTAATGATTTTACTCGGTGGCTATGTCCGCCTCCACAAGCTAGGTGCAATGTTCGATTCTAGCACTGCTTTTAAGATGAAATCAGGGAATAAGCGATCGCCCGATATTTCTTTCATGGCTAAAGAACGTTTGCAAGGCTTAGACGATCTCCCCGATGGTTTCTTAGAAGGTGCACCAGATCTAGCTGTAGAAATTCTCTCTCCCAGTAATACGGTGGAAGAAATCGACAAAAAACTTGTAGAATATTTCGATAATGGTTCGCGTTTAGTTTGGGTGATTCATCCTAGACAAAAGTATGTTTTAGTGTATCGAAACGCCCAGGAACCAGATCGCTTGCTCAAGTCTAATAATTCTTTAGATGGTGAAGAGATTATCCCTGATTTTACTCTACCCATTGCCGATTTGTTTCAAAAACTTGCTTTTTAAGAACTTACTTAAGAGAACATAATATCATATCTAGTGATTAGCTTCAATAGCTAGTATTCGAGAAATTAAAAGGAGTTGGAATCTGCCATGAATCAACAGCCAAGAATACCCGATTTAGAGACAAGACAGCAAAACGTTGCTAGGATACGAGAAGCTTGTCGCCTGCTTGACGCTTGGACGCTAAAATTAGATGAAGTGCTGGCAATGTTAGAAGCTGATAACCACCGTCAGCGACAGGAACGTTTAGATGGGAAATATCGGCGAGTGCAAGAAAAAATAGGGGAATCGTAAATAATTGCTCAAATCTTTTGACTAATACATCTCTTGCTCATTTGATGGAAAAATAAAGGTTAACTATAGTTATATTAGAGTATTGTCCTGCTTTAGATATAAAAAATCTAGCGATACACATTGTAACTATAAGTGTCTATCAATATGTATATTGGTGGAGGAGTATTGCTTATGGAATAATCAATCTTGCATAAAAAGTTATCTAGCAATTAGTCATTAGCAATAAGCAATTAGCAATTAGCCATTAACCATTAGCAATATTTCTTCCCCCACTAAAGCTCACAGATCGGTCATAATTTAAGAATTATGAAGCGAAGTATATGAACCAGGTAGATTATCTCCGCATAAGTCTGATCGATCGCTGCAACTTTCGCTGTCAATACTGTATGCCTGACAGCGCAGAGATTGACTATATTTTGCGGCAAGATTTGCTGACTCACCAGGAATTGCTGACTTTGTTGCGAGAGGTTTTCATTCCCGTAGGCTTTACCCGCTTTCGCTTGACTGGGGGGGAACCGCTGCTGCATCCAGGGGCGGTAGAATTAGTAAGGGCGATCGCCAATCAGCCGGAAACTAAAGACCTCTCGATGACCACCAATGGGTTTTTACTCTCCCAAAAAGCCCAAGCCCTTTACGATGCTGGCTTGCGGCGAATTAACATCAGTTTGGATTCCCTAGAACCTGAGACTTTTGATAAGATTGTTGGTAGTCGGGGACGTAGCCGCTGGCTGCAAGTTTGGGAAGGGATTCAAACCGCCTATCGGGTAGGATTTGACCCTTTGAAATTGAATGTGGTAGTAATGCCGGGGGTGAATGACGGTGAAGTGCTCGACTTAGCTGCTTTAAGTATCGATCGCCACTGGCACGTCCGGTTTATTGAGTTTATGCCCATCGGCAATAATGAGTTATTTGGCGATCGCGGTTGGATACCCTCAGCCGAATTACGGCAGCAAATTCGCGCTCGTTGGGGCTTGACAGAATCGCAAGTTTGTGGTAATGGGCCTGCTGATGTATTTCAAATTCCCGGCGCGAAAGGGACATTAGGATTCATCAGTCAAATGTCAGAATGTTTTTGCGATCGCTGTAACCGAATGCGGCTTTCCGCCGACGGCTGGATTCGGCCATGTTTGCTGAACGAAAGCGGTCAAATTGACCTAAAAACAGCGCTACGGGAAGGTGTTTCAACTCTTGAACTGCGCGATCGCCTTAGCGAATTACTAGCCCTCAAGCCAGAGATCAACTTCAAAGAGCGGAACTCTGGCGCAACGGGCGCTTATACCAGAACGATGTCACAAATTGGAGGGTAAAGCAATTTTAGATTTTAGATTTTAGATTTTTAGACTGCTAGCGGGATAGAAAAACTTCCGACTCCCAGTCAAACCCAATCGAAAATCCAAAATCCAAAATCCAAAATCGTTAAGCTTGGCGAGAGTAGTATTCAACCACCAGCAGCTCATTAACTTGGAGAGCGATCCACTCGCGTTCCACAGTGCCATTCACCTTGCCAACAAGTTTTTGCTTGTCAAACTCAAGGTGGCTAGGCAAGTGAGCCAAACCTGGATACTTGAGATTAGCCTCCACCAGTAGGCGCGATCGCTCCGTATTTTTGACAGCAACCACATCTCCAGGCTTGCACTGAAAGCTAGCGATATCCACCGTGCGATCGTTAACAGTCACATGGCCGTGATTCACCAATTGCCGTGCAGCAGGAATCGTCGGAGCCATCCCCATGCGGAAAACTGTATTATCCAAGCGCATTTCCAACATTTGCAGCAGCACTTGGCCCGTAGAACCAGTTACTCGACGTGCTTTCCGCACGTAGCGCAGAAGTTGGCGCTCCGAAATCCCATAATTGAAACGGAGCTTTTGCTTTTCTTCCAGACGTACCGCATACTCTGAACGCTTTTTGCGGTTTTGGCCGTGTTGGCCAGGAGGGTAAGCCCGTCTAGGTGACTTACGAGTCAGCCCTGGCAAATCTCCCAAGCGGCGGACTATTCTGAGGCGAGGGCCTCGATATCGAGACATTTAACTTCCTCTCTATATCTTTATGAAATTTTGCAAAGACTCTCTATTGTAGAATATTTTTGCACAAAACTCAACTATCTGTTTTTACCAGGATTTTAACCGCCAAGTTGATACTCGTAACGCCGCCCTCTGGGCGGTAAAGAAACCG
>NZ_JARFTR010000095.1 GCF_029167235.1 Kamptonema sp. UHCC 0994 | reverse complement strand
AGTGACAATTATAAGCCTGATATTTGGCTAAGTTAAGAGAAGTTAAACTGGCATTAAAATGAAAATCAAGCCGTTGGGGATGAGGAGATTGACAATCAGATAAGCCCGTAAATTGTTTGGCATCACGGAAAATAAATTCAATTTGAAAACGAGCCTGATAATATTCAATAATTTGTTCAGGAGATAGATGAATATCAGTGCTAAAGAATAAGGCATTTTTGAGTTTACCGTTGGCTTGAACTTCAGAAATACAAGCCAAACAAATTTGGCAATTTAAACAACAACTCCACACAACTAATGTAGAAAGTGTAACGCCCGGTTTTATTTCTTTAACAAAATTCAGGCGACTCAAATCGAGACCGTCAAATTTACCGTCATATTTCCGAGGTGCGCCGCGTTTCTTTTGTTCACCTGTATAGAGATAACGGAGGTTAGCATCAACTCTTAATTTGCCAATAAAATCTAAATTTAACTAAAGAACAATCAATGACAGCAATAATTTTTTGCTCAGGATTCAAAGCCTGTTTGAGAAAATATTGATTAAATTGTGGGAAGTTAAAGTGTTTGAGAAAGTGGCGACGATAGGTTTTTTCACTTAAAGAACTATAACGGCTAAGATTCGTGAAGTTGACCTTACCATAGATGAGTAAAATAGTTGAAAATAAAGTTACTAAAAACTTCTTTTGGGGTTGACTAATTCCTGGCATTTGTTGTAAGATTGATTCAATAATATGGTCTTAATTGTTTGCTGACAATCAAGACTGCCATAATTGTATAAACTGCAAGTCCGATTGTCCAGCAATATCGGCAGAGTTAAAGTTGCTCCCCCTTTTTATCAAAGTTAGAGAGAGCAACTTAAACCTTCTAACTAGAATGCAAACTGCATTCGCATACTTCCCACATAAATAGTAGGATTGCTACTAAAATTATTAGGATTCATAATCAGATAAAAACTCGGTACGATCGCAATATTATCCGTCATTGGAAAATAGTAACTCGCCTCCACATCATACTGAGTTCCCCCATCTCCTCCACCAGCTACCAAAAATCGTCGCCCCGATATAACATCAAAGGGAACTACAAAAGATAACGAGCCAATGGCCCCCTCTTTGCCCAAGTCAGGGAAACCTAGCCCAAATTGAAAAGATTGAGCATTAACACTTTCGTCCCTCATCCCTGAAGCTTTCGGATTTAAGTGGGTGCTGCTGTAAGTATAGCGGCCGAAAATACCAAAATTGGCAGCTAGTCGCCAATCAAAATTCAAACCAAAACTATTAGCAGCAGCATCTTCTAGCTTACCACCAAAACCATCATCAGCAACCCCTTTAATCGGTCTTGTAGCAATTTGTCCGTCATCATTAGGTCGAATGCGAGTGCGGTCGTAAATCAGGCGGACATTCGCATTTTTACTAGGGGAATAAGTCAGTTCAGCCGTAAAAGAGCGAGTGTTTCCAAATAACCCGCGATTTGGTTGAGATGCTCCCGGAACATTCGCCATATAACCTAAATGGAGTTTAAGTTTCTCGTTCAAATTCCACTTCGCAACTGCACCCGCACCTCGTCCCACATCATTAAGTAATGTACTGCCAAAAGAGTTGTAACTGCCAGCACCTTTACCGAAAATAGAAGTAAAAGCATTGGTATCAAAGTAACTCAGCCAAAGCAAACGAGGGCCCACTGTTACTTCCAAGGAATTATTAACAGGAAAGGTGTAATAAGATTCCAACAATTCTACCTTGTTAATACCCGCAGCGGTGGTAATATCAAAGCTAGGAACCCCAAAAGTATTGTACAAGCCCGCAGAACTAAAAGCATTGGCAGGAGAATCGCCATTGCCCGCAGCTAGGCTAGTTACCAGTGAATCCTTACCTGTGAAAGATGTTAGGAAAGCAATGATTGTAAAATAACTCATTGTCGTGTCAGGATTATTCCTAACTTCGGTGACAGTAGGTTTACCATTAGCATCGCGTCGAGCTGAGCTGAAGGGATCTTCGGGGTCAATTCTTTCTACTTTTAATCCTGATGCAGCAGTTGCTCCTCCTAAATTAAAGCCCGTCAAACCACTCAGTTTCGTAGTAGTAGAAAACTGGTTAGCTTCCAATTCTGCTGTCCGTGCATCTAGAACGTTTACTCGCCCCCGCAAGGTAGCTATTTCAGCGGCAAATTCTTCTTGCAACCGCTGTACTGCAACTAAATCTTCTTTGGTGACTGAGTTAGTTGTCGATTCAGCAATTAGCCTGTTAATTTGGTCTAAGCAAGCGTTTAATCCGGCTGCAAATTCGTACCGAGTTAAGGCACGGTTGCCTCGATAGGTGCTGTCGGGATATCCCGCTACGCAGCCGTAGCGCTCAACTAGGGATTGCAATGCAGAAAATGCCCAGTCTGTAGGTTGCACGTCGGATAATTGGGATACAGATGTTACCTGACCGGTTAGAGTTTTTTGGGTGTCTTGGCTGATGTCGATTTGGGAGTCGAAAGGAGAGTCTGAAACAGCCATTTCAGAGTCTATCTCTGGCGGCTCAATTGGGTAGTTTGGGGAAATTTGCTCTGGAAGAGCGGAATTTTCTTGCTTGGATGCTGGTTCTATCTGAGCTGCTAGTAGGTTGTTGTCGATGAAACCGTTGCATCCGCAGGCTATACCGAAAATAAGGAGATTGAGCCGCACAGAAGTAGAGAGATTATTTGTCATTGCGTCTTTAGAGCCTGTAGTGTGTGAAAGTCATCTATCTGAAGAGAGATTAAAGACGCACCCGCTAACCTTCATTATGGAGGATGAATTAAAGAAAAATGGGGATTGGCAGAAATTTATCGCCCGAATGCTTCGCCCCTACAAAATTGGGATGTTCCCCTTATGCAGGGGGCAATGACAGAATTGCGTTAGTTGTGCCTAAGTCTTGTGGGTAAAAAACTCGGTTTCTTTGGTCAGAGTGCATAATTTCTGCAAACTGCTATCATAATGAAAGAATTATGAAATCAGTGTAGTCAATGTCACAGAACAAAGCATTTACTGTCCAGTTTGCGATCGCGATCGCCAGCTCGATCTTAATCGGTCTAGGAGCTTGTACCAGACTTAAGAATAACCCCCAGGCTGCTGACTCCGTTAAGCCACAAGCCAATCTGCAAGCTAAAAAAGGTAAAAAAGTAATTTTGACCACCTTCACCGTCCTAGCAGATATGGCTCAGAACGTCGCGGGAGATAAAGCTGTTGTCGAATCTTTGATTAAGTCGGGGGCAGAAATTCATGGCTATGAACCTACGCCTAGTGACTTGGTGCGGGGAAAACAGGCAGATTTAATACTAGATAATGGTTTGGAACTCGAACGTTGGGCCGCTAGGTATTATACTAATTTATCTAAAGTACCGCATATCACTTTAAGTGAGGGAATTAAACCTGTCGCGATCGCTGAAGATGCTTACAAGGGAAAGCCTAATCCCCATGCTTGGATGTCTCCGCAAAATGCTTTGATTTATGTTGAAAATATTCGTAAAGCTTTAGTCAAGCTCGATCCTATTAATGCCAAATCCTACAATGAAAATGCTAGGATATACAGCCAAAAAATTATAGATATTGACCAAAAACTTAAACAAGAAATTGCCGTTGTTCCTCAATCTAAGCGATATATGGTTAGTTGTGAAGGCGCATTTTCCTACCTCACCCGTGACTATGGTTTGAAGGAGGTTTATCTTTGGCCAGTCAACTCCGAACAGCAAGCTACACCTAAGCAAGTTGAAAAGGCGATCGATACTGTTAAAACCAATCAAATTCCAGTTGTTTTTTGTGAAAGCACTGTCAATAATGAAGTTCAAAAGCAGGTTGCTAAAGAGGCAAATGCTAAGTTTGGAGGAGTATTTTATGTAGATTCTCTTTCTCCCCCCAATGGCCCAGCTTCTACTTATTTAAAACTTCTAGAACACAATGTAACAATGTTAATTCAAGGATTGCAAGGCAAATTGTAAAATCATTCGTAACGCCGCC
>NZ_JARFTR010000283.1 GCF_029167235.1 Kamptonema sp. UHCC 0994 | reverse complement strand
TGTGACTTTGCCCATAACTTTGCCGCAACGGTAAGGTTATGCTTCAATGTAGCTGTGGCAATCTTATGGGTTCACTTAACCTGTAAGTCCATAAGATTCCTCACATCGATTTTTAGCCCAAGTTTGCGTCGTAGTTCCTCCAATGCGGCACATACCTCATTTTCTCTAAAATACGCTGGTTTAGCTAGCCGCTTAGAAACTCGGCTGCGAGTAGGATCTTCCCCTTCGGCGTATATTTCCAAAGCGGTTTGCTCTACCAATAAGCAAATCTGTTCCACCCTGCTTCTATGTAGGGTCTTACGATAACTGGTGTATCGTGCTGAAATTGTTGTGCATAAATCCTTGAAATGCCTACGGAGATAGCGAGCATTGTAATTAAGGCGTTTAGCTACCTCTTCCATAGAAAGGGGTGGACATTCGTCGCTATCCTTAATTGTCTCTAGCATCCGTCTTAATTGTTCCAAGTTGCCACTTCTCTTTGGAGATGAGTCTGGTCTTGGCAATTGAATCTGAGAAATTATCCTTGCCTCCTCTAGTTTCTCGACAATAAAATTACCACTTAAAAAATCCAACACCGATATTCCCAAACTGTGACAAATCCGTACAAGTACGCTTAGTTGAGGCAAGATTTCCCCTGTCTGCCAAGTCCAAACAGTATTTCTAGGTTTACCGATTAAGCGAGCAAAAGCAGCTATATTTCCTTCGGTCATCCTATTTATACATACAGAAAAAGCTTCTCCGACTTTTTCTCTTGATGGCATCCAAGGAAGCCTTGGCTGCGCAGCAATCAACTCCCCAATGCTGCTTGCAATCCAAACTTGATACTGCAATCGCTTTTCCGCTAATTCACGAGAAACGCTGGATGACGTATCAAGTTTATATCCAAGCCATTGTCCGCATTTTGAGCAGTATCCAGGTCGGGAGCGCCATGCAAGAGGAGAAAGGGGTTGATTACAATAACTGCATTGAAGACGCAGAAGTTCATAATGCAAAGGGCAAACGTCAACTCCGTTTATTGCCCAAAGAAGAGGCTCATAGACAACCTGCCTAGCTTCTCGCATCTCTTCAAAACAAACAGGACAGTACGCCATGTTGTTACGTAACAAACCCTTGACTGGAAAAACTTCACTCCAAGTTAGCATCGTTAGAAAATGCAAATCGTTACGTAGTGTGAGTATTGATAGAGATATTATCCAATCTAACGCCATTACTCCAACTCCATTGAACGTACCCGTGTGACCGAATACACCAGTCCGACCCTGCTTCTTAGTTGAATCATTATTTTTAGGAACTTGCTTTATAAATAATGCAAGCTCTCTTTCCATCAATACGCCTGGTAATACGCAGTGCGCTTGAGCCAATCGAGCAATGTATCCTGTCAAACTTTCCGCGAAAAGTGTTCCAATCCCAATAGGTTCCAGTGAGTACAAACGACTACGTAATGGGGTAGATATCTTTTCTAAATTCCATGAACTATAAAGCGTTAGCTCATCGTTATTTAGCATCTTGTTGCACTCCAATTGGATCTCGTTTTGGCTTGCGCTTGCCTATCTTACCCTGACGACGAGGTGACACAGAAGGTTCTTCTCGTAGATGAATTGATTCTTCCCCTAGCCCTAAAGCAGTACGCAAATTTTGTACATCTGCGTCTGTTTCGGATAGTTGTCTCTCGCCCTCTTGAATTTCTTTAAGCATCCTTTGACACTGGGCAACCGACCAACTACGTCTTTGTAGATGTTTGAGAGTAACAGTAGCTGATCCTTCATCAAGAGCTTCTTTAAAAGCACGGGTGAGCCAATTTTTCAGTATTCCAATACAGCCAAGAGTGCGTTCGTAGCAGTATTCCCAATGAGTCACTAAATCCGGCATTTCTTCAAGTGGCATCTGATGCTGGAAGGTAAGCAGTACGCTTTTAAAAGCTTGAATGTCCTCTGGAATGTCAGGCAGATAGCGGCGGAAATGAATATCAACACTTCGTCTGGAAAGCTGACCGCTCAAGTTACGAAATGTGAGTAATTCATAAGTTCCTAACAGACAATGTAAGATACCAGTCATGTTTGCTAAGGACTTGAGACAGTCCATCTGGTCTTGCAGTTTTTGTCCGCTTGCCATCTTTCCCAAGTGCTGCGCTTCGTCTATGAAAAAGACATCTGGTTGGCGGTAACGTAGTGCATTTTCTAAAGCCCTTCGTAAAGCAGGTGCAACTACTTTAGATTCAATGGAAATTTGTCCAAAAATATCTCGATAAATTCCCCGCACCCCATAATCAAATTTTTGGTCGATCAGTGGTTCTTCTAAAGCAATTAATGCTCGTGTGTAGTAATCCTTCCAGTTGAAATTCCTAGATTCTGGTGCTACAGCTTCAATTCCAACTACAGGAACTCGACCGCGATCGCTTTCCAGAGTTAACAATATTTGCTGTATGAGCTTCTGTTCTACTCTCATTCGCAAGGTCGTTTTACCAATGCCGCTTGGGCCATATACAAAGATGAAAGAGGCTCCCGCTGGTTCGGCGATAGCACGTATGAGGGCTTCATACGCTTCCTTTAATCGCGGATGTGCCACAGTATAACTTTCAAAGTAGGCAAGTCTTTGTGTTGCAGTTTGCTTTAGAAGTTCGATAGGAAATCCAGTAGATGCTGTCATTTTCAAAACTCCTCATAAACTATAAGTGTTTCTAAAGTAGCCATCTTATTTAAAGGTTTTTGAGATTCAGAGTCACCAGAAAAGCCACTATCCTCAAAGGCAATTTCTGTCATTTTTGATTGCCGATTACCAGCAAGATTTGCTTTTCCACCCTCAATCAACCTAAAAACTTCCCTGACTTCTATATCGTGCGATCTCTGTTCTAGTAATACTTCTTGAGCTTCGACAGTTGCTAAAAACTCTGCCAGCTTCTTAGCTGAAATCTTGGATTGTCCTGCATGGTTCTGTTGATGTTTGCGTAACTCAATGCTTGCCAGCTTCAGTTCTTTTTCAGAACGCCCTTGAAATTCTGAGTAATACTGGGAAACGCATTCTACCCATTGACCTCGGACAAAAGCATAAGCAATTCCTGCATCAAATGGGTCG
This sequence comes from Kamptonema sp. UHCC 0994, assembly GCF_029167235.1. Taxonomy (GTDB): domain Bacteria; phylum Cyanobacteriota; class Cyanobacteriia; order Cyanobacteriales; family Microcoleaceae; genus Kamptonema. The sequence goes on along the minus strand of NZ_JARFTR010000283.1, from coordinate 1,044 downwards.
TATCTTATCTGTACCGAAGTATTTTCAATTTCAGGGTCACGAAAAGTATTAGACCAGTAATAGATATAATTGATTTTTACGCCCCGACTCGGTTGAACTTTTGCTTTTCCGTCTAAAGTTGTTGGCAAAGTAAGTATCTGAAAATTTTGGTCATAAGGAATCATTCGATGAGTTCGACTACCACTAACCGCCATTCCAGAGGCGAAGGCATCTCTGGGACTCTGAAAAAGTGCTGGATGTTCGTCCGTATCATAAACTTCGTAAGCCCAAGTGCAGAGATATTCGTACAATATCCCTAACGTCCAAATCGCCTGATTTTTGGGATTAATTGACTTTGTAACCTGGCGAACTTGGCGCATGATTTGGGTATTACCCAACAGGTTATGGATAAATTGGGTATTGGAAGTTCCGAAAAGACGTTCGCATACCGATCCAAACCGTGCTTTGGCTGGAGGTCGCTGCTTTTTCGTACATTCAAAGGTTGCTAAAAGCGTTTCAAAATAAACGCTGTGAAACTCAGATCCGTTGTCCACCACTATAGTTTGGGGAAGTCTTCCGTGACGTTTGACACAAATCCGCAGCGCCATCAAGCAAGAGCGATAGGAGGGCGAGTCAAAGGTCAGGTAAACTGCTAACAAGCGTCGTGAGAAAGCGTCTATTAAAAATGTTGCCCAGGGTCTTCCCAAAGGACGACCTGTGCGGGAACATACAAGTTCTACATCCAGTTGTGTATGGTCAATATGACCAATCTCAAAAGAACGATCGCCGTGCCTTGGTGTGGTTTTATTTAACTCCCAGTAGAAAGATTCTCGCTGATAAGCAGCTCGACGACCTTGACGTTTTTTCGTCTGTTCGTAGCCATCCCGTCGCTTTACTTCCTTTGTGAATGCTTTGTAGCTTGGAGCGATCGCACCACTTTGTTCGCAAGCATGAACTAGGGCTGCGTAGACCTCCCACATTCTTTTTTGTTTTAGAGTTTCATAATCTTCTGCAATAAATTTGTCCATAATTGCCAAGGTATCTTCGGGTAATTTCCGCTTGCGA
>NZ_JARFTR010000168.1 GCF_029167235.1 Kamptonema sp. UHCC 0994 | reverse complement strand
CGGTATATTACCGCCCAGAGGGCGGCGTTACGAAGGGTGGCACGTCAGTCCTATTTTAATTATTCTTGGGGAGCTGGAGCAGACAAACCTACTTGACGTGCAGGCTTTAAAACAACTGCCTTTTCCCCTTTAGATTTAGCATTTTTGCCGACGTGATTAGCCACTACTCCTAAACAGGGAATACCAAAACTTTCTAATTGACTTAGGACTTGCTTAACAACAGAATTTTTGGTTTTGCGAACAGCAACAACCATTAAGATTCCATCTGTACGCACCGCGATAAAATTAGCATCTTTAGCATCAACAAGAGGGGGCGTATCATAGATAACTAAATCAAACTTTGTTTGAAATTCATCCATTAAATGTGCCATAAAACTAGAACTCATTCGTCTAGCCGCACCCGGTAAAGGAATCCCAGCAGTCAATACAAACAGATTATCAGCTAGAGGCGATCTCTGAATAATATCATTAGACTCCATTTTATTGCAAAGTAGATCGCTCAGCCCTCTAAAATTTGGTAAATCTAATAAAGTATGTAGCGTTGGTGAATGCAAATTTGCATCTACTAACAGCACTCTTTGACCAGCAAGAGCCGCAACTTCAGCTAAGTGTAAAGCTACAGTAGATTTGCCGTCACCAGGTGCAGCAGAAGCAATAGTTAAGGAGCCAATCTGACGGTCTGAGAATAAAAAACAGAGATTAGTGTAAAGAGAATCAAAAGCTTCTAAAAATGGAGATGAACTCCTGCTAGTGACATCGTTGCTGACCAAAGAAGCATAACCATTTCGATGGTCGCGATCTAATTTTTCAGAATCTTTATCAAGGGGAATTACTCCTAACATAGGCAATTGAGTCGCATCTTTAATATCCTCAGCTACGTAGAAGATATTACGGATCTTTTCTATCCACAAAGCAACGAGAATACCCAATAGTAGACCACCCACTACTGCCATCGCAAATTTGTTTTTAGCTTTGCTGGGAGCTGGTGCTAAATTTCCAGCGGGATCGCGAGGTATCCGAGGCTTAGAAATTACTTCCCAAGGCACTTGATTTTGAGCGGCTTGCACTCGTAATGTTTCTCGCTGAGTCAAAAGTTGGTCGCGCGTTTTAGTCGCAATTTCCAACTTTTGTGACAATTCATTATACTTGCGAGCTACCACCGGAAATAGTTTGGCTTGTCGGTTAAAATCGTCTTTTGCCTGCGATATTGCCTGATTGCGAACTTCTAAGACCTGAATTTGATTAGCTGTATCAACCAGTTGTTTAATTAGTCCCACCCTAATCGAATTTTGAAATCTCATTACCTTAGAATTATTAGCATCAACTCCTAAGTTTTGACCAACAATCCGCTTGGTTTGCTGATTGAGTAAATCTAACAAGTTCGATCGCTTGCGTTCTAGAGCTTCTAGCAGGGGATTAGCAGATTTAAACCGCGCCGATTCTACAGCAATTTGACTTTCTACTTCCTTCACCTTTACTAACAATTCTTTATACTGAGGTTCTTCGCTCAAAGCTGAAGCAGCAATAGCTTCATTGGGCGTAAAGTCTAATTGTTTCTGCAAGTTAGCGTAAAGCGATCTCTGTTCTTCCAATAGCCTTTGAGTTTCTAATTCTTGAGTTTCAATAGTGCGAACTTGGGTTAACAATTCTTCCCCCTGCACTTTCGGATCGGTGATTTTTTGCTGTTGCTGCAATTGCTGTAAACTGGATGTCAGGTCATTTACGCGCTGTTGCAAGCTAGGAAGTTGGTCTTCAATAAATTTAACACCTTCTCCGATCCGGGTTTTCCGTTCTTCAAGGCTATATTTTAAATATTTCTTAGCCATTTCGTCTAAAATAAACTGTACCATCTGTGGGTCTTGTCCCAGATAGCGCACTTCAATAATCTTGGTTTGGTCAAGTAAATTACTGCCAACACGGATTACCAGTAATCCTCTTTTAAACTCTTCGTAGGTAAATTTAGGATATTTAGTTTTAACGCGCTCTACGATCGCAGAAAGCATTTGAGGACTCTGTAGAATTTCAAGCTGAGTAGGGTAATCTAAACTAAAAATATCTCGATTTGGTACTGCCGAGTCACTACGAGCTAGGGTAGAAGGTTCTGCAATTCTAGCTTCATTAGTTACGGGTTCGACTAAAAGCCGAAAATCTCCTTGATAGGTTTTCTTAGAACTTTTGATATAAAATCCTGCGCCGACTGCGACTAAAGTTGCGATCGTAATAATTAGCAGTGATTTGCGCCGGAACATCCGCCAAAAAGGGCCCAAGTTCAATCCTTTTTGAGGCGGGGGACTAGACTCGTCTGTATCGGCAACAGGTGATTCTTGAAATTGTCTGCCTCGTTTACCAATTGATACAATTTTATCATCCTGTTCTGTTTCCATGTTCACCTCTGATAGTTATTTGTCCGGTCACTCAATTAGGTCTTTAAATACCTGTCTCAATCAAAAGTTTACTGTGTGTCACCTCAAAAAAATTTACTTTGCATATAGCTCAACTATGAAATCTATGTGGTTATCTGGGATACCCGCTAGTCAGATGCAAGTTAAATGGGTAAAGCTTACGATCTACGATCTTTTTTAACACTTCTGACCAATTTAAAATCATAAGATGTAGTATTTTTTAATGACTTCCCAACTCTAACCCCTTTTGCTTCAAATTTTTTTAGCATTGGCGCGGGATGTTTGTAGATCATAATACTATGCTAACATAGCTGCACAGTGCCGCTTAAGCTCAGCATTGCAGCAAATTTTCCCTGGCAATAGGCATGACAATTGCTTATTTAGTTAATCAATATCCCAAGGTTAGCCATAGTTTCATCCGTAGAGAGATTGTCGCAGTCGAATCTTGTGCTATCAAAGTTGCACGTTTTTCAATCCGTTCTTGCGACGCTGAACTTGTAGATGAAGCCGATAAAGTAGAGGCAGAGCTGACTCGAACAGTCCTAGAAATTGGAATGCTAGGCTTACTCTGGAGCCTATTATGGACTGCGGCAACTAAACCTCTACGATTTTTGAAGGCTTTAGTGTTGATGTTTCGGGTTGGCTGGCATTCAGAACGGGGTATTTTGCGCCATTTTGCTTACTTAGCAGAGGCGTGTGTGCTTCTGGGTTGGCTTTCTGATGTGGGTGCGACACACCTTCACACTCACTTTGGGACAAATTCTACAACTGTAGCGATGTTGTGCCACGTTCTAGGCGGCCCTCCCTACAGTTTCACTGTGCATGGCCCGGAAGAGTTTGATAAGGCTACGGTTCTAGCTTTAGATGAAAAAATCAAGGGTGCGGCTTTTGTGGTGGCGGTGAGTTCTTTTGGCAAAAGTCAGTTATGCCGATGGTGCGATCGCGCTGAGTGGTCTAAAATTCATGTCATTCACTGTGGGGTAGATGCTGAGTTTTTGACTCAACCGCTGGTTCCCATACCGCAGGAACCTCGCTTAGTTTGTGTTGGTAGGCTTAGCGAACAGAAAGGCCATTTACTGTTAATAGAAGCTGCTAACGAGTTAGCAGTTTCAGGCTTGAAATTTAAGTTGGTATTGGTAGGTGATGGCGTACTCAGAGAGGCGATCGCATCTTTGATTACAAAGTTCAATCTACAAGAGTATATAGAAATTACTGGTTGGGCGACAGGTAATGAAGTTTTGCAACAAATTCTGGCGGCGCGAGCTCTGGTATTGCCGAGTTTTGCTGAAGGTTTGCCAGTAGTGCTGATGGAAGCCTTAGCTTTGGGTCGTCCTGCGATCGCTACTTACGTGGCCGGTATCCCAGAGTTAGTACAGCCTGGTGTCTGCGGTTGGCTAGTTCCCGCCGGTTCGGTGAGTGCCCTAGCAGAGGCGATGCGGGCCGCTTTGGAATCGCCACCAGAATTACTAGAAAAAATGGGCAAATTAGGACGCGATCGCATCGCTCAAAATCATGATGTTACTGTGGAGGCGAAGAAGTTAGTAACGTTAATTGGTAATTGCTAATTGCTAATTGCTAATTGCTAATTGCTAATTGCTAATTGCTAATTGCTAATTGCTAATTGCTAATTGCTAATTGGGAAAAAATTCTCCCCCTTTCCCCCTCCCCATCTTCCCCATCTCCCCCATCTTCCCCCTCTCTTCCCCTAGCCCCTA
>NZ_JARFTR010000238.1 GCF_029167235.1 Kamptonema sp. UHCC 0994 | reverse complement strand
GTTAAAGATACCGCCCAGAGGGCGGCGTTACGGATATTAGTTCTAATAAAGTTAAAAACGATTCTGATGGATGTAAAAGAAATGCTAGAAAAGTACGCCGCTAAGCTCAAAATTCAGCGGATTAGTATATTAGAATTTATTGGTATATTTTGCCTTTGCTGCTTCCTAGTTGTGAGTTGTGGAAAGCCCGCAAATCAATCAGCTAATTCTACAAATACAGATGCAGGAACAGGACGGATTACAATTGGAACAACGCTAAAACTGCGGACGATTGACCCTGCTGATGCTTATGAACAAATATCCGGTGAATTGCTTTACAATTTGGGGGATCGCCTCTACACTTACGAATCGGGAACTACTAAGCTAATCCCGCAATTAGCAACAGCAATGCCTAAAATTAGTTCTGATGCTTTAACTTATACTATTCCATTACGTCAAGGCGTTACTTTCCATGATGGTACGGTATTTAATGCTAAGGCAATGGTATTTTCGCTGGAACGATTTATTAAGAATGGAGGTCGTCCAGCATCTTTGTTAGCTGATGCTGTAGAATCTGTCAAGGCGACTGGCGAATTTGAGTTAACAATTAAGTTGAAAAAACCTTTTGCTGCATTTCCTTCGCTACTAGGATTTGCGGGCGCTTGTGCAATTTCTCCTAAAGCTTACGAAATTGGGCCGGGTAAATTTAAGCCGGATACTTTTGTAGGAACTGGTCGTTATAAGTTAGTAAAATATGGCAGTGATTCTTTAAAATTTGATGTTTTTGATAAGTATTGGGGAGATAAACCAGCCAATAAAGGGATTGATATTCAGTTTCTTTCTACTTCGGCAAATTTGTTTAACTCTTTTAAAACTGGTGCAGTAGATGTGGCTTATTTGTCTCTAGATGCCGACCAAATTCGCAATTTGGAAGAAAGGGGAAAAAAGGGCGATTGGCAGGCGATTGCAGCTAAAAGTAATACTGTAAGTTATATGATCCTCAACCTGAAGTCTCAACCTTTAGACAATTTAGCAGTTAGACAAGCAATCGCTACAATTATTGACCGTCCCTTACTTAACGAACGGGTATTGCGAGGACAAGCAGAACCAGTTTACAGCTTAATTCCCACAACTTTTGATGTCTATAAACCTGTGTTTAAGGAACAGTATAAAGAGGCAGATATAGCAAAGGCAAAAGAACTTTTGAGTAAGGCTGGATTCTCGGCTACCAATCCCGCAAAACTACAAATTTGGTATCCTTCGGCTTCTTCAAAAAGGGCAATGGTTGCTAATACTCTGAAAGCAATTGCTCAACAAAAATTAGGTGGAGCATTGCAAATAGAAGTTAATGGTGTAGAAGCTCCTACTTTGTTTCAAAACCTTGAGAAAGGGATTTATCCTTCTGCTTTAGTAGACTGGGTTGCTGACTATTTTGATGCTGACAATTACATTCAACCATTTCTGAGTTGTACTAAAGGTTCAGCAGCAGGAGGATGTCAAGAAGGAGCAAGTCAAGGTCAGGGTTCATTTTACTATAGCAAGCGCGTTAATGAACTGATTGCTAAGGAACGACAAGAGCAAAATCCGGCCACTCGCAAAGCTATTTTTGCCGAAATTCAAGACTTATTAGCGAAAGATGTCCCATTCATTCCTTTATGGCAAGATAAAGATTATGTTTTTGCTCAAAAAGGTGTGACTGGTGTTGTTCTAGAACCTACTCAATCTTTTCCTTTTTGGCTGCTTGGTAAGCAGTAAGTTAAATGTAATAAGTTAAACGTAGGGTGGGCGCTCGCCGCAAACAAGCTTATACTTTACTCATATATCATTTGCGGCGAGCGCCCACCTTACAAGCTATAGTTAACATTTAACAGTCAATCTTGCTCCTGTTGCTGAAAGAAATAACCAACGAGATAAAGAGAACCGCAGAGGATAGTTAAGCTTTCACTAATAATAGCAGCCTCTAAACCTGCGACTAAATCGGGATAAGTTTGACAATGAGATAATTCTGGGCATATAGTTAAAGCTAACTTTGCTAACTCTTCTGGTTCAGCAGAACTATGGTCAGGTACGGGTACTAAATAAAGACGATCCCCAGTTTGCAGCAAAGCCTTAAAAATATCAGCATGGTCTTTAGTAGAAAGCATACCCATCACCCAAGATTTTCCCTTTTGTTGCGGGTATAAACAATCGAGAGTCTGGACATATTGACGTAAAGCAATAGCAGCAGCGGGGTTATGAGCACCGTCAATTAATAGTTTATGATTTCGCCAATTTGTCCATTGCAGACGACCAGACCATTGAGTGTTTGCCATCCCATTTTGGATAGCAGTTTCGGAAATTTCCCATCGTTTTTGTTGCAGAATTTGGCAAGCTGCAATCGCCAATGCTGAATTCATTAATTGAATTTCACCTAATAGTGGCAAAGGATATTTAATTGTCACCGCAGATGTTGGCAAATTCATCTGAGTATCTGGTTCTGGATGATATTCTGCCCAATTTTTACCTAAATCTAATGCAGGTTTTGGCCAGATAGTAGGACAGTTTAATTGTAGAATACGTTTTTCGATAACTGCTTTAGCTTCTGGAGGTAATTGTCCGATGACAGCAGGACAATTTTGTTTGAGAATACCGGCTTTTTCACCTGCAATATCTGCTAGAGTGGGGCCGAGAACTTGCCAGTGTTCGCGACTGATAGAAGTGATAATTGAAACCAGGGGAGTTTCGCAGACATTAGTTGCATCTAATCTTCCGCCTAACCCAACTTCTACAACGGCAATATCTACTTTTTTTTGGGCAAAATATAGCCAAGCGGCGGCGGTAAATATTTCAAATTGTGTGGGAGTTTCGCTATCTTTATTAATGGCGTTTACTACTTGTAATAGATAATTTTCTAATTCTTCTGAGGTGATGGGTTTTTGATTAATACAAATGCGTTCATTCCAGTTAATTAAATGGGGAGAAGTGTAGCGTCCGACTCGATAGCCGGCGGCGGTTAATATTGAAGAAAGATAGGCACAAACGGAACCTTTGCCATTTGTCCCGGCTACGTGAATGACAGGTAACTGTTGGTGAGGATTGCCTAGTTTGTCTAAAAGTTGTTGAATTCTGTCTAGACCGAGATTTACGCCGAAGTGTTGGTAGGGTTTGAGGATAGAATCTATTTTCATTCGGGATGTCTGGTATAATTGATGGGAGTTAAAGATGCAAATATGGATATTATTTCTCTTTTTTCCGGTTGCGGGGGATTGGATTTAGGCTTTCGACAAGCTGGTTTTAATGTGGTTTGGGCTAATGAGTATGATAAGTCAATTTGGGATACTTATAAATTTAATCATGCAAATACTCAACTTGACAAGAGGGATATTAGAAATATAAAATCTGAGGAAATACCTGACTGTATTGGCATTATCGGCGGCCCACCTTGTCAAAGTTGGAGTGAAGCGGGTGCAAAACGTGGAATTGATGATAGTAGAGGTCAATTATTTTACGAGTATATTAGAATTGTACGGGATAAGCAGCCTTTATTTTTTGTAGCGGAAAATGTCAGCGGTATATTAACGGCAAGACATAAGCCAGCTTTCATCAATATATTACATCTGTTTGAGGAGGTTGGATATAAAATTTATTATAAAATGCTGAACGCAAAAAATTTTGAAGTTCCCCAAGATAGACAAAGAGTTATTATCGTTGGCTACAGTAAAAAAATGGGCAAAATTTTTGAGTTTCCTAGAACCGGGAATAAGATTTTAACCCTAAAAGATGCAATTTCAGACTTGGAATTAATAGAGCCGATTAAGTTTGGAGATAAAGTTACAAACTATCGCGCAGGAATCGCAAACCATGAATATTTGGATATGGGATTTTCCAGTATTTATATGTCAAGAAATCGAGTCAGAAGTTGGTCGGAACCTTCGTTTACAATTCAGGCGGGAGGAAGACACGCACCTTTACATCCTCAAGCCAATAAAATGATTTTAGTGGATAAGGATAAACGAATTTTTGACCCTAATTCACCTCAGCCTTATCGTAGATTATCTGTGAGGGAATGTGCTCGGATACAAACTTTTCCAGATAACTTTATTTTTAAGTACAATTATATTGCTGACGGTTATAAAATGGTCGGTAACGCTGTACCAGTTAATTTAGCTAGAATCTTAGCAAATAAAATAATTACTGATCTTTAAAACCCTGTTTCAAAATACTCGTAACGCCGCCCTCTGGGCGGTAAGAATACCG
>NZ_JARFTR010000186.1 GCF_029167235.1 Kamptonema sp. UHCC 0994 | reverse complement strand
TGAGAGATGCGGTCAACAAGGCAGTCAGAAATATCGTAGATTATTGCGAAAATCACCAAATCAACGTCATAGTTTTTGGTTGGAACAAGGGGCAAAAGCAAGAAGTTAATATGGGTGGAATAACCAATCAGAACTTTGTCCAAATCCCTACCGCTAAAGTTAAAGATAGATTGCAACAAGAGTGCGACTCTCTAGGCTGGCGATTTGTAGAGCAAGACGAATCTTACACATCAAAAGCTAGTTTTTTAGACCAAGATTTGTTGCCAGTGAAAGTCGGTGAAAAACCCGACTATTGGCAACCATTAGGTAAAAGAATTAAACGAGGTTTGTACCGTTCGGCTCAGGGGCTAACTCTGAATGCAGATGTTAACGGTGCAGCCAACATCATCCGAAAATCAAAAGTAGCCATAGACTCAATTATTGAGCGAGTGGGTAGGGGGTTGCTGACTAACCCTTTAAGAATTAAACTTTGGGGGATAAATCCGCCCAAAGTTTGTCCTTAAGAATCCCCGCGTCTTTAGACCGGGGAGTGTCAATAGGTTGCTATCTGCAAGCGAAACAATTAAAACCCAGAAAATTATACCCTACGCTAATTGACAACTATGAGCAGTGTGAGTTATTTAGGCCCCAAAGAAGTTGCAGTGAATCAGGGAAGCGTCCTTGTCGGCACTTTTGACCCTAGTTTAGTATCAGCCATTTCTCTAGTAGCAGAAGATAAATATCCGCTTCCCATTACCCTCAACCAAACACTAGGCATCTGGTACTCTAGTTTAGAAAAAGGACTCAATCAAATAGGGATTCGCAACCTCCGCCTCAAAGGAACTAACAAAGCCGGTCAAGTTATTAGCGAACAGGCAATTAAAATTTTAGTTGCTAATGCTACATCAAACGAGCCAATTGTCAACGCGATTCCTCTGAGAGAAACCTTCTTTAAAGTCCAGCCAGCCGACAGCAGTAGTTTGACTCAGGAACAAAAAGTCACAGTCCCCGTAGGTCAAACTTATCAAGTTAAAAGTTACGAATATGCGAATGGCCATCTGAAAGTAGAACTGAATAACGCAATTTCTCCTGTAGGAAATATTGGCTACTTTTACGAACTGCACGTAATTCTGACTAAAGGCGCACAAATTCTCAATTTTAACCAATCTGGCTTGCCAACACCCCCCCCAGGAACGCAATTATTGTGGATAACTAAAACTACAAAAATCAAACTTTATCCCGAAGATTCTTCCAGTTTAGCACCAAGTCAGCAAGTAGAAATCGGTCAAGGTGAAACTTACACAATTCTTGGCTACGCCTGCGTTGAAAATCATTTTCGAGTCACCTTATCTCAACCGATACCAGGCTTTGGAAAATCGGGATACTTCTACTGGCAGCACGTTCAAATTTTACAAGAAGGCAAATCAGTAGTCTTCAATCAAAATGCGACGACCTTAACAATTCTCAATACCACTCCTTTCAAAAAGCAACCTATTGATTCTTCCAAACTCAAACCAGAAGACAAAACTACTCTAGCCGCCGGCATGATTTATGGAGTTTCTAGCTACAGCCTGGGAGACGGACATATCAAAGTTTCAATGACAGAAAACCTACCAAATTTTGGCAATACTGGTTATGTCTATTCTGACTTTGTGCAGCTAAGTCGTGGAGGAAAAACCTTCAATCCTGCTCCCAATTTAACTTATACTGGGCCCAGAGAAGTTTTAGTTAACCAGCCAACTCAATTGACTGGCACTTTTGACCGCCGCGAATCAGTTAGAGTTACTGTAGTAGCAGAAGATAAATATCCCCTCAATGTTGCTATCAATAGCAATGCAGGTACTTGGCAAGTATATTTAGCTAAGGGATTTAGTACCCCCGGTTCTCGCTGGCTAAGATTGAAAGCTACTAACAGTAAAGGTAATATTACTGGCAGTCAGATTGTTTACATTACAGTCACTACCGATCCTTTGACTGTGGGACAATCTTTAAAACTACAAATCCTCAAAGATACATTATTTAAAGTAGCTCCGATTGATTCTTCTTTGCTCGATCAACAGCAAAAAATTCTGGTCAAAGCTGGTCAGACTTTTACCGTTAGTAAATATGGATTAATTGACGGCCACCTGAAAGTATTGCTCGATTCGACAATCTCACCTATTGGGAATTTTGGCTACTTTTATGAGCCCGCCGTTCAGCTTAGTAAAGGCTCAAAAACTTTAAAGTTCGACATTGCCGATATCCCGGATACCCACCTAACTGCCCAGATGTTGGTAACGCGAACAACTCAGATTAAAGCCAGTCCTCAAGATTCATCCAATCTAGCAGCTAACCAAAGTGCTGAATTAATTTTAGGTAGCACTTATCCCATTACTGGGTATGCCTGTATTTCCGGCCACTTTCGCGTCACTTTGGCTGAATCAATTCCTGGTTTTGGGAATGTTGGATATATCTATTGGCAACACATTCAAATTAAGCGAGATGGGAAGGTTATAACTTTTGACACCGACGCAATCACGATGACAATGATGCAAACTACTGTGCTCAAAAAAAGACCAGTAGATGCTGTGAGTTTAAGTGAGGCGGAGAGAGTAACGCTGCCTTTAGGTCGAGTTTACGGAGTAGAAAGCTATGGTATAGATGGCAATCATTTAAAAGTTTCCCTCACCGAAGAACTGCCTAATTTTGGGAATACGGGTTATATATTTCCCAGTTATGTTGTTTTTAAGCGCGGAGATAAAACTTTCAATCCGATTCCAAATTATGTGGAATTGAATGTAGCTTATTTTTCGCAGCGGGATAATCCCCGTTTTTACTGGTCTACTTGCAATGTCACATCGATCGCAATGGTGCTTTATTATTATGGCGTGCGGTCTAAGGGGGGCGGCGATTTCGTAGATGAGTTGTTGCAGTGGTGTTTCAACTACGCGGGCCAAGGTTCTCAGACAGATCACACCGTACTTTCGGCAATGATCCGGGCCTACGGATTCAAGACAAGTTTTAGCACGACTCGCGGGTGGTCGGATCTGAAGTCAGAGTTGATTAATCGGCGGCCGGTGGTGTTAGCGGGTAGTTTTACCGCTACGGGACATATTTTGACCGTCATCGGCTACACTTCAGCAGGTTATATTGTCCAAGACCCTTGGGGTAACGCTCTAACTGGTTACAGCGATACTGAGGGCCGAAAGTTGCTCTATCCCTACAGCTATCTGGATCAAGTTGCTGGGCCTGATGGTAATATCTGGGCGCATTTTATCAGTCGGTAAAGTTTTATTACAAAAATCGGCATTTCGCGTAAAACCGAGGAGGTTCTGGAGATATAGATATAGTGAAGGTCAAATCCTGAAGGCCTCCAATAAGTAGATGTTGACAGTATTAACCTGCCTGAAAAGGTGGGTTTTTTTCTAATATCTGGTAGTGTGCTAAGTAGTTGGACAAAAATAAATAATGTCATTGCGAGCCAAGCGAAGCAATCCCAAACCCCTGCGATTGCTTCACTTCACTATCGTTCCGTTCGCAATGACATGGTTGCGTTTATTTATGTCCGACTACTTAAACTGGTGCAGCAGATAAAAAATGCTGAGCGCTTATTGATTTTAGAGGCTGTATTGTGACTATTAATTACCGAGTTGCAAAAATTGCCGATCTCACTATCCTTTTAGAACTTGTTAAAGAGTTCCATGAAAAGGAAAAATTGGCATTCGATGAACAACTCGATCGCGATGCCCTAGCATCTTTTTTGGGTGATGCTTCTTTGGGACAACTGTGGCTAATTCAGCAAAAAGATGAGGTAATTGGCTATATTATTTTGAGTCTGGGTTACAGTTTGGAATACCGAGGACGGGATGCCTTTCTTGACGAGTTTTACGTTCGCCCCAAATATCGCGGACAAGGCATTGGAACTCAGACCTTGACCTTTGCAGAGGAGACTTGCCGACTTTTAGGAATCAAAGCACTTCATCTGGAAGTAGATTTTGAAAATCCTGATGCACAGCGTCTTTATCACAGAGTCGGTTATCAACGTCATCACCGTTTTCTTATGACTAAAGATTTATGAGTCCCTTATGGTAATAGAGTAGCAAATTTGGTATTACTTCTCATTTAAAGCTTCTACTCCTTCCCATCCTTCGGGGACTCCATACTGTTGATATTTCTCACAACGCTTGATGTAAACCATCGTCGCTTTATCGCGAGGATTAATCTGTAAAACCTCCTGAAATATGTGTTTCGCCTCCTGAAAT
>NZ_JARFTR010000217.1 GCF_029167235.1 Kamptonema sp. UHCC 0994 | reverse complement strand
TTTGATTCATAGTAACTCATTCTAGTTTTTATGACTCAATTATCCCCTTTGTCACCCCTTAAGAGTATAAACGGCAAACGACTCCTTAAGAAACGTTAAGACTCTAATAGAGAATACTTGACACGCTGCGATTCATAAATCATAATCAAAAAATAAGCCAGCCGCCTACGACTACGAATCAAGAAGCGACTGACTTTAGCCCCCTAATCAAAGGAGCGATCGTTATGTTAGCAGTTACAGAAGAAGTATTCAAATTTGGCAGTGTACCTGAAGCTGCGATCCGTATCGCCGAAAGTGCGATCGCTCTGCTACAGAGTCATTCCGCTCAAGCCTCTTGCCTCAAAGAGCAAGGGTTAAAAATTGGGGAGAGGTTAGCCCAAGTCGAAGCAGTGTTAGGAAAAGCCGAATTTACCCGCTGGCTCAAGCACCACTTTGCTCCCCCAATTGTGAGATATTTCCGCAACCTCACAAAACAAGCTCAACTAATAGAGAAATATCCCGAATTGCGATCGCGCATCCTATCCCTCCCCCTGTGTCACTCAGCCGCACTCATGGCTGGAACCGAGCAACAAATTGAAGAAATCCTCACAGCCGAAGCCAAGTGGACAGTAGCGCTAATCAAGGAAAAACTGCAACCCAAAAAAATCACCCCCGGTGCAATCGCATCAGACGCAGACTGGAAAATTGTCAAAGCGATTTTTAGAATAGGTGATACCGATATTGAATCCTTGAAAGAACAAGCAAGCATCAGAGCAGCAGTTGCACCAATATCCACAGACCACATCTTGGAAGTATTGACAGACTTTGGCTACGACACAGCAAAAGTGCGAGCTTTACCAAAACAGCCGAAATTCACCGCCACCCAAGTACAACAACAGGTGCAAGCCGCCTTGGAATTTGCAACACCCGAACTATCCGATCCAAAATTGGTGGAACTGGTAAAAGCTTTACGCGATCGCACATCATTACAACAGGAATTTAACAACTGTGTAGTTGAAAGTTCCGCCAAAGAACACCTACGGCAGCAATTGAATCAAACCAAAAGGAAAGTAGCGGCGATTGCCAGTGAATTATTTATAGATGAGTCGCCATTGGAGCCAAAAGCCGAGGAATTGCAATCGGAACCTAATACCAGTGGTTCGGACTTAGAAACTATTCGTACTCAAATTGAAGCAGAAGTAAGTGCTAAATACGAAAATTCCGTAGCTGAGTTAGTTACCAAAGTGCAACAACTCGAAGCAGAGTTAGCAGCAAACTTAAAGCAGAAGTCGTCCGAGAATAGTGCAGCTTCAACGAACTCAACGGTCGAGAACTTAAGAACCCCAGTTAATGCGATCGCCACCAGTACCGAAAAGGGCAAAATTGAAATCAATAGCGTCGTCCGAGTTATGGGTGGAGGACGAGGCGATTACAAAGGTCGAATGGGGCGGGTAGACCGCTTTGAGAAAGTAGTGTCCATCACCGGTTCGTCTGGCGAAGCTGCAATAGTAGCCTTCGATGAAGGGACTCGCCACAAAACAGAAGTACCAATTTACAATCCCCAGCAAAATTTAGCATACATCAACATCTCCCCAGAAGAAGTTGAGCGCATCTCCATCGGCTTTCACAGCGCTCGCGAACTCAAGGAATTACGAGCAGAAAAAGAGAGCTTGAAACAAGTCTATTCAGGAGAGGCGATAGCCATTGATTTGGGGAAAGCACTAACACCAGCAATCGGCAAAGAAAAAGTCCAGCAAATGATAGCGTCGGGTAAAAACGGATTGTCGGCCCTGGGGCGTTATCTGTACGAATTAATTGTCGAATATTCCACCGTATTTTAAGGGAGGGGGAAGGGGAAGGGGAAGGAAAACTAACTCATTGTTACCTTTTCTTTCTTGAATAAAAGCTAACAACACCCTCTTCCTCCTCTTAACCTTCCCCTTCCCCCTCCCCTTCCCTTCCCCTTCGATAAAATTATGAAGTCACAACAATTTATAATTCCCGAACCAATAATGCCAGATATTTTCTGTGATTTTTGGATACCAAAACTACTAATCAATAGCCAATACAGGTCACAATTTCGCTTATTAGGTTTGGAGGAATCAGAATCAGGCTATAAAGCCGAGCGAGTAAGGTTTTTGCAGAAATTAGTTGGTGAAAAGAAAAACTCAACCATCTACAAATGGTTAAAAAATCCATCAGGATGTCCTTTAGAAGTACGTCTATTTTTAGGGGCATTGCACGTTACATGGAACCAAACTGTTACTCCAAATTAGTGTCAGCAAAATAAACTCATGAACTTATTGTAGCGCTCCCTTCTTATTGAGTAGGGAGTGTTTTATTGCGGCTACTTTTTGAATCAGGACTTACGCACATCGAGGGTAGAAATCGGGCTGACACAGTGCAGTTCGACTGAGCACGCGGAATGTCCGAAGTCTCACCGAAGTCCGAACGGTTTATTCGTAGATATCTCGTTAAGAATCTGGAATTTTTCATAGAACCCCGGTTTATGCACGTAAGTCATAATAAATAATCATTTTGCTCAATTCGCTCTGTTTATTCTGCTATCAAAACCAGCTTCTATCATAAGACTTAAAATCGGTCAAATTGTTTTGTAAAATTTTCCCTATTGAAAATTTGAGAAAATAATTTGCCAACTATAAGGAAAAACTTTAACCTTAACTTATCGGACAAATCAAACAAACATCCGACCACTTAAAAACAAATCGCAAAAATGTCAGATGAAACTCCAGAATGCCTTCCCCAGTAATTCCCCGACTAATCGACATTACCGATTACTCAAAAACCAGCATTTTATTAGACCAAGACGAGTGGCAAGATGGCAGCGTAATTACACTAAACCGCAATGATTTAATCCGCATTGCAGTTGATAGTAACGAGCGCGAAGTAAGGCAGCAAGATTTACTCCAAGTAATTTCTATTAGCCGAGACACTTTCCACCGCCATCACACGCAATTACGGCTGTATTGCCATTCGTACCGCGCTCATTACCGCAATCAAAGAACATTAAAAAGGAGGCTGTGGTACACGTCCTTCCAGCAAGTGCGATTCGTTTAACCTAAAGTAAGGGTAAAAACTTTACGGGACGGTTAGCCTAGCTGCTCAGGCAGTTAGTGATAACTGATTACATTTGTAGGTGAGATTCCGTGAGTCAAGTCCTACCCCGCAAGTGCAGCGGTGAAAGCATATCCCCTAATTTATTAGGTAGCAACTAATAGGTTAAAGCGGGGATAAAAGGCGGAACTATCGGGAGTCAACCTGATAAAAACGTCGAGTAAGAGTCCATGCGTAGCGTAAGCAAAGATGTGTTTGAACCATCGTGAACGGGCAATGGTGTAAATGACTGAATCAGAATAAACCCGTTAATCAATACGGTAAAAGCTGATTAACACCAAGCCAAAAGGCAAGGATATGGCGTAAGCGGTTTTGCTGCCGACTTATAAGCACCGCCAGTAAACCCGGTGGAAAGCATCACAGCTAAAGACTCAATCAATGTGTAATCGGAACGAAGTAACTCTTAATTACCTCTGGAGAGGTCGAAATCCAGTAAATAGCTAATGAATGGTAATTAAGAGCGGGATGGTATCAAAAGCGAATGCCTTACTGTAATGGTGAGGATATGCTGACAGATACTCGGTAATTTCAAAGGAATAAAAACAAGTAGTGATGAATATATCTAATACGCTGAACAATCAGACGGTGGAGTGGAAAGACCTTAACTGGCGCAAGCTAGAACGGGTAACTTTCAAGTTACAAAAGCGGATATTCCAAGCGAGTTTACGAGGTGATGTCAAAGCAGTTCGCAAACTTCAGAAGACCCTAATTAGGTCTTGGTCTGCAAAATGTATCGCGGTACGTAGAGTTACTCAAGACAAGCAGGGAAAGAACACCGCTGGGGTTGATGGGGTAAAATCCCTCAGTCCAATTCAACGGGTAAAACTGGTAAAACGGTTGAGAATTACTGGGAAAGCTAAACCCACTCGAAGGGTAATGATTCCAAAGCCCGGTAGTGATGAAAAGCGACCGTTGGGAATACCTACAATAGAAGACCGCGCTTTGCAAGCGTTAGTTAAACTAGCGTTAGAACCAGAGTGGGAGGCTAAATTTGAGCCTAACTCTTATGGTTTCAGACCAGGGCGTTCCTGTCACGATGCGATTGCGGCAATTTTCAACAATATCAGATATAAAGCCAAGTACGTGCTAGATGCTGACATTGCCAAATGCTTCGACCGCATAGACCATAAAGCATTACTCGCAAAAATACACACATACCCCACATTGAGCCGCC
>NZ_JARFTR010000012.1 GCF_029167235.1 Kamptonema sp. UHCC 0994 | reverse complement strand
GTCTACTTACCGCCCAGAGGGCGGCGTTACAAAGAGTAAGGAGTGGCGGCGGATTTCTGACGGCAGTTATGGTAATCTCTCTTAGGGCTTGAATGGAAATAGCCCTTTATTTGTCAATTAGGACGCTGATTTATGAAAATTTTGGATTCTCAAGGACGACTATTCGGCAAACTGAGCATCCTAGATGTGGGTGCTACTTTGATTATTCTCCTAGTTGTCGTTGGCATATTTTTCTTTCCCGGCACTTCTGGTTCTGTTGCTCAAGTTGGTGTAACTACCAAACCCGTCCAGATAGATGTGATTGCTTTAGGTCTCAAGGGGCGTAATCTTCAAGATTTGCTCAAACCAGGAGATAAAGTGAATATGATTATCCGCAATCAACCCTACGGTCAGGTTGATATCAAATCTGTTAATCTCTTGACTAGAACGGTAGTTGTCCCTCAACCAAATGGCACTGCGAAAGCTCTACCAGACCCCAGAGAAGAAGAATCTTTTAGCAGAAATATGATGTTTACCTTGGAAGGAAAGGGTCAAATTACTAAAGATGGCCCAGTTCTCGGCAATCTCAAAATCAAAATTGGCAACACTGTAGAGCTTGAAGGCTTCAACTACAACTTTAATGCCAGTGTTATTGATGTGCGAGTACAGAAATAAATAAGGGTTAACGGTTAACTGTTAACGGTTAACTGTTAACTGTTAGCTGTTAGCTGTTAACTGTTAACGGTTAACTGTTAATAGGGAAAACAAATATCGGCGGATTAAACCAATAGTGAGAGCGGGAAGTTCTAGCTGTGGTGTCAATCCTACGTTTGCTAACGGTTGAAATACTCGAATCGCTTCTGGATTCATATTAGCTAAACGCCGTCCAATTTCTGGGCCAGTAAATTCTGATTTTTCTCCCCAAATAA
Source organism: Kamptonema sp. UHCC 0994 (assembly GCF_029167235.1). Lineage (GTDB taxonomy): Bacteria > Cyanobacteriota > Cyanobacteriia > Cyanobacteriales > Microcoleaceae > Kamptonema. Next base: position 3,672 of record NZ_JARFTR010000012.1, on the reverse strand, counting down.
TTGCTGTTGGTGTTCTCAGTTGGTTAATGTATAATGACAAATCAAAACATAAATCCCCTCTGACAAAAGAGAGAGCTGCATATTCTGCATTTGGTTCTAAGGCAGATTGTAAATAAGCCTCTACAATTTCATTGTCTATGCGGCGGGGTTCGGCAAATTGACGCTGTTCTAAGAAACTCCTGATCCCGCCGCTGGTGGCAATTCCAGCACTATAAAGCACTCGATCTAAAATGGGAGTATTGACTAATTGAGCGAAGAAGCTACGTCCGTAATCTTCTTCAAAATCGGACAATCCTGCTGGTGCGGTCAAAATTAGGGATTTAAAAAGTTCGGGGCGTGCGATCGCGGCCCGAATTACAAAAGCCGCTGTTAAAGAAGAAGCAACTACAACCGTTGGACTGCTACAAGTTTGTTCTATGAATTCAATCAAAGTTGTGATATAATCATCGGCTTTGTAATTCCTGGCTGGATGCTCTGAGCGTCCCCAGCCGATTAAATCTGGTGCTAAAATTCGATATTCTGCTGCAAAAGCTGGATAAACTTTTGACCACTCGTAGGAACTTGACCCGCCACCAAATCCATGAAAAAACACCAGTGTTGGTAAATTTTCTAATGATTGCGTATCTGCGGTTATCCAAGGCATACCCTCAGCAGTGTAATACACCATTCTACCGAGAGATGTGACTATCGAGCGTTGACCAAAACCAAGGGGCTGAAACATAGGTTTTTAATCGCTAATAGGGATTGATTAGTAATAATTTTTATATTTTTACATCATATCATTTTATTAGGCAATTTATCTAAAGATAGGACTTACGCACGAGGGGGCAAAAACCGGATTTCTGCGCCAATATCTTTCGGAATCGATCGACTATTTTTCGGAGAAACCGGGTTTCTTGCAGGATCTATCGATCTGGGACTGCCGACCAAGCTCAACGAATTTTAGATTTTGATTCTTAAAAAAATTAAGATCATATAAAGATACCATTAGTTTTGTAAAGATTTTATAAATATTTTTTCCTATTTTACTTAGTGTGCAGAGCGCAAGTATAGGCAGCCAGGGAGTTTTGAGCTTTTAACAGTTTGTAAGGGTCGATCGCGCCACCCTTGCCAACTCCGGTAGATAGGAGATAATTCATCAATGAGGGGTAAGACCCCTCATCTAAAGAAGGTTCGTTAGCCGTCAGTACAAGCTGCGCGATCGCGCAGTAGGTTTATTGCTTGAGTTGGAAAAATCAATACCAATTTCTTCCTGCTTGGCGATAGAACGACTCGAAAGTGTGTAGTAGAGAGTAACCAGCACGAGATTCAAACCCTAACAGGGATTCCGCAATCACTCAGCCTGGACTGCATACCATCTACGACCACAGAAATAATTAATTAGGGGAGGTCTACTAACAATGCAACTGCTCAAAACAGGGAATCGCGAAGGTTTTATGGTTGACATGACAGGTGTTCAATCTGACGGCTCCGCAGAGTTTGAGACTCTCCTTAGCGAAGCCAAATCGCCCGTACATCGCAGCATTGAAATGAACGACCCAGAGATTTTGATTGCGACTCCCGGAGCGAGTTGTGGGGGGTCAGAGTTTTGTTTACCCGTCATTACACCTACTTGCGTCCGCTTAGCTTTAGAAGACTTGAAGTGTTTTGAAGTAGTAGAGTCTCAATTTGAGCATTGTGGAGTGACTTTTGCCAATGCAGTTGCTATTCAACCGTCAAACCCAGCATTTTCTGTTCGTTCTGGGGTGACAGTATTAATGGGAGCGCCCAAAAGTGGCCTGATAGAGGTGACATTTAAGCATCCAGTTCGCTTCGTTTCGGGACTTGTCACCAGTTCGCGGCGAACTGTTTTATCAGCACGCGATCGCGATGGGAATGTAATTACTGAGGATGAATTACCTGCACCAAATTTGGCGGGCTTTAATTCTCGCATTCCCCCCAACACTCAGCTAATAGTAAAAGCCCCGAATATTTACCAAGTGACTTTCTACGCTTTTGATGGTCAGGTAATAGTAGATGATTTTAGCTTTGGGTTTTAGACAGTTAACAGTTAACAGTTAACAGTTAACTGTTAACTGTTAAGAAAGAGTTGCGTCTCACTTCGTTACGCCTAACCTTCAGCTATTAATACTGCCAAATTTTTTAGAATTGGTAGTATTATATTATAATGTGGCAAACTACTTGCAATCTGTCATTGCGTTGGCGTAGCCTGCACGCAGCGCTTGACGTTGTGAAGCATAAGCCCTTCGGGTAGGCTTCATCAACACAAGATTTTGAGATTGCTTCGCTTTGCTTGTAATTCCTAGACAAGTATTTAACCGGACAAGATATTACTTATAAGAGCGCATCAAAAGGATTGACAGATGATTCAAACTGCCATAACACCTTTCAAAAACAAGCTCGACAGAGCCTTAACTAAGAAGCAAATTACTGTTTTACAAATCAATTTGGGCAAACGCTGCAACTTAGCTTGTACCCATTGCCACGTAGAGGCTGGCCCCAAACGGACTGAAGAAATTTCCCCTGAAATTTGTAATCAACTAATAGATTTAATCCGTAGATTTCCCCAAATTCAAACTGTTGACCTCACTGGTGGCGCACCAGAAATGCTTTATGGCTTCAAACCCTTAGTTGAAGCTGCTGGCGCTGCTGGCAAACAAGTAATTGTCCGTTCTAATTTGACGATTTACTTTGAAAAAGGGTTTGAAGATATCCCAGAATATTGCGCCAAAAACCAAATTAGAATTGTGGCTTCGCTTCCTTGCTACCAATCAGCAAATGTTGATAAAATGCGTGGCAATGGTGTTTTTGATAATTCAATTAAAGCATTGCAAAGGCTGAATCAACTAGGTTACGGTCAAAACCCAGATTTAATTTTAGATTTGGTGTATAATCCTCAAATTCCAAGTACAGAAAAATTTTCTCTGACACCAGAACAGAACAAGCTTCAGCGCGATTATAAGACATATTTAGAGGAACATTTCGATATTTGTTTTAATCAATTGTACACAATTACTAACTTACCAGTTGGGAGGACTAAATTTCATCTGGAACACAAGAAACTGCACAAACCTTATCTCCATTTTTTAGAAGATAACTTTAATCCGACTACAGTTGAACATTTAATGTGTCGAGATGAACTTTCAATTGACTACCTTGGCAATGTTTACGACTGCGATTTTAATCAAATGGAAAACTTGCCTGCAAAAACTAGCACGGGTGAAATAATAACAGTTGCCAAATTGCTAGAATCTGGTAGTTTAGATTTAATTCAAGAGGTGCAGACTGCTACTTATTGCTATGGTTGCACGGCTGGTTGTGGTTCTAGCTGCGGTGGTTCTCTTGTTTGAAGATAAGGGGTAATTGGTAATTGGTAATTGGTAATTGGTAATTGGTAATTGGTAATGGCTAATGGCTAATTGGTAATTGGTAATGGCTAATATCATGTCCGGCAAATTACTTACAATCTGTCATTGCGAGCCAAGCGAAGCGCAGTTGCGAGGTACGAAGCAAGCCCGAAGCAATCGCCTAGTCTCTGCGATTGCTTCCCTTGGCTCGCAATGACAAGTATTTAACCGGACATGATATAATTCAGGACTTATAAACTTAGGCAAAAATCACGTAACGCCGCCCTCTGGGCGGTAAATATACCGCCCAGAGGGCGGCGTTACG
>NZ_JARFTR010000136.1 GCF_029167235.1 Kamptonema sp. UHCC 0994 | reverse complement strand
CGACAGTTACCGGGTTTGGCTCCTAGTAGTTCTGCCTTTTACCCCCGCTTTAGCTATCATGGTTGCTACCCAATAAACTAGGGGATATGCTTTCACCTCTGCACTTGAGGGGTGGGGCTTACCGCACGGCGATTCACCCACAAATGTAATCAGTTATCACCAGTTTCATCAACTGGGTTTACCGTCCCGTAAGCTTTTCAGCTTACTTTAGGTAAAACAAATCGCACTGTTAGGTACTGTTTTGGGAGTGACACCAGAGGATTTAAGGGGTCGTTTTAGTCCTTCGTTACGGTTGTACAATTCTTACGGGTAATGATACACAACTTGCTATGAATGTATTTGACACTTTGATTGACCACAAATTTAATATCGCTAAAAAGGAAGGAGACTTAGCAGAAGCTACAGCAAAGAACATCGATCTAGGAAAATCAATTGCTAGATTTTTTGTAGGTTTGAAAAAGCCGCAAGAAAACACTCTCAAAACTAACTTGTTGCCTCAGTTCCGAAAGTTTCTTGCTGACAATACGGGTATTCCATTTGACGCTTGCGATAAAGCTGCGACTACTCCTGAACCAGCACCAACTTGTTCAAGCTCAGTCTTTTTTGGAGAAATCATCCCTGAACCCATCCCCTATGGACAAACGGCACAATACAAAATCACCTACTGCGATCCACGAATAGACAACATAATCGTAGAACTTGAGACAGCAAGTGGAACACAAACCAAAATCATTCCCATTTCCTCACCGAGTGGTACGGTAAGTGTTGGAATACGAAACAAGCCAAACGCTTTTGGGGACTGTAGTGGCATTTTTGATGACTCGATCGGTAATTTTAAGGGTCTGAGTATTGTTGCCAAAGGAAGAAGTGGGAGTGGTGATTTAATTGGATTGGGGAATTTCACGAATTTTCGTGTTTCTGGTAACTTACGTAATGGGCCCCTTTCCAGTGCGTGTGATGCAGAGTTAGTTTAAGGGCGATCGCTATTTAATAAAATGTAGTAGGGGCGGGTTAACCGATCAATTATGTCACCCACCAATAATATTGAAAACCCGCCCCCACCCAACGAATAATCCCTAACAACGATCCTCGCCTTATTATTAAAATCAATGTAATTTTTAATCTTTTCGTGGGGTGGGGGCGGGTTTTTAGGATTGTCGATGGGTGTCAGATATTTGGGCGAACCCGCCCCTACAGTCATTTGGTGCGATCGCATTTTTTTGGGACAATCCTATGCGATCGCCCTCTTGGATTCGGCGTTTCCAGTGCGTGTGATGCAGAGTTGGTTTAAGGGCGATCGCTATTTAACGGTGATAGATTGCTGCGCTAGGTATTTGTTGCAATAGACATCTCCTATAATTAGATTTTTGTCTATGGAGGGCAAGGGTTTAAGATTCTCTTTAGGAGATGTCTATATAGTAAATTCTGTTCAACTCATCTGTTGGCGAATCGAGAATTGAGGAGGTTTAATCTGCTTGACAGCTTCATCTAAATGCAAAGTACGGACTTTATTCTCAAACACATTTACTTGATAGACTAGGCTATGAGTAATGTCTAATCCTGTTAACCAGCCGCTTCTGGGATGATAAGCTCCAGTGTCAATATCTAGCCAACCATTTCCTTGTGCTAATTCTCCGGGACTGACACCCTCAAAGGTAAAAGTAATAGTATGACCTGTAATAATTAATTTATCTGGAAAATAAGGCTTGAGAATCCTGTGAAATTCTCCGCGAATCCAACAAAGTTGATAGGTAGATTGCTGTTTGAGGGAAAGTTTGGGATCTACGCCCGCATGAGCTAGCCAGATATCGCCTAAGTCGAGATAGGGGGGAAGCGATCGCATCCAATCTAAGTGTTTATACGGAATCATCCCTATATCTATATAACTATCTATTGTCGCCTGTCCCCCGCTGTAGAGCCAAGCTGGTAAAGATCGCGGATCGCTGCCATTAGCTTCGATCATGAGTTGTTCGTGATTTCCTAACAGGCATTGGTAGGAACTTTGCTGCACAAAATCAACCACTTGAGCGCTTTTTGGGCCTCGGTCAATTAAATCTCCCAAAAAATAAACTCGATCGTCGGTATTGGGGGCGATCGCTTCTAAAAGGGTCATTAACCCATCATAGTGTCCGTGTACGTCCCCAATGACGATGCGCCGTTGGTTCATTTTCCTTACCCAGTTCCCTGATTTTAAACACGATGTTGTGGTTTACAATAGTTTGGATGCTTGGGCTGAAACCCTTATTCTTTCGTCGATCTTGGCAGTATGAAACTCTAATTTTTTCGTTTCCTCAGTCAAAAACTGTCCAAACTATTGCGATCGAGACTTTCCCAGGATTAGTGTCTGGTAATTAAGATTATACAACGGTCAAACCGATTATGTTTCATAATTTACCTTAGTGCGTAAGTGCTCGGATCAAACTTTGAAGTTCTGCAAGGATTCCTTTTTTCTTGGGGGCGGCTAACTGCGGGGCCGATGGATCGGTATCTGCGACGGTTGGGGCTAGAATCCGTTCTAGTTCGTCTCCTACAGGTTTTTGGGCGGTTTCGGCAATCAGTTTATATTCACCCTCTGTTTCTAGCCATACTTGCCACGATTGAGGGTAGTAACGGAAAAGGGCAGCCGTGTTTAGAGGTCTGATGTAGTAGCAAGATTGAAGGGTATTGAGGAAGCGATCGCGCAATTGGCGGCCTGCATAACCAATACCAATAGTAGCTGCGTCTTCCAGACGGGGATTGAGGAGAATTACGGGACGGGAATCTGCGGCGTTGCAGAGTTGTTCGACTTGGGCGACTTCGATGGAGGAAGCATTTACCAGTAGGAAAATTTGGTCTTCTGGCTCGATTTTCTCTGCTACGGGGGATCTACTGCTACCAAGGTCTGTAATTTTAAATGGTACTGTTCCCCAGTCTCGGCGAGCAAGGGCGGCTGAACCTGTGTCAGGAAAGAAGACTTTAAGGCCGTTTGCTAGTTCTTCAAAGTCGGTGATGAATTGCTGGGTGATTGACTGTGCTTGCAATGCGATTTCTGGAAAGACTAATTCAACCTGCAAGCGGGTTTGACCGTCGTTGAGGGCGGATTTTGCGGCTTCGCGGGATTGGGCGATCGCTTCTTCAAGTGTTTTCGGGAGTTCAATCATAAGAGGGGCTAGGGAAGAGGGGCTAGGGGCTAGGGGCTAGGGGCTAGGGAAGAGGGAAGAAGGAAGAAGGAAGAAGGAAGAAGGAAGAGGGAAGAGGGAAAATTACCAGTTAACGGTTAACAGTTAACAGTTAACAGTTAACCGTTTTGGCGTTAATCTTTCCAAAATTTGGGCGATCGCGATCGCAGTCCAGTCTATATCAGCTTCGGTGGTATCTCTTCCCAAAGTCAAGCGAATTCCTCGAATAGCCTCAGTTTCGCTGTATCCCATCGCCAACAAGGTTGGAATGGGCGTAATTTTTCCACTACTACAAGCAGAACCGGAACTGATACCAATTCCTGCCAGATTTAGTTGCCGTACCAAAGTTTTGCCTGTAATATTTTCATCTTTACTGGCAACAACAAAACTAAGATGGTGTGGCAATCTACAATAGCGATCGCCTGTTGGTACTAAATTCGGCACCTCAGCTAATTTATCAAATAGGCGATCGCGCAATCCGATTAATCTCGGTGTTTCCTCTACCATTTCCTGTAATGCCAATTCCGCCGCCACGCCAAAACCAACTATATTTGGCACTGCTTGCGTCCCCGATCGCAGTTTCATTTCTTGACCACCGCCCCCAAATACTGGCGCTAATTCTACTCCTTCTCGGATATAAAGCATCCCAGAACCTTGAGGGCCATAGATTTTATGGCTAGATATCGATAGCAAGTCAACTGGCAATTTTTGCACGTCGATTGACATTCTACCGGCAACCTGAACGGCATCTGTATGAAATAAAACCCCATGAGAACGGGCAATTTTGCCCAAGGCTTCAATTGGTTGTAGCGTGCCTACTTCACTTTGACCAAAAATCACGGAAACTAAAACTGTATTGGGTTGTAGTGATGCGTGTAGGTCTAGGGGATGAACTCTTCCCAAGCGATCGACGGGCAATCGCGTTACTTCCCAGCCTAGTTGTTCGAGAAACCTTACTGGTTCTGCTACGGCGGGATGTTCAACGCTGGAAATGATGATGTGTTGCGGCTGCTTGTAATGGCGGGCGATGCCTAAAATTGCCAAGTTATCGGCTTCTGTGCCACCAGAGGTAAAAATCACTGATTCCGGCGGGGCATTAATCAGGCTAGCTACTTGCATTCTAGATAATTCTAGAGTTGTGGCTGCTCTTTGACCCCAATCGTGCAAGCTGGAAGGGTTGCCCCAATATTGAGTAAAAGCAGCTTGCATGGCGGCGATCGCTTCTGGGCGTATGGGCGTAGTAGCGCTGTAGTCTAAATAAATTTGCATGGTAATTTGTTGTTTGTTGTTTGTTGTTTGTTAACTGTTAACTGGTAATTGGTAATTGGTAATGGCTAATGGCTAATCGCTAATCGCTAATCGCTAATCGCTAATCGCTAATTACCATCTCCCCCCTGCTCCCCTGCTCCCATCTCCCTACCGCCGCCGCCACCATAAAAACGCGGCAATTGCTAATCCAATTAAAG
>NZ_JARFTR010000203.1 GCF_029167235.1 Kamptonema sp. UHCC 0994 | reverse complement strand
GTAAAAGCTCAAGATACCGCCAAGATGGCGGCGTTACTAATAAAAATAGAAAGATGGATTTACTGCGATCGCTACCTTTAGGACTCTACTTAGAACAGCCCGTAACCTGGCTGCATCATCTAGACTCAAGGGTAAAATTAGCTTGGTTATTGACATTTTTGATGGCACCAGTTCTAGCTAATCCCTTTTGGCGTTTAATGCTAGTAGGATTGCTAATAGTGGTGACAATAACAGCATCAATTCCCCTGCGGGTGTGGAAACAGCAAATGGGATTTCTGTTGACATTCAGCTTCTTTGTATTTGCCGTCAGTGCGATCGCCCCCGATGGACTCCCCACCAATAACCAACCCCGCCTCCCCGCCGACGAACTCATCTTCGCTCAACAGCCAGCAACCCTCCCACCAGCACCATCACCAAAATCCTGGTACAATCCCTTTGGTCTGGGCTCTAAATCCACTCCCCAAGCCTCACCCGTAGCGCCTACCTTAACATCCTTACCACAGCCCACAGACTACAGTTACATCCTATTCAACTCAGGGCCGATCAAAATTACCAGGCGTTCTCTAGAATTAGGAATCCGCATCAGCACCCTATTTTTTACGATCGTTTACAGCACCAACCTTTACCTGCTAACCACCGCCAGCGAAGAAATCACCGCCGCGATCGAAAACTTAATGCAGCCCTTACGACGGTTCCGGTGGCCTGTCACCGAAATTGCCCTAACATTAACTTTATCCTTACGATTTCTGCCCCTAGTCCTAGAAGAAATACAAAACTTAGCGCGATCGGTAAGCACAAGGGCGATCGACTGGAAAAAATTGGGTTTTCGCCGCGCGGCCCAAGTTTGGTTAATGGTAGCCGAAAGACTCCTAGAAAACTTGCTGCTACGGGCGGCCCAAATTGCCAGCGCCATGAAAGTACGAGGCTTTACCAGTCCCGACAAACATCGCGTAGAGTGGCATCAGTTGCGCTTCAAACTTCGTGACTGGTTAGCCCTTGGCTTTCTGGGCATCCTCTGGGGAAGCCGCCTGTTGTGGGGTTGGCAAACTTGAGGATATTCTATTATCGGATTTTTTAAGCAAAAATTCCGTAACACCGCCATCTTGGCGGTGACTTTACCGCCAAGATGGCGGCGTTACGTAACAAGATGGCGGCGTTACGTAAAATGTGTATAAGTTCTAGGTAGCGATCGCCTGAGAAAACAGTCCTTAGTATTGAGTTATGTAAGTCCTATTAATTTAAAATCTCATTAGGAGCAAAGCTCAAGGTAGAATTAATCCTGTCTTGTACAACCGACGAGCGGTCTTCAGGGCTACCAAAGAAACTATTGCTAAGGTACTAAAACAGTCACCGCGATCGCACTTTGCAGCCAGTCCCCAAAAACCGCTCCCGACACAAAAAACTTGAAAACCTTGCCATTATCTGCTGACTTTGAGGCCGAATGAGTACCGAAACCTACCTGAATCACCCAAATTTTGGCCTCCTCTTCAGGGTATGCCAGGTTGAAGACAGCCAGGAACTATTTACTACCCTATACGCCCAGCGCCTATTTTTCTTGGTAACAAATGGCCCAACGGGTCTAAGATTTGAACCAATCAGCCGCTCTGACGCTCGCCTCATGGTAGAAATTCGCCTGCGTACCCTCCGCCGTAGCGGAAAAGCTCAGGATTACGAACAGTTACAGCGAATCCACCAGCGTACTTTTCAATAATGGCTAATGGCTAATGGCTAATGGCTAATGGCTAATTGCTAATGGCTAATTGCTAATTGCTAATTGCTAATTGCTAATTCAGGACTTACGCATTCTGCTATGATTTTCCGTCATTGCGAACGCAGTGAAGCAATCTCAAGCCCTAGATTACGTCGAGACTACGTAAATCCTGTAATTGCTAATTATTCCCCCATCTCCCCATCTCCCCATCTCCCCATCTCCCCATCTCCCCCGCTCCCCATGACCAACCTTGCCGATCGCATTGCTAATATTTGCCAACAATTGCCTCAGAGTGTCCGGCTAATCGCCGTCAGCAAGCAGGTATCTGTTGACGCGATGCGCTCTGCTTACGCCGCAGGAGTCCGCGATTTTGGCGAGAGTCGGATTCAGGAAGCAGCCGACAAACAAGCTCAAATGCAAGATTTGCCCGATATTACCTGGCATTTGATCGGCCACCTCCAAGCCAATAAAGCTGCTAAAGCTTTGCAACTATTCCAGTGGATTCACTCTGTAGACAGCTTGAAACTAGCTCAACGATTGGATCGCTTAGCTGAAGAACTTTCCTATCAGCCTCAAGCTTGTCTACAAGTAAAAATTTTGCCCGATCGCGATAAATATGGCTGGAGTGTACCAGAATTACTAACCGACTTGCCAGAACTCAATCAGTGCCGAAGCCTGAAAATTAAAGGATTGATGACAATTCCTCCTTTAGGATTAGATGAGGCGCAAACCCTGACCTTGTTTAACAATGCTCGCGAATTAGCCGAGAAAATTAGGCAGCAAAATTGGTCGCACATTCAAATGGAACAACTCTCAATGGGAATGTCTGGAGATTATCATTTAGCCCTTCGAGCAGGTGCTACTATGGTACGGGTCGGACAAACCTTGTTTGGTGAAAGGGGGACATCGGCGATCGCAAATACAAATAAAAACGGTTGAGCGGTAAGTATAGAAGTAGTCAACGATCCTCGACTAACCCGCAACAGGAGTTATAGTCAGAGCAAATAAGTTGTGATGGAGCGTGAAGCGTGAACATTTTTTCTAAACTGCGAGAATTTGTAGGACTCAACGAACCTGTTGAGTACGATTATGATTACGACGAAACGGAAGGAGAGCGTTATCAAAACACTTACCAACCGCAAGAGCAACCCTCCGCGATGGTAGCAGAGGAAGAACGCCGCACTAACCGCCGTTTGCGGGAGCGGCCTGTAGTAGGATCGCCAAGTACAGATGTTGTTGCACCGATAAGTGGAGTGGGTTCAGTAATGAATAATGTGATTGGGATGCCTGGAGCAATGAACGGAATTTCTGAGGTGGTGGTTATGGAACCTCGCACTTTTGAAGAAATGCCGGCAGCAATTAGAGCTCTGAAAGAACGCAAGTCTGTAGTTTTGAATCTAACGGTGATGGACCCAGATCAAGCTCAGAGAGCTGTAGACTTTGTGGCTGGCGGAACTTACGCTCTAGATGGTCATCAAGAGCGAATTGGCGAAAGTATTTTCTTGTTTACGCCGAGTTGCGTACAAGTGCGGACTCAATCTGGTGTGGTTCACGAAGTGCCCCCAGCTCAAGGCCGTCCCCGCGTTGCAGCTCCCGCAGCTTCAGCTTGGCAGCCAGAACAAGCACAAATGGCACTCTAGTTAGGGCTAATGGCTAATAGCTAATGGCTAATAGCTAATGGCTAATAGCTAATGGCTAATGGCTAATTGGTGATAGTTAACCCATACTGTCATTGCGAACGCAGTGAAGCAATCGCAGAGTTTTGAGATTGCTTCACGACCTTCGCAAGAATAAATATAATAATCCTTAACAGTTAACTGTTAACAACTAAACACTAAAAAATGACAATTATAAAATTTGGTATGATTGGCGGCGGGGTAATGGGAGAAGCTCTCTTATCCCGCTTAATTGCACGAGAATTTTATCAACCCAAAGAAGTTTTGGTCAGTGAACCGCAGCCGCAACGCCGCGATTTTTTGGTTGAGAAATACGGCGTGGGAGTGACAGGAAACAATCAAGAGGTTGCGGCTGCAACTGAAGTCCTATTTTTGGCGATTAAACCCCAAGTTTTTGAGCAGGTGGCCGCTGAGTTGGCTAACGGTAAGACTGGTATCGTTGACGGGAAACAGCCGATGGTAGTGTCAATTTTGGCTGGTGTGCCGTTGAGTAAGTTAGAAGCGGCTTTTCCAGGCTATCCAGTGGTACGGGTGATGCCAAATACGCCGGCGACGGTGGGTGCAGGAATGAGTGCGATCGCGCCTGGTAAACTGATCGAACCGCATCATTTAGAGTTAGCTACAGGCATCTTTCGGGCAGTAGGGGAAGTGGTAGAAGTGCCTGAGAGCATGATGGATGCAGTGACGGGACTTTCGGGTTCTGGCCCTGGGTACGTGGCAATTTTGATAGAGGCCTTGACAGATGGCGGTGTTTATGCTGGCTTGCCAAGGGCGATCGCGGCTAAATTAGCACTGCAAACAGTATTAGGAACCGCGAAATTGTTGGAAGAAACGGGTATGCACCCCGCAGAATTGAAAGATAGAGTAACCAGTCCCGGTGGTACAACAATTGCAGGAATTGCTAAACTAGAAACAGCAGGTTTTCGCTCAGCATTGATAGAAGCAGTGAAGGCGGCTTATCTGCGTTCTAAAGAATTAGGTGAATAGGTTTTACTGCCATGTTTACTACTTTTAAATTAGATTTAAGTCAATTGATAGAATTGACAGACGACCAATTTTATAAGCTGTGTCGGGTTCATCCCGATTATAAATTTGAGCGCAATGCGAAAGGAGAATTACTGATTATATCGCCAACAGGTGGAGAAACGGGAAACCAAAATGATGTTGCGCCTGTCATGGGGAGTAATTGAATCAGGACTTACGTAAAAGTATCCGTAACGCCGCCATCTTGGCGGTTCCTTAACC
>NZ_JARFTR010000017.1 GCF_029167235.1 Kamptonema sp. UHCC 0994 | reverse complement strand
GGTATTTTACCGCCCAGAGGGCGGCGTTACGTAACTTATAATTCCTAATTAGCAAATTTCTCCTTCAAAGCTAACACTACAGGACTTGCCTTTTGCTCCTGCAAATTATCCAAATTATTCCAACTAAAAGGAGCCTTCTTTTCCGCCGCCATCCATAACAAACGCTTCGCTCGTGTCATCGCCACGTACAGCAATCGAAACTCTTCTGACATCTTCAAATATCCCGCTAACTCCCAAGCAGTACCGATATCTGGCAAAGGAAATTGCTGATGTAAACTAGCGCGAATTTGAGCGCGTGCTACTTCAGCTAATGTAAAATCTCCTAAAAACCGAGATTGGGGAAATACCCGCAAACCGCCCGGAATAGTTGTTTCCTGTAAAAATGGTAGGAAAACATAATCCCAATCTAACCCCTTAGCTTTGTGCATAGTAATAATAGTAACTTGGCGCTTTCGCACATAGGGATGTTCTCTATCGTTATCACTTTCTAGCGGTACTTCTACAGGCTCAAATCGCTCAGAACCAACAATTTCTATGAGTGCATCTAAAATCGCACTCATAGAATTATTACCAGCAGTTTGTTTGAAAATTCTTTCTCCCAATTTGTCGGCAGTAGCTAACTCTGTCTGGTTATATTGTAATGATAAAGCTAGAAAAGAAATTAACTGATAAATCGGCAATTCTAACTTAGCATGAAGCAAGTTACAACAAAAATACCGACATTTACGAACCCGCTCCGACTGTGGTGGATCGAGGGGGCCGGGGTAAAGAAACTGCTCTGATTGTGTAGCGAGAGCATTATAATCTTGCTTAGGGATAAGTTCGCGATCGCTCAAGACTTTTAAGGCAGCCTTGAGATAATCGGGGGAATGAGGACGATCGATAAATTGGAGTAATGCTAAAATTTCAGAGGGAACTTGAGAATAGCGTTCTCTTTCTGATACATCTTCCACTCTAATCTCATATTTACTTAAATCAAACTTCATGTTATATTTGAGGGGGTTTTCTAACACATCTCTAACAAACCGTCCTTGTTTATTTTCCCTTACTAAGATTGCGGCTGATTTGTCATTTTTTAAGTCTGCAAACAACTGTAAAACTCTCTCAGCAATTAACCTTATAGAGTCATAAATATCAACAGGTTGACATATTTCTAAACCTCGACCTTCGGGAGCTGGATTAACATCAGCTTTGGTCTTATCATTACATACAGCCAGAATACTTTGATTGCGGAAAGGTTTTTCTTTACCAGTTAATTTAGAATTATTCACCCATTCTAAAACAAAATTAGCAGCATCAATAATACTTTGCGTACTGCGGCCAGCCTGGTTCATTGTGGCTAAATTACCTTCAACTTGGCAATCTTCGCAGAATTGACGAAAATAAATCGGATCGGCAGGAGTAAAAGTGGAATTAATTGCTTGATTTGGATCTCCGACTCGAATAAAATTAGGAGGTAGATGAGGATTAGTAGCATCATTAGCTAATATTTCTAATAACTTAGTTTGCAAAGGCGTAGAATCTTGAGCTTCATCTTCAAAAACTGCGAATACTTGCTTCTGCTCCATCGCTAAAGCGTTGGGATTTTCTAGTACCCGAATTGCTGCTAAAATCATTTCATCGTAGTCGATAAAATTCTGCGATCGTAATAGCGATTGATACTTCTTATACAACCCAGCAGCCACCGCCAAAATTTGATAATTGTCATCAAAAACATTATCGCTCATTTCCTCCAATTTTTCAGGTGACAAACCAGAAGATTTTGCCTCGTGAACCACTGTACTAGCCAATTGTGGCAAAATTTCAGTACGCAAAACCGACTGGCGACGCATTCGTTCTGTTTCCTCACCATCAAATTGATTACCTTCAAGTAAAATTTGATAGCGTCGCGGATTTTCTACTATCCATTGTTCTACACAAATCCGAATCAACCTGTGACTTTTGTTCGGCGTTATCAAAGTCGAATTTTCCAAATCTAAACCCGATAAATCAGGGTGACGGAGAGCAATATTTAGAGCCAAACCGTGCAGCGTGTTAACAATAAAACCACCCTCTGATAAAGATAATGCTTGCAAGTTCTTGCGGATTTTAGCTTTAATACTTGCCGCTGCGGAACGGGTAAAAGTGACAACTATTAATTGACGGCGACTATTAAGGTGAAAATTTGCGATCGCCAAAGCTGCCGCCGCCGCCATCCCAGTAGACTTACCCGCACCTGGAACCGCCGAAACCGCGAGTCTGCCACCTTGCCATTCACCCATTCGATCTTGTCCTGGCCGGAGAGTCTTGAGAAGTTGATGACAAGCTTCCTCTCGCGAAATTGGTGCGATCGCGCCAGCCGAAGGCATCGCAGTTGGCTTTGCTGTACCGGAGTCTGACTGTGGCGATGCAGTATCAAGCATTTTAATAGTTGAGTCTGTGAAATTAGCATCAAAATCGTCTGTCATGGCAATTAAAAATTAGAGATTTCAGCAGAAAGCTGCATAGTTTAGGTCGTTTCAATTTTTGTATCAGCTAAGCTAGCACTATCTACTTGAGATTAAGTTAAATCAAGTACAAAACTCAATCCCCTAAAGTTTTTTATAGGAAAAACCATCAATGAAAACTCACACCTCAGTAAAATTCCTGCCACAATTCCCTAAGCAAAACCAGACTCAAGCCAATAACCGCACCAGAAAAACTATGATGATTATCGCCTTAATTGTGTCGTCTGCGCTGGGAATGGCTAGCTGTGGTAGCAATAGCCAAAGGAATCAAACAATGCAAAACGAAGCAAATATGCCAAAAGCAGGAGCTCCAATGGCATCAACCGCAGCACCACAGGCAGTAATGGATGCAGCTTCACCTTCACAGAAACAAGCAACAGCAGAAAAACCAAAATCGCGCCCTCAACTAATTAAAAAAGCAGAAATAACTCTTGTTGTCAAATCCATTGATGAGAGTACGCGAGCAGTTTCTAATCTTGTTCAAAAACAGCAAGGCGATATCTTAGGTTTTCAAAACCAAAAACCACCAGATAGCAGTATTCGCCACACGGCCTCAATGCAAATTAGAGTTCCTGAAGAAAAGTTAGAAACCACACTAAACGCTCTCGCAAAACTAGGAAATGTACAAAATCGTTCCCTCACAGCCGAGGATGTTACCGATCAATTAGTCGATAGTGAAGCCAGACTGCGAAACCTGCGTAAATCAGAAGAAATGGTCTTGAAAATTATGGACAGATCCGGCTCTATTAGCGACGTACTCAAAGCTTCTCAAGAATTGAGTAATATTCGGGAGTCAATTGAACGCATTGACGCTCAGTTAAAAAGCTTACGAAATCAAGTAGCTTACTCTACCATTAATCTCAATTTAGAAGCCGCAGTTTCTGCCACACAAACACCAGAACCATCTTTAGGTTTGCGCGTACAAGAATCCTGGGGGAAAGCAACTCATTCTGTGGGCGAATTTACCCTTGGTTTGTTTGCTTTAAGTCTTTGGTTATTAGCCTATAGCCCTTATTTGCTGCTGATTACAGGTGGGATTTACGGCCTTAATCGATTGCGGAAACAGCAGACTATTCCCCCTGTTAAAGATCCAAATCCTCCAGCTTCCAATTAAACTAGGACTTACGCATTCCTCACGTAACGCCGCCCTCTGGGCGGTATCTTAACCTCAAGCCAGAGCGGCGTTACAAACCAATTATCAGTAACTCCTACGTCAATTTATACATGGCTTTAATTATTATTTATAGCGATCGCATATTCGATCGCTTGGTTTCGACATGAAATTTGTATTTTATTTACATCTAAAGGTAGATGTTTAGTGTAAATTTAGCAACTATGCTCCGATATAAATTACAGAATGAAAAATCTTCCACATTACCTAGCTTTATTGGGAATCCTCACTTTCGGCACTGTCCTACGGTTTTGGCATCTGGACTTGAAACCTCTCTGGATGGATGAAGTCATTACTACTTTGTTCAGCTTAGGAAGAAGCTACAATGACATTCCTCTAAATATAGCATTCTCCCTCAACTATTTGGAGCCAATCTTTACCCTTAAACCGGGAGTTACTTGTCCTCAAATTGCACATACAGTTGCTACTCAGTCTACCCATCCGCCCCTGTTTTTTTGTTTAATGTACCAGTGGCTAAAAGCAATTAATTTTGACTTACTCCATTCGCTTACTTGGAAACTGCGAGCTTTACCAGCATTAGCAGGAGTCGCCACAATCGCAGCTATTTATTGCCTCAACCGCATTGCATTTTCTGCCGCCGCAGGCCTTACAGGAGCAGCGATTATGGCCGTTTCTCCTTTTGCCGTTTACCTTTCCCAAGAAGCCCGCCACTACACTTTACCAATGCTACTAATTACTTTAGCACTTCTGGGATTTATCCAAATACAGCAAGATTTATCTCGTCAACAACAACCTAGTCCCTTTGTTTGGTTTTTCTGGATAGCAACTAATAGTATTAGTTTCTATGTCCACTACTTCTCGATCATCGCTTTTATCGCTCAAGTAATAACTTTAATAACGCAGAAGACGGAAGGCAGAAGGCAGAATGTAGAAAGCAGAAATAAGAAGAGAAAAATAAGAGGAGAGAATACGCAATGCAGAAATAGGAATACAGAAAACAATCTACCTATCTCCGGCCTCTCAACTTCTCCCTGTATCCGAGTCTCGCCTTCTCCGCATTCTGCCTTTTTATTATCTTCTAATATTCCTCTATTACTATTACCTTTTGCCTTCTGTATACCGGGAATGATGACACTAATTCGCTATTCTAGCCAAGGTGAAACTGACTGGTTAAAACTTGCCAATCCGATTGCTCCACTCTACCAAACTCTAGCGGGATGGCTAATTTTTTACATCGCCTTACCTATAGAAAAGCAATCTCTCTGGATTCAAATCCCAGCAGCTCTTTTAATGATTATATTCGCAGGCTGGTTGGGGCGATACCTCTGGTTAAATGTTGGGCAAATTTGCTCCTGTTACCAAACACAGGAAACAGCAAAAATGCTGGTAAGTTTTATTATAATTGCATTGATATTTTTTTTGATTATTGTCTACATCTTGAACAAAGATATCACCCTTGCTCCTCGCTATAACTATGTTTATTTCCCTGCATTATGCGCTCTTTTAGGAGCAAGCTGTATTAAAAATAACCAAATCAAACTTGAACAACATAAGTATACATACTCATTGTTTATTATTTTGCTAGTTGGCATTCTGAGTTCAGTATTTGTCACCTCAAATTTAGCCTTTCAAAAACCTTATCATCCTCACAAAGCGGTAAAAGATATGAGCCTAAATTCAGCTATTCCCCTTTTGGTTGCGGTAGGGTATAATAATTTTCAGGACGTAGCTTTAGGGCTAAGTTTTGCCCTAGAACTCCGTAAAGTCTATCCCCATAGTACGCCTGGTGTCTATCTGGCTTTCTTGCAGCGAAATAGTCTTGATACTGCACCTCCTATTAGCGGATATGATACTGTATGGCAAAGTCTCTCTAAGTTGCGAGATTTGCCAGCAGGGCCGCTCAATTTGTGGGTCGTTGGCGCTGGATTGGGACGACCAGACTATCCCCTTAAGTTGTCACTTTCCGATCGATCGTCTAAAAGTTATAAAATGCAAAGGGTTTGTAATATTGACCTTGCTCGTTACCACACTGTGGGTGTATCCTATCAGCTTTACCGCTGTTATTGATAATAGCAATTGATATTTACTTCTGTTCTAGATAACTAAATACTTCTTCCTTCTTCCTTCTTCCTTCTTCCTTTGCACTCAAATCATTGACATCTACCTTGAGGCGAAAAGCCATGAACACCCTCTCACCAACAGCTAAACCCCGCTCCCGCTATCAGGCGATTAGAGAACTAGGCCGCAATCCAGAAGCAGGTCGTATTACCTATCTGGCAAAGGATAATTTAACACAAAATCCAGTCACGATCAAGCAATTTATCTTTGCAAAACCAGACTCAGAATGGGCTGGCTTCAAAGCATATCAAAGCGAAATTGAAATCCTACAAAAACTTTCTCATCCCAGTATACCCTGCTGCCTTAATTCCTTTCAAATTCCTAACGGAGTAGCTTTAGTATGGGAATATAAAGAAGCAAAATCGTTAGGAGAAACACGCATTTGGAACCCAGAAGAAATCAAGCAATTAACAGTTTTTTTGTTAGAAATTCTTATCTATCTGCAAACTCAGACTCCGCCAGTAATTCATCGGAATATCAAGCCAGAAAATATCTTAATAGACGAGGATTTTAAGGTTTATTTGGTTGACTTTAGCTT
The DNA here is from genome assembly GCF_029167235.1 of Kamptonema sp. UHCC 0994. GTDB lineage: Bacteria > Cyanobacteriota > Cyanobacteriia > Cyanobacteriales > Microcoleaceae > Kamptonema. Next base: position 49,170 of record NZ_JARFTR010000017.1, on the reverse strand, counting down.
GCCAAATATTCAGGGAACACAAACTGTTATCAATAACGCCGCTGCTGGAACAGTTGGTTTCATGCCCCACGAACAACTCCGCAATAACGAACTCACAGGAGCTACAGACCTCTATAGTATAGGAGCCACCCTAGCCTGCTTATTGTCTCAGAGACCATCAAGCCAAATTAAAACCTTATTTGATACCCAAGGCCGCATTAATTTTCAAAATTTAGTTTCTAAACAGATTAGCTTCTCTTTTATTCAATGGTTAGAAAAAATGATGGAAGCTTATCCTATCCAACGCTATCCCAGCGCCGCCGCCGCCTTAGAAGCGCTGAATAAAATTGAGATTGAACGTTTACCAGAAGTTAGGATTAATCCCGATAGTCTGGAATTTAAACCAACAGAATACGGTGAAATTATCGCTCAAAGTATTACAGTTAGCAACTCCATTCCTGATACTATCTTAAAAGGAGGTTGGGAAGTTGCTTATCACCCAAAAGAACCGAACCGCCGTAGTGGTTACAAGCCTTGGATTACCTTTGAACCCAAACAATTTGAAGGCAACCGCGTTAAGTGCGAAGTGATAGTTGATACCAGTCAATTGCTGGCAGATAAAACTTATGAACGCCAGATTTTATTGAACGCCATCGCCTCATCACCAACTCACTCGGTAACTATTAAGGTTAAAACCCCCAAACTCGCTCCCAATTTATTGCCTAAACGCTCTCTAGCTGTGTTATTTATAGTTACTTTAGCTGTGGGATTTCTTGAAAGCTTGATAGTAGGACAACAGGAAGAAGGTCTAATAGAATTGATGGCTTGGATAGGCATAATACTGGGAACCGGAACTGGATTTTTAGGTGGATTAGCAGGAGCATTTGGCTCTATCCCTATACTGGGGAGTACGGTAAGTACAGCAGTAGTTTATCAATATCGTTTTGGTTATAAATCTTCTTTGGGGTTTGTATTTGGCTTTATAATTGGAGCGACGACAGGGTATATTGTCAGGCATAATTTGGGTAAGTCGCTATCAGGAAATTTATCAGGATTTCGGGCGGGAATGTATTCAACAGGTGGATTGATTTCCTGTTTGATTGCAGCCTTTAGTTTTACTATGGGAATTGCAATCCAATATAGATTTATGAATTTATTTGTCATGCTGGCATTAGGATTAACAGGGCTACCATTAGGCTATTTAATTTTTAGTCAATATCAAATACTTACTAACTATCGCAAGGCGGTAAAACATCTAATTAAGCCATAATATTGGTAACGCCGCCATCTTGGCGGTAAAACATCTAAATTAAGCCATAATATTGGTAACGCCGCCATCTTGGCGGTAAAACATCTAAATTAAGCCATAATATTGGTAACGCCGCCATCTTGGCGGTAAAGGAACCGCCAGGATGGCGGCGTTACAAAGGTCAGACGAAAATTTTTAATACCGCCAGGATGGCGGCGCTACAAAGGTCAGACGAAAATTTTTAATACCGCCAGGATGGCGGCGTTACAAAGGTCAGACGAAAATTTTTAATACCGCCAGGATGGCGGCGTTACAAAGGTCAGATTCGCGGTAATTTACCGTTGAAGTAACAGAGCAAAAGTCTGTAAACAACCAATTACTACACCCAAAATTCCGCCTAAATTCACAATTCCTTGCAACTCACTTTTAACTATTCCTTGAATCGCCAGTTCAAGTTCTTCGGGGGAGGTATTCTTAACCCGGTCAATAATTACTTGATCGATATTCAAAATTGGGATAGCCTGAGCTACAATTTTCTCTAAATCTCGCTCTAGATAGCGCTCTAAAACCAAAGCAAGTTCTTTGCTGACTATTTCTAGGGAAGCATTCATCACTGATGAATTTTGCAATCTGTCCAGAATTAAGACTGACATATTTTCCCAGTCGATAGATTTGCTCAATCCTTGAATTAAATCAACTCCCTTTTCTTGTAGATAACTGCGGACGCTATCTCGCATTGTTTTTCGTAATTGCCGCACTGTCGCCACTGGTAAATTTTGCATTGACAGATTTTGCAGCCATTCCTGAATTCTGCCTCGCAACCCAAGAGAAACAATTAATTCAGTTAATCTTTGATTTGTCGCTTCTTTTTCATCTAGGCAAAAAGTCCGTAGCCGAGTCAAAGTATTACGCAAACCGAATAAATTAGCTACTACCCAATAAGTGCCGCTAGTCTTTTCTCGAAAGCCTTCATCAATAATTGAAATGTTGCGGTCAGTAAGAAAATCAATCAACACTTGCCGCAGCACATCTGGGGGTAATACTGCCTGTAATAGCCAATCTGCTAATTGAGCAGATTGAGCTTCTGTTAACTGCAATTCTAGTAAAACTTGGTCAAAAATTTGATTGAGTTGACCTTCTAAAAAATCTTCGCGTTGTGATAAAATATTCAGGATTTTAGGGAGCGATTCTCCTAGTAAATCTCTAAGAATATTGGCAAGAATTTTGGCTGTTTTCCGATCTGTATCTGCTTTGACTTTATCCATTGCTAGTTGTAACAACCAAAGAATGCCTGCTTGCATCCGCTCAGTTTGTAGCAGGCGACGTGCCAAATTTTCCAATTCTGTTGGTGTTAGCAGTGAACCCATGATCGTGTCAGCAATTCGTTTAGCTAAACGTTCTTGGTTGCGGGGAATTAAGCCGGGAGTAAACGGCATCTGCCGACCGCTAATATAAATAGGTCGATAAGGTCGAAATAGCATCTTTATAGCTATATCATTAGTGAAATAACCAATGATTCCGCCTACGATAGGAGGAGCGAAAAGAACCAAAATGTCAGACAAGTTCATCACAATTAAAAATCAAAATTTAAAATAAAAAACCTAGATAGGACTTACGCACGCTCATAGTAAGTAGTTGGACAAAAATAAAGAATGTCATTGCGAGCGAAGCGAAGCAAACTCAAAGCGCAAGCGAATTGCTTCGGGATTAGTTTGCTTCGCTTCGCTCGCAACACCCTCAGATTGCTTCGGAAGCCTCAGATTGCTTCGCGCCTCGCAACTGCGCTGCGCTTGACGCGCTGCGCTTGACGCGCTTCGCTTGGCTCGCAATGACATGATTACGTTTATTTATGTCCGACTACTTAACGCCGCCATCCTAGCGGTAAAGAAACCGCCAGGATGGCGGCGTTACAGATATTTTTGCCTAATCTGTTAGGGTGGGGAATGGCTGGGAGAAAATCTGATATTAAGAGGTAGATTTTAGTCTAGGCATTGCTTACTCTACAATTACTTTGTAATTACCAATACTCCCATCATAGCCCCGGCAATGGGATAGTGTGTGGCATTAGCAAATCCGGCTTGGCGAGATAAAGCTACTTGCTGTGAGCCTGTCGGAAATTTTTCTAAGCTGGAATTGATGTAAGCATATTCTTGGGTCATGCCAAATTGTTTCGCTGTCGGCACTACAAAGGTTTCTAAATACCACTGTTGAAAGCTCCGCATTAGGGAACTGCTGGGGCGGTGTAGGTCGAGGATTGCGGCTTTGGCACTGGGTTTGAGGACTCGGTGCAACTCTTGCAGACAGCGGGGGATATCAGTGACGTTGCGGAGGCCGTAACCCATTGTGGCGCAGTCGAAGCGGTTATCGGTAAAAGGTAAATTTAAGGCGTTTCCTTCTACCCAAGTGATGGGGCTGGCAGGGAAAAGGATGGGTTGGTCTCGACGGCTGGCTTGAGCCAATAGTTCGGGTGAAAAATCAAGACCGAACACATGACCTGTAGCACCGGCTTGTTTTGCTAATAGCAGAGCTAAGTCACCGCTACCGCAGCACAAGTCTAGACAAGTATCGCCGGGATGAGCATCGCTCCAGTTTACGGTCATTTGCTTCCAGATGCGGTGCTGGCCGAAGCTTAGCCAATCGTTTAATTGGTCGTAAACTGGGGCAATGCGGTTAAATATGGCTTGAATTTGTGCTGGGTCGTTTGTCATCAGTAAGTATAGCTAGGGACTAGGGGCTAGGGGGTAGGGGCTAGGGAAGAAGTTTGAGATTACTTCACTGCGTTCGCAATGACGGAATACTGACACCTTAAAATACCAGAAATAGCATAAGTATAAGTAATCAAGATGAAATTAGAAAAAGTTATAACTAATCCCATTCAGAATATCTGTGAAATCAGTGTTGCAAAATTCCTAGTTTCCCCTACTATCAGAGAGTGAACTAACCAAAGTGCAAACCTAACGGGCTAATAGAACATTAAGGTTTGCATTAGGCAAGCTTATCGGTTTTGTAGAACTTTTGAGAGGATCAGTGCATGGCAACCTATAAAGTAACACTCGTCAACGAAGCTGAAGGCATTAACCAAACGATTGAGGTTGAGGAAGATACATACATTCTCGACGCTGCTGAAGAAGCAGGACTTGACCTGCCTTACTCTTGTCGCGCAGGTGCTTGTTCTACCTGTGCTGGCAAAATCACCAGCGGTGAAGTGGATCAGTCTGACCAATCTTTCTTGGATGACGATCAGATCGAGGCTGGATTTGTTTTAACCTGCGTCGCTTATCCTAAGTCTGACTGTACTATCCAAACCCACCAAGAAGAATCTCTGTACTAAGCTAAAAAATCTTTCGCTTGCATCTCAATCTATCCAGAGATGGGTTAAGTATCCTGCTTTCCCAAGAGATGCAAGTTAAATGTAGTCTGACTAAATCAGCAACAGACGATCGTTTTCAGTAGTAGGGTGGGCAATTGCCACCCTACTAATTTTTATTTTCGGGCGATCGCCAAAAAACTATAGATCGATCGAGGGGTACAACTTTGCTACCTGGAAAATAAAAGTTGAGAATGCGATCGCTATTCCAACCCAATTTAGCCAAATTATAAGACCCCGTTTGGCTCATTCCTACACCGTGACCAAAACCGCCTCCCACAAAGGCATATCCTTTCATCGTTTTATCTGGGTTATACACCGGATCTAAATAAAACAGCGTACTGATTGGCGGCTCAAAAGCGTTGCGAATTTCATCTTTATCAATTTCGATTTTACCCCCATCAGTTTGCACAGTCATTTTCAGAACTCGACCCGCAGGCGATCGCTCCGTGATTAGTACCTGCTGAATCGCTTTAAAATTAGCTAGAGGGCTCTGTTTCTTCTGAAAATATTGCTTCAGAAACGCAGTCATCGCCTCTAAGCTAGTTTCCTCCCGCCAGCGAAAGGCATCCGAACCTTCCTCATTAAAGCCCTTCTTCAAACTCATAAATCGCCGGAAATTTTGCTCATTTGCCAAACTCTGCTTAGATAAATCCCAAACATTACCAGGTGCGTCAATCACCGAGCGCAAATAAGGTCTTTCTGGCCCATGCCAAACATCCCCAAAAGTAGCAGTAATTCCGCCGCTAGCAGCAGAATAAAGCGCGTCCACTAATTCATTATTATAGGCTACCACCAAACCACGAGTCGCAGAAATTGCTCTATCAGTTTCAGGATAAACCTCAGTCAATCCCTTGTAAACTTGGCAATTTGTATCCGCACACAATTCATAATTATCAATAGCAAAACGGCGGACATTTCTCAGCGCATAAGTCCGTGCTAGAATTGTCTGAGCTTCAATCGAAGCGTAGGGCGAAAATGCCCCAATTTCGTGCGGAACAACTCCCCGCAAATAAGTTTCTACAGGCACTTCATTAACTAAACTATAAGTACCGTAAGCATTAGTTTGAAGTTCCAGTCTCCCCCCATATCGGCGAAAATCTTGAGGAGTAGGATTAGTTCCTTCCGCAACCTCGATCGCATTATTTCCCGCCGTCACCTTTAACTGATTGCGATTGTAGCGGAAGCCATTTAAAACCCAAAATGCCTGCGGTACTTGCTTGACAATTTTTGTATCTATAAAAGCCGTTTTATTGCCTTGAGATTGTAAGCTTTCTAACAGCAATCTTCGCAATAAAGGAGTTTTATAAACATCTCTTTTTGCCCAAACTTGCCATCGTTCCGGTTGAGCAATTTCTACTTCAATTCCCTTAGCTTTCCACTGGTTAGCACTATCTTCAGCACTCTCAAAACTGCGGTGAGCACTGAGTATAACTCGTTCATCTACTACAGGCGCAGGTAAGGATTTCATCGCCACTTCTAACTTCACACTGGCGGTGTTAGCCGTTTCTACACCCTTGGGAGTTTGGAAGCTTAAAGTTAGACTTGAACCTGGCGTTGCTTTCAGCGTCAGCTTATCCGTTGGTTTAGTGCCAAATCTTTGTACTACACCGATTTTGATGTCTCGATCCTTGGGAGTTTCTTTAGGAGTTTGGGCGAAACTAGACTCGCTGGCAAATCCTAAGAGGCAAATAGATATGCTGAACCATTTAAAAAGGAAAGCTTGAGGTTGTTGGGTTAGCAAAGTTAACTGCCTCCGGGTGAAATTTGGTGCTATTCAATAGTAGGGTAGCACAAGTTCTTGCTTTTGCTATAACTGATTTCGTTGGATTTATTTAGATCTAATTTTTTTCTAAGATAATTTCTCGAATTGGAATCGGCACTCCCGCAACAGTTCTTACCAGTTTTATGTTACCTTTAACTTGCCATTTTAATTCAAAAATCATGGGAGTGACTGAAGTTTTATAATTCCCCTCTAGGAAGTTAATCTGGTTAATTAAGTGAGTGGTTGTTGTAGACGGGTTTTTGTTTGCATTTTCTTGGTAATGAGTGGGTTTAGTAACGTTATATTCCTGAAGTAAATCTTCCGAGTTAGTTAAGATAATGCCGAGAATCAGGGAGGCAAGTTTTTCAATACTTCCTAAGTCATTGTCGTAGATATCAATAAAAAAGTCTTGCTCAAATTCCCGGATAACAGTAATTTCTTGGCGGCTTGCCTCTGGATATGTTTTGATAGATTTTGAGTCTTTAAGATTTTGCTCTAGGCTAAAATTGCTAGCATAAATACTAATTTTTGGCAAGGGTTGTGAGGTGGATTCAGTTAGCTGTTTAGTCGTAAAATGTTGTTCTGAGCGAGGTAAATATTCGCTCAGTTCGGTTTTTAGCAGGTTCGCGATCGCAGTCTGTAGGTTATAGATCATAATCAATAAAAATTAATCCTCGATTTCTGGTGGAGGAGAGACTTCTATGGTAGGGGTTTTGGGATAAAGGGGATATTCGCTAAGAGGTTCGCTTTCCACCTGGGCAAGTTCTTCTTCTAAAACTTGAATTGCACCAGCAATGCGGAGCAAAGTATCTCTCACATTAGCTTGTTTAGCTTCTAATTCAGCTAAAACTTTTTTCCCCGATTCGTATTCAGCTTTGAGTTGTTGTAAGCGTTGTTGAAGTTGTTGTTTCATGGCTGTTTTACTGAAGGAAAAATTGCTAATAAGTCTGGTTAATTAGTAATTATCAGGAACTTCTAGATCGTGAGTTCCCATTTCGCGAAAATGAATATTGCTCTTTTGCTTGCTCATGTCAATTTTTACACTGAGATAGGATATCATGCCTTTGGTGTCAGGAATCAAATCGGCAGGAATACAAGCTGCGATATAGCGTTGATAAAACTTGCTGTTCCAATGGCGGGCGAAGGGATTGTCATAAGTCGCGATCAACCGTTCAATAGATTTTCCATTGACAGTAATACCAGAGTGCATACAACCGTTCCAGTTATTGTTATGCTCGACAAGATAGAGCAACTTGTCACGTCCAGACGGTACAACAGGAACCTTTAATTCCAAGTTTGTCTTTGGTGCAATATACGCCAATACGTCATTATTCCAATTTTCTGAGTGCCAGCTTATTGCATCACCGCCATTAATTTTCCAGTAATATCCGACGGCGGATTGAGTGGCATGACTCCAAGGATTTTTGCTGAATGCTAACCCAGAAAGCCAAAAATAGCTGTTAGTATTAGGTTTAGAAATCAGCGCTAGTTTCCTAGTGCCTCCAGGTTGCCCTAGATTTGCTACAATTGGGATTGGTAGCCATTGATGCAAATTTTCGTAACTATCACTCAGCGAACCTTCGGGACAGTAGCAATTTGTACCTCTAAATCCGCCTGTCCAGATTCCGAGGTCTTGTGTTTTTTTGTTGTCTTTATCTAGTAAGTACGCTGCGATCGCATTCCATCGTTCGCCTAATACCCTTACCCAGACAGTATTGTAGCCATCGGGAATAGTGACGACAGCCCCGTTTCCATCAGTCTCATTGTTAGCGCCATAGGCGATCATTGGGCGATCGTTCCACAAGTTTTTTGAGGTATAAGTTGTATCGTCATAATAAGATGGATTTCCTAGTTTCGCGATCGCGCCTGCACCTCTAGCTACAAAAAGATCTTGATAAACAATCGGATCGTTCGGATACATTCGATGTCTGAACGGGTTTGTAGACTCAATATTTTTGGCTCGAATTGTACCGTTAACCTCTAATGTTGCTCCTGGTGTTATTGTACCAATACCAATTTTGCCGTCAGTTGTCACTGCTAGTCGTGTAGTTCCTACCTCATCGGAATCAAAATAAAGAGGCTTATCAAAAGTAATCCTGACATTGGTATCTTGTGCTTTTAGTTTCAGGGTTCCTCCATCTTGGCGTTGCAATATCACAGCAGCATTTTCCCTGGAGCGATAGATGTGTAATAACTCATTAGGATCTGTTGTCCCAATGCCAACATTACCACTAACTCGTTTGATGATAATGTATTCAGTATTTAAAGATGTTGAACCCTGATTGCCTCTTATTCTTAACCCATCAGATTGTTTGTCATAGTCTAGTCCCACATAAGGAACTGGAGTATCTGGATTGTAGAAAGAAATAGCACCGCCTTGGATTGAAAGTTTATCTGTAGGAGTTGTTGTGCCAATCCCAATATTGCCATCCACCATCAAATTCTCAGTAATTTGTAAAGGTGTATGCACTTGAAGAAAACCAGAGGAATGTCCCGATCGCACCCTACCAAAAACGGTAATAATATCTCCATCATCATTACCTAGCTCGACATTTCCTTCCATTTTTTCTGTGCTTTTGGAAATCGTGCTACCTTCAACAACTAGATTCCCATAAATTCGCAAATCTTTAGCTTGAAAATTTTGGGTTTCGCTACCTTCTCTTGTCGTATCTACATAGGTTTTGACAGTAGCATTTACATTCGTTACAGCGTTGTCCACATAAGTTTTAACAGCTTTTTGGGTGGAGACAATACTATCACTATTATCACTTAAATCCGCATTGCTAGAAAACCGATCGATTGCAACTCCTGCTGATAGTTTGAGAGCGCCTTTTATTTCTAAAGGAGTGCTAGCAGGAGGGGCGATCGCGCTAACAGTCAAAGCTTCAGAAATCGTGAGAGAACTCTGTAAAGATCCGGCTTCCTCTCGGTTCATTTTGGCAGTTTCTAGGCGGACAATTTCCTGCATCGCTGCATTCCAGTCCGCCGAGCGAACAGGATCGCCTGTTTTTTTCGTTTCTGGTGTGAATTTCGTGCCGTTGTTGGTAGTCATTGCTTGATTCTCGAAAAATGATTAGTTATATGACATAACCATAAACTGGCAAAGTCATGCAGTGGGTTCTGCTTTAAGTTCGTGAAGGCGTTGTTTTAATCAACCCCTCAAAACTTAAATTTACCTGAATACTTCATAGTTTCATAATGAAACAGAGAGCATACCATTTCGGTCGGTTCTTTCCAGTGCTATTTGCTGTCGTTAGTCCGTCAAAATTCACCGTATGGGAATGGGAACCGTCATCACTGGTAATATGACTCCGAGACCCATTGTAATATCCTGATCTAACACTCCAACCTTCATGATTAAACGATTTAGGCTCATTACTCCACCCTTCCGAACACCACGCATGAAAATGTTGACCAGCATTCGACGTGCTTAAACTTTTGCTTGCCATAGAATGATTGTGTTGGTCGGCATCTCCATACTCTCCAGCTTTTGGTGTTTGCGTACTTCCTGCTTCATCAGCACCAACGATAAATCTATCCCTCAAATCTGGAGTGCCATTTTGACCGTTACAAAGCGCCCATCCTGTGGGAATTTCCTCAGCTTTCCCCGACCACATCACAATTATGCCTTTGATAACAGTACCCTTAGCCACCCTGTCCACATAGTTTATTAAAGCCGTATGTTTTATTAAAGCCGTATTTAAGATTGTTGTAACTGTATCTAAATCAGTTTTGACAGTATCTACATAAGCCTTGATAGCTTTTTGGGTAGGAACAATACTATCGCTATTACTGCTAAGACTACTATCGATAGAAAACTGATTTATAGCAACTCCCTCTTGCAACTTCAAAGCGCCTTGAACTTCTAATTGCACGCTAGCAATAGTATTTGTCTCGACTGCTAATGCTGATTCAATCGTCAACGGCCCCTCTAAAGAATCCCCTCCCTTCCGGTTAACTTTAGCGCTTTCTAAGCGGACGATTTCCTGCATGGCTGCATTCCAGTCCGCCGAGCGAATAAGATCGCCTGTTTTTTTCGTTTCTGGTGTGAATTTACCGTTGTTGGTAGTCATTGCTTAATCTCCCAAATATTTGTTAATTATTTAAATTATTGTTGGTGATTATTTATAGTTTCATAATAAAAGCAAGCGCATAATAGGGCGGTCTATTTTCGTGAGGTTGATCGCCACCAGTCGGCATTATAGATCCGCAACTATATAAATTAGGTTCCCTCCAATAATTATCATCATCAGTGCTTCCGGCAGTTGCACGCCCATCTATCTTTAAAAGATAACCATAGGGACTCTCATAATGATTGTGATTTGGCATTTCATTAATTGTTAAGCGGTGAAATTCTTCACCTCCTGTATTGCTGATAGCATATTTATTGCCAGCGGCAACAATAAATCTATCTCTCAAATCTGGTGTACCATTTTGACCATTACAAAGCGCCCATCCTGTAGGAATTCGATCGCTTTGCCCTGACCACATCAAAATCATCCCTGCGACAACAGCACCTTCACCAATAAAAGCTGTCGCTACTATCGGATTATTGACCACCAATCTATTTGTAGAATGCCCCGATCTGATTGTACCAAAAATAGTAATAATATCTCCATCTTCATTACCAAGTTCGACATTTCCCTCCATCTTTTGAGTGTCTTTAGATATCACATTTCCTTCCACAGTAAGAGTGCCATAAATACGCAAATCTTTGGCTTTAAAATCTTGAGTTTCACGACCTTGAACTGCTGTATCTACATAAGTTTTGACCGCTTTTTGGGTAGGGACAATACTATCTGTATTAGCGCTAAGGCTATCATCACTAGAAAACTGATTGACAGCTACTCCCTCTGCCAACTTTAAAGCACCTTTAACTTCTAATTGCACGCTAGCAATAGCATTTGTCTCGACTGCTAATGCTGATTCAATCGTCAGCGGCCCCTCTAAAGAATCCCCTCCCTTCCGGTTAACTTTATCGCTTTCTAAGCGGACTGCTTCTTGCATCCCCGCATTCCAATCATCAGATAAAATTAGATCGCCTGGATTTTTATGTTCGGGAGCAAACTTGCCGTTATTAGTAGCCATTGTTTTGACCTCTGCTTAATTTTTGACTTCAACTAAAAAGATAAAGTATCCAATCTAAAAGATGATTTCCCAAACTAAAGTCAGCTTGAAATCTGCCGTTTTAGTAATGTTGGGAAAAACAACTCGATTGTACATAATCCCGCCTTCGGCGCTATTAAATAGTCCAGCTTCCGTCAAAGCTACAGGTTGATTGGGAGGTTCAGCAAAGTCTAAATCAACGCTCAATCTCACCTTACGATTTTTTTGAGTAATGACTCCGCTTTCAACTTTAACCGTGACTTCATCTGTATCGCTTAAGTCTCTGGATAGATCCAAGGCTTTAACTTCTTTGCGAAATACTTCTTGTTGTAAGGCGGTATCGCTAATGGGATTAACTGGACTATTGCCACTACCGATCGCGAGATAACGGATCGGCGCGATCTGTTGATTTAAAAACATTTTAGCAACTAAATCTCGCCCACTGTAAACAATGAAGTTATTAGCCTTAACTTCCTCGACAAGTTCTCCATTGGGATTGAATTGCTGGATAATTAATCTTCCTTTCATGTCCATTGCGTCAGCCATTTTCATAGTTTTTTCCTCACTTTAGTAGTTATTCAAAGCCATTGCCAGAGTCGAAGTCTGTGTAATCAAATATACCAGATATTAAGAACTTATCGGTCATCTCATGGTAATTCTCCTCAACAGTTGGAGGTGGAATAGATGAAAAGCGATCGCCCCAGTCAAATCTAGCATAGTCGAAAACGCCAGCGGTTAACAATTTATCGCTTAATTCATGCTTAATACCTTGAGGATAGGGAACTTTTAAGCCGATGAGATTAAATTTTTCTTCGGCAATGTGATTTTCCAGAAAAGGCGATCTTTCGACAGTTAACCGAACTTGTAAATCATGCTTCTCTTGGAAAATTTTCTCATAACTAATGATTGCCAAAACCCCGGCAGCTTTCACATGATTAATGATATTATCAATTTGGTGTCGCGGGTGATCGGCAGCTTCATCAAACTTATCACTATATCCCGGAATATCCCAAGGAATTGTCACCTCAAAAGTTCCCGGATTAAGTTTGTAAGTTCGCATCTCTAAATGAACGGCAACTTCGCCAAAACCCAAGGTACTAGAATTGAATTTTTGCTGGTCGAATAGGCCAACGGTTTCATTGAGAACAATTTCCGCTTCAAAACGCCATTGAGAGTTATCGATTGGTAATAAAGGCGTGCTACCTTTAACAGCAGCATTTTGTCCATTGAGTAAGATTTGATCGCGTTTAAATAACAACTTATCGCCAGATTTTGCCCTTCCCTGATAGCGGATTTCTTCTTTGGTATCGAGGCGCACTATCCGAAGATTATGCAACCATTCTACAGGTAAGTTTTGGGCAATCTCCAAAACAATTTCGATTTCCGATGGTTCGGGGTTAGAACTAGCAACTATAAACTCTTGAAATAACCTTAAAGGATAGCGATAAGCGAGTCTACCAAATGAAGTATTGGGAGGACGTAGCCACGTTATTTCTGGGGTAAATTCTTCGAGGCGAATTTGCTTTTTAGCGGCCAAAGCAGCATCAGAATCACCTAAAATCCCTAAGTTGGCGGCGACTAAATCTAGAATCCCTTGGCGATTGGCTGCACCTTGCCGCAAAATGGCGATTATCCCTTTAAGTCTTTCCCGATAAGGAACATAAATTTTTTCCAGTTCGTTAGGATAAGTCGCTTCTAACAGCAGCCGATTTTGGTTGATTAGCTTGGTAGAATCTGCGTCATCACCTTCACTATTATAAGCTTCTAAAAATCTATTGATTTCTTCAATTAAGGCTTTTTCAACTTCACCTTTTGAAGGAATATTGCTGGCCTCAATATATTCGGGATAAGCTGCTTCTAATAGTAGTCGGTGCAGTCGTTGGCGATTGTCGTGCGTAATTGGTGCAGCTATTAGTTGTTTGACGCTTTCTAGTAGGGGCAAAGTTTGAAAATAGGACTTGTTTTTTCCGTAAAGATATGGATTTTCAAGTTGCTGATTCAGAAGTGTTAATATTATTTCTTGCAGTTTTTGAGGAACTGTTTCGCTACCGTCGTAAAGTGTGAGTAACTGGTAGTCTTTAGGATCGATCTCAGTTTTAAGATAGCTACTAATGGGATCTTTCGCTACCAAAATAGCAATTGCTAACTGAGGCAAGTTTTTAAATGAATTAGCATCAAAATTAGCTCGATTTACTTGGTAGCATTTGAGCAAGTTTTGAGTTTGGGAACTAAATTGCTTTCGTAAATACTGGGATATTTCATCAGTATTTATTTCCAAAGTGCTAAGGAAGCTATCAACATTTTTGATCGAACCGAGGGTAAAGCGATCGCTAACCTGAATCAGTTGAGATGTACCGCCCAAGGCTTCTAAATAGAGCGTAAAAATTTTATCTAAATCGCCTTTGCGCGTACCAATAAAACCTTGAGAATCTTCATTCGTTGCCGTATTGACATAATGGGCTCGCATCACTGCCATTAAGTCGGTTTCTGCTTGTTCGATGATGTAACCAAAAACATCTAAAAATTGATACAACAAACTCTCAACATTTTTGGTGTCGTAAAAGTGAGGTAAACGACTGGCAATATTGAGTGTTTTACCGAGTTTTTCCATGACTATTAACCTCCGATAATTTCTACGATAATTTGTAAATTCTCTCCGCTAATGTTGAGAGGTTGCAGTTGGGCGCGTTCCACAATCCGAATCGGCATATCCTGGGTAAAAGTTGTTTCTTCTACCTTAAGTTCCAAAATATCTAAATTATATTCTGCCCCCCGCAGAAAAATACGGGTAACATCAATGAGTTGTGTTTTGTTGTCGCCGGAAGTAATCAAGGTTTGCAGGGTAGCCAGGGAAATATTGTTCGCGCGATCGCGAATTAAGGATTGGAAGTTAGTTCGCAATTGTTCGTAGTTGATATCTTCTCCCGTATCTAAACTTAGTAATTTTTCGGTTAAAGTGGGAGTAAACAGGCTGGTTAATGTTGTAGTCATGGCAGCTTTTAAATCATCAGACTTGATATTTTCTGGTAGCAATCCAGTAGCATTGAGTCTGAGGTGTAGCTTGCTAATAGATATCTCCACTAGCTTAACATCGCTATCGATGGCAAAATCAGGGGCTAATTGGGTTTTCTCAAAGGGTTCTACCCGAATTTCTGCTTTGTCAATATCAAGGCGATCGCGGGCATTCTCTAAGTTTAATACCTGAAAATCTGAGACCTTCCAATTAACATCAAGAACTGAATCAACTTTACGCACTTGATTGATTATTTGTTCGATTTTGATATTCTCTTCCTCTTCTAGACGATCGAGATAATCAACTACTTGTTGTCTGACTCGTATTAATACTTTATCTTTGTCTTCGCGGGTAATAGCTGCTGGTAATGTCAGTTTAATAGCACCAGTAATAGTCAGGAAGCTAGAGTAAATAAAGACTTTTCCTAGTTGTCCTTTTTCGACAAAGCTAACTGTTACTTCCTCGCGATTAAAACTCATCCCCGAATTCTTCCACAAATGAGGATTTAGTTGCACTTGTACTTCAGCATTGAGTTGAGTTTTAATCGCATTTGCGGTAATACTTTCACCAACTTGAAGCCGTTGGAAATATTCTTTGAGTAATTGCAACAGAGTTTTATAGGTGTCTGGGGTTAAACTTGTCGCTTGCACTTGCAGATCTACAATTAAAGGTTTAGTTTCTGAAGCAACGCGGATCGACTGAGAAGCAAACTTTTCAAGGATATCTGCATCTAATCTTTTAATAGTGGATGGATAGGAGTTAATTTCTGGTTTGTCCCCTATTTGGCGCGTCGTTGTCAGGGTAAAGTCTAATAAATCGCTGACATTTTGGCAGTCTAAAATTTTGCGAGTGAGTTGGGAAATTAATAGAGGTTGTCCCATTTGCTGAGTTTTTAGATAGCTGGCGATCGCCTTTTCTACCTGTTCTTCGATTTCTATCCTTTCCGCTGAGGAGAAACGCAAATTTGACTTTAATTCAATGCGGAAAACACCATCTATTCCAATCCTATTTGCTGGTTTTAAGATTGCATAAATACCAGCCGCCCTTACTCGTTCAATCTCCTGTTTAATTTGGCTGACTTTATTGGTATCTTTAAAATCTATACCGTCCACAAATACTTCAATAATACCAAACTCTCGTAACTCAATTGGTTCAGTATTACTAACATTCAAATTCCTATCATTAATTCGTAATGGTTCCCACTCAGCACTATAGCCTTGGTTTAATTCTCCTGCTTTTCCCGGTGTTAATGCTTGGACATTCACCTCCGCTATCTTATCTGTAAAAGTGATAGTTTCTGTTGTGGCAAATTTTGCGGTGGTGGTTTCCAAAACAATTGTTAATTCTGTTTTTCTAGGAATTGTAATCTCTGAAACTTCATTGTCAATTGATAGTTTTACTTTCCCTTTGGCAAATTGAAAATTCTCTCGCACCTTAACTTCTCTAACTCCAGGCAAACTTAAAAGGGCATTTTCAATGGATGTAGTATTAGCATTACTAGCCGCAAGCAAAGTTTTTTTCGCCCGTTCCCGCAGTTGTTCGTCTGTCTCTCGTAGCTTACCAGTAAATACAATTGCTTCGGGATTATTAACTACTTTTACCCCTGGTATCGGTTGGGGCATAATCGTTATAGTTTCAGCTTTTGTAACTTCTGTTTCTCCGGGTTGTATTGCTTGTACCCGCACTGTTATTGAGGTTTCAGTAGGGGGAATAACTTGCAATTCAATAGTTTTATAAGCTTTTTTCGGTGAATCTTCCGTATCTTCTGTCGTTACTAAAGTTCCTAAAGGAATCGTGATATTTTCATCCAATCCTAAATCTCGCTCGAAACTAACTATCCCAGTAGCATAATCGGGTTCGCCGCGCTTAATCCCCAAAACTGCTACCACTTTGTCTAAATCGAATTCTTCGGCGGTATCTACATACGCAGATAAGTAAACCCGCTGCATTTGTTCGTACAAAATTGCCATTTCATAAGCGAAGGATTCGTACAGACTGCGAACCACACTTCCGGTTTGAAAGTCGCTGAGGTTGGAGGCGGTGCGATCGCGCATTGCCTCAAATATTTGGGTAAAATTCTTCTGTTCAAAAGCCATAAGAAAAAAATTAATTGGCAACTATCGATAAATTCACTGTCACTACCGTATCTAAACCTAGAACTTTCACCATTATTTTGGCTTTTAAAGTGTTAGGTTCTTTCAATCGAGAGGGCGGTTCAAAGGAAACATCAATCACCTCTTCAACTCGAGGTTCTTCCTGCAAACATTCACGGATATAAATATTTGCCAAACCTTGCGTTTTGATGTTGTTTAGTTCACCTACTAACAGATATAAACGCGAACCATAATCTGGATGTCCTAAATCAGCTAGTTCTCCTTGGCGGGTATGAAGTCGATTTAAAATCGCTTGATTCAGATTATCTATTTCCGTAACTGTAGTTAAGTCGCGATTTTTGTCTTGTAAATCTATGCTTTGCCAATCTGCGATCGCTTCCCCAGAGTAGCGGCGAGTTAGCTTTAAATCGAATTGTTGTAAATCCTCAGCCATAAGTTATCACGATTTTTTGATTTGTTCAATCGTTGCCTTAGAAAACGTTACATCTGCTTGGCTCAGATCGACTTTTCCGGTAATTTTTACATCTCCAGTAATCGCTAAATTACCAGAAATTTGTATGGGTTTATCGTTCTGACTCGATAACTGAATTTCACCATCGGCAATTCTGATAATAGTACCACCATAGCTAACCACGATCGCTCGATCTGTCACCTCAATTATTTTCTTCCCATCAGTTTCAACTGTAAACTTACCCTTAGCAACGATCTGATTTTCCGTCACCAAAGAAATGCCTTCCTTCTCATCCAAACAAATCATGGCATGACCGGATTTTTTACTAGGCTTATCATCGGGACAAGTTCCATCAGTTCCCTCACACCAGCCATTAGCATGAGGTTTTTCGATCCTGCTTGGCATATCATTGGGACAGATGAAAATCTTTAAATATAAAGGATCGGCATCTTTGTTTTCCTCAATTGGTTGTTGGGGATTGCCTGTATAAACATAATCGCTATTAGCACCTTTGATTCTAACCATAATGAGTTTGGAAAGTAATAATTTTGCTACAAAACTTAATTGTTATCCTACCTTAGTATTTCTTGCCTTGGCTTGAATAGAATTAATTTTTTCTGTAGGTACCATGATCGGACAAGGCGCACCTAAATTGCCAACGTGAGTGTGCATACTGAGGATAACATCATCATTGTCACCCACAGCATTTGCTACTACTCTACCACCAACTTGGATGGAACCTGTAGCTGCATCGCCAATTTTAATACTGCCCATACTTTTGACAGTGATATTGTTACTAGCAGCATCAATAGTAATGCCACCCGCCTCAATTTTAATTTTGCACGTGCCATTATCAATGGTAATGTCACCACCACTCAAGACCACTTTACATTTTTCATTTTTGAGCGTAGCATCTCCTCCCTCTAAAGTCAAATGGCATTTTTCATTAGTAATATCAACTTTATCGTCATTAACAGTAATAATTTGCTTTTCATTTTTACTGGTGACGGTAATTGCTCCCTCGCCATCAATTTTTAAACTGCCCCCCTTTTCGCGATCGTGTTGCAGTAAAAATTCCTTTTCTTTGTTAACTGGCGGTTGGTCTTCATCATTATACAAACGTCCAATAATTATCGGTGCATTAATATCACCCCCAATAAAAGTTACTAATACTAAATCCCCCACATTGGGAATATTAGCAAGTCCAATATGGGGCGTAATTACTGGCACTTTTCTTAGTTCAAAATCTTTGCCATTTGGTTGCTTTTTGTTTTTTAACTTGACCGAACATTGGTAATTATCTTTATCGCTATCGGCAGCATGGGGAAATATTCCCGTAACGATGCCAAGTTCGGTAGTGTAAATTTTCTGTGCTTCTTGCTGGGCAACTTTTTGCATTACCCCAATAATTGAATCCATTATTTTTTCTCCCAATATATTGTAGTTAAAAAACCATTACGGCGGTTGATAGTATGCCTAACTCCAGTTACTTTAAAAGTACCATTTTGTTTGCTAATCGGCATTTTTGTGATTTGAATAGCCTCGCCTAATTTAACATTAGCAGTACCAATTACTGCAATCTGTCCGTGTTGCTTTTGTTGCAGATGAGTTAACATTCCCCGTGCAATGTTTTGAGCAACAGCTTGGCTACGTGCAGTAGGATCTGCCAGTCGCAAAACGTTTTTACCAGAACCTGCTGTAGCTTTGACTTCTTTTTTTGTCAACCAAGAATAAGCTTGATTTCCTTGTCCTTGACTGGCGGGACTTTCTCCATAAATCTCGATTTTGTCGATGCCTGTTTGGGGTTGTTCCGATTGGTATTTGAGGATATTTTCCCCGTAGGTAAAAGTATGAGTATTAGCAGGACTATATTGAGCAAATATCGCGCGATCGCGCTCGTTGGCATACATATCAAAACCGCACTGTTGGGCTAAATTTTGCAAGCGATCGCTAGCCGTTTCGCGATCGCCTACTGCATAGACAGCAAACTCGATCCCATTCTCAACTTTGCCAACAGTTAAATTTGCTTGTTTGAGAATATCTTTGACAATATCCCCTGCATGAGATTTTTCATAAACCCGATTTATTCGCAGCAAAGTTAACTCAGTCAAAGTGCTAGCAGCTTCAATATTAATGCGATCGATTTCCCAATCCACCCGCATCACTCGCCCTGTAAAAACCAAGCTTGTTTGGCGATCGTAACCGATTTCTACCGATATCGGATCTTTAGGAGCAACTTGCACGTTTTTCGGAATGCCTAAAACGATTTGGCAAGTGTTAACTGGAACCTGTAAAGATGATTGCGATCGCAGATCCAGTAACAGCGTTTTATCGTTAGCTGTATAGATGGTACTGCCGATTTTGATTTTGTAATTAATCTTCAACATCGAAATCCCCCTATACAGGTATAGCATTTAATAAGCGATCGAACGCTTCCGCCACATCTTCTAAACCAATATCTAGTTCGCTTTGTAATTGTTTCAGCCGCGCCTTTAATCCTTTAAACAAATTATTGACTGCATCGCGCAATGCTTGAGTTTTCTTAACAATCTTTTCCTGATATTGACCATCTAAGGCACTCCCAACAGCCGACAAAATATCATTTAGTAATTTGACAAGGTTCGCGTGCAATTTATCCAATTCATCGACAATTTTTTGTGGATAAATCTGTGCTAATTGGCTCTGGAGATAAGGGAAAATTGACTCAACATTCATTACTAATTCACCGCTATAATTCGATTCAATTAACACGCGGTTGAAGTGGACAATATTATTCCGATAGTCGCCTTGAGATAATTTTTGTGCTTCTGCTGACAGCGACACATCCTTAAATCTTTCTGGTGTATATAGGTTTTCATCTAGCAGTAAGCGATTTAAGTCTCGAATTACTGCTGTTTTCGTCCCTGGCGAATTAATAGCTAGTAAAGATTGAGTATTTGCAGTCAGTTGGGATTTGATATAGGCACTAACACTGTCGTTAGATTCCTGTAGTTTTGTGAGCAAGTTATCAAACTTGATAAAATCGCTGTCCTCAAAACTATTTAACAATCGGTGAGGGCTGAGCGATCGCACCGTCGAAACAACGTTATTATAGGTTTCTTGCAATGCCGTCACCACTTCCCCAACCAGACTATTAACGACAGCTTTAACTGCATTAATCGCATCGCGAATTTGATTACCTAAACTGGTAGCAACATTGCTTAAAATTGCCGCCAACCTTCCCGGTGCTTCTTGCAATTTCTGAATCACCAATTTAATATCACCCAACACGGAACGAGGTTGTGCTAGCAAGCTATCTAAAGAATTAAGCAGGTTTTTTATGGGATTAATTAGTTGTCGATCCAATTCTACGGGTAAGGCTTGTTTAAAGCTGGAAATAATCAGCTCCGAGTTAAAAGTTTTAATCAATTCGCTGCGATCGGATTTAGCAGGTTTGAGGCGATCGATATTTTCTCTGAGTAATTGCTCCACATTTTCGTAAACCGACTGGGGATTGGTAGCACTAAAATTGTCATACAGCTTTTGTAAGCGATCGCGCAAATCTTGATATTCAACCGCCAGCTCAGGTTGAGGATTAAATTGAGTTAAAGCCAGCTTCTTTTCTTCCCATCGCTCCTGCACAGCTATAATTACAGGATTGTACTCGCTTATAATTCCTTGTAAACTGCTCAAATCAAAACCGATATTGGGTCTTTTCTGAGTTTCTACATAATCTATAATTGCCTGTTCTAATCCTCCTACGGATATGGTTAACTGCTCTGTATTAATAGCATTAACTCGCTCTACCACGCGATCGCGCAAGCCTTCAATTTGCTTAATTTTATCAGCAAAACTATAGCTCAAAATGTTTTCTAATGTCACCCAAAAATCCGATTTTAAGACATCCGTTAATCCCACACTCGCCATCAGCTTATCTACTCGATCCAATCCCTGATTCACTTTTTCCACCAAAGCTTCTACCGGAATATTATCCAAAGTTGTATTCACCGTTTGCAACTGCTGATTTAGAAATTCAGTAATCGTAGTCGGCGACAGAGATTCAATTATTTGAACCAGATTTTGATAAAGTTCTTCTAACTTATCAATTAACTGCTGAGGGTCAATCGCATCCAACTTACCCAGCATTTCATAATAAAAATCCTTAACTGGTTGCAGCAAAATTGAAGGTTTGTACTCATTGAGTTTAACTACCACCGGATCTAAATACGGCTTAATAAATTCTTCAATTAAACTTCCCGGCTTAAATGATTGAATCTGAGCATCAATCTTTTGAAATTCACCTTCAATTAACCCCACTATACCTTCAATTGGTTCCAAAATTTCTGCAAAAGCTAATTTTAATTCTGGATTCACAATTCCTGGCACATCTACCTGCTTAATAATTGTCGTCCCCACTTTCAAAGCAGTTTTGGTTGGGGTACTGAGTTTAGTAGTATCAATCCCTCGCAACTTTGTTTCTAAATCGCCACTTTTATCTACTACCGCCTGAAATGCTGGCTTCAGCGATACTTTTTCCAAGTTATCAGTAATCAGTTTTAATCCGTTTTCTGCTTCTTTTAAACCATTATTGACCTGGGGACTATCTAAAACTTGAGCAACTTTATCCAGCAATTGATTGATTTTTAACTCTAAAGCTTGACGATTTAGATTCGTTTCAATTTTGCTATTCACTCCTCCGATAGCACTTCTTACTTGCTCAGTTGTTTTATGAATTTCTCCAGAAATTCGATCGATGTTACCGACAATAAATGTTGAAGCTTGATTGCAACCCTGCTTTAGCGGTTTAACCAACTCTGTAGATTCAGCGCAAACTTTGTCAATAAATTCTTTAATTTCTCGGATAGCATCAGAAAGAAAATCTTTGATTTTAATTAAAACTTCCTTACCTTTATCTATCCCTTGAGCAATTGCTGTAGTCGCTTTTCTAGCCAATTCCTCAGCCTTGTTAATTGCCGTATCAATCAGTTGCGGTATTTTTTTGGTAAACTCTCGCAGTTTAGCCGTAATATCTGCAACTTTTTGATTGATACTATCAAGATAACTTTGAATTTGATTAAATAATGGCAGTAACGAAAGGCTACTTTCGTCACTTTCTGCCACTTGCGAAAGTTGTTCTAAAGCAGCATTAAAACTTTCTATTGTGAAACTACTTAAATTAGCGATCGCTCTTTGATTTTTGCGATCTATCTCCTCAATATTCCGAGAAATTACTCTGATTTTTTGACGTAACTCCTTAGTCAACAATTGGTCTAACTTGCTTGGATCTGACAACTGGTTGAGAATTTCTTGATATTCAACTAGATACTGGCGGCGCAGATTAATATTAGCTTCAATGCTCTTAATTGCTTCCGAAGGCAGTTGTTGAGTTAACGAGACAATTTGATTATTAAAAATGCTAGTTAAACTATCCGCGCCCAGTTGACTCAGTAATTCATCAGGATTAGATAGTTTTTCAAGTAATTTCTGAAACACCTTTAACAAAGCATTAAATGTCCGCACTGGCAACATTTCCGCCTTACTGAGAAATTCGTTAAACTCACCAAATATTGAGTTAGCAGCAGGAGGCAAATTTCCAATACTAAAGTTAAAACTCAAATCTTTAGTTAAACTAGATAGAGTTGATTTAACCTCAACCACCAAGTCCAAATCTTTGAAAGTATCAGCACTGGGAAGCGGAATAGCTGCTGATAAAGTTTCCAGATTCAGAGTTGTTAGTTGATTGAATTTCTCAGTTATTTCTGCCTTCAGTTCATTTGCAGATAAAGGTACTGATGAAATTTTGCTTTCGATATTGCTTAAATCTAAATGCGGTAGATTTAACTTATTTTTAAATTCATCAAAATCTGGTAATTGGGGCGTAACTTTTCCCAGAATAGTTTCTGGCTGACTAAGTTGATTTGTGAAATCAGCAAATGCAACTTTAGGATTTATCGCTTCTAAATTTTCTGTCAGTGTCATAAGTTTAATTGCTCCATCAAGGTTAAATATGGAATGTATAAATTCAAGCTAAACAATCATAAATCAGCACTAAATTTTAAAAAGTGCTTTCAATCCAGCCGTCGCTTTATCCAAGTCTTTAGTTGCTTCTTTGACAGGCTCTAAGGAAGTTTTTAAAGGTTCTATGGGGTTAGTAATTTCTGGCAAATTCCCCATCTGCAAAGCATCACTTAAACTAGCGACATTCATCAGTGTAGCAGACTCAAGTTTGATTTTTAGATCTAACTTAGAAACTCCTGGGGATGCACTGGGTTTAGGAGGCTCAATATACTCCGCAACAATCAGCCGATAGCTAAATTCATCTGGCGATCGCGCCACCTGCAAAACTTCAATTTTTTCTAATACAACTTTGCTAAAATATGATTGACCGACTATTTCCGCTACAAAATCAACAGCCGTTCGCTCTTTGTAGATTTTTCGTAGAAATTCTAAACCCTCTCCTGCATTTTGTCCATAAAAAATTCCGTTAATTTCCAATTGTACAGAATCTCGACCCAAATCTTGCACGAGATTTCCCAATTTACCGGGAATCCGATGACTCACCCAATCAGCTTGTTCTAGGGTGACAATTTTATGCACTCTATTCAGCTCAATTTGTCCTAATTTAATAGCCATAATTACTCTCCATAAAATCGGCGATATTCTCGACTAATTTCTTGGGCGATCGCTGATACAATCGTCTCCATATCCAGTTCTGGAATGCGATCGCTACTCATCGGTATAAATTCTATCCCTGCTTCTACATCTTGACGGTAATTGGATAATGTTGTAATTCTTTCCTCCCTAATTTCTTGCTTACCTAACTCAGAAAAACCAGAATTTTGTTCTGATTTTTCTGAGAAACTTACCACATTCCCTATCTGCTGTCTCTCAGATTTTAACCCAGATACAACCTCCTCTGCAAACTGCGACATTTTAGAATTAATTGTCTCCATAAACTTACCTTTATTTGCTGGTGGCTTGTCCGATGTAACATCATCAATTATATGTTCTTGATTAGGTTGAGCTGCCAAAAAATTAGCCAGGTCTTTAAAGCCTTTAATCGAATTCGAGTTAGTACCTAAATCTTCCTGAATATCCCTATGGTTTCTTCCTGCTTGTGATAACTCCTTCCCTTCACTATTACCATTCAAATTCTCAATATTGACATCAATATTTTGCCATTCAGGACGGAGATAACTAGCAGATTTATCAACTGGCAAAACTTCAGCAAAAGTCGATAATTCAGAATCAAACTGAACCGAACTAGGTTGAAGATGAGCAAATTCTGTGTCAACTTGATTAGGTAAAGAAACTTCTCCTATATCTGCTGATGAATTGCCAAACATCGGTTTGAGGCTCTGCGATGCAACTCTAGGTTCAATTTGCGGTGTTGATGAAAAATCCGCCATAGAATCACTCTGATTTTGAATTATCGGTCTTATAGGGAAAAATGAAGAATCTGTGTAACTAGATTTAGCGCTCGCACTAGAAACTGGTGCATCAGCATCAACTAAAAACTCGTATCTTTTCCCAGTTTCTAAATATGGACGAATTACTCCACGAATATCAGATGTTTTTTTCTCCTCAACATTGACAGAGCGATCGCTAACCAAATCAGAAGGAATAAACCCTAAAGTCAGCGATTTTTTCCACGTTTCTGCTTCATCGATCGCCTCCTCTACTTGAGCAGTTACTTGTAATAAATTATCAACTTCTTGCCAATATTCTGTACAGAAAATACCATCAGCTAACCATCTACTTGTATAGTTTTGCACCAAAGCCTCAAAGTCTTTCTTGAGACTGATGCCAATATCTATTAAACTCCTGTAATCTGTCTCCACTTCTCCCATCCCCTTATTAAGTATTAACTCTTGTCTTATTTTTCTTGTCCCCCCCGCTTCTCCTCATCTAAAAGTTGTAAATAGATCGACACCTGCGCCATAGTCATCGATCGCACCTGTTGAGGAGTCCAACCAAAAGCCCGCGCTAACCGATAGCTAGCTAAAACCAGTGGTGAATCACTTAACTCGAACTCATTTTTTTTTCCGACAGTCCACTAATTTGCCGAATTTGAGCAATTAAAAAATTAACTAGCCCTATATTCATACCTTTAACTTCCTCTAACGAAAGAGTTGGTTGCACTAAAGATTCTTTAATCATCAACAAAGGAATCAACACAGGATCGTTTTTGGCAGCTTTCATAATCAACCCAAAAGTACCAATCGTTAGCGGACGTAATTGCACTACTAACTCCCCATCAACTTTAGTGCTTCTTCTGGCAGGTTGCAATACCTCTGGTGGAATTGCCACATCAAAAATAATTTCTGAGCCACCAAGCAGTTCTTCCGGTGTGAAAAATGGCATAATTGAGAGGATAAGATAGAAAAATCTGGAGATATAGCAATCCTATTTTAGTCCTAAAAAAATCATTTAAGATAACTATATTTGCTCCAAATTGTGAGCTTGAGCTTAACTGACCTATTATAAAAATTGTGTAATAGGTCAGATATTAACCAATTATCAACCCGTTTCCTCAGAACTAATTCGTAAAGCTTTGAATGTCGCTCCTTCCATGACAAAATCATCTTCAGGCAAAGCAAAACTCCAGCTCTCAAACTTAACACCAAATACTGTTAGCGTACTGCTGTTATCGGGTAAAGATGGATTTTTGAGTGAGATAACAATATTAAAAGAAGGCTGAGGAATCGATCCATTTGGAGGAGGACTTTTAGCGCCATCACCTAGTAGCAACCGCAACAAAGCTCCATTTATATGCGCTCGCTCTATCGAACCAGAAACGCTAATATTACCTGGGCGTAATTCCGTAGCAAAGCTCTTTCCTAATTCGTGATAGGCTCGTAATTCGTTTTCTACCTTAACCTGGACATTTTGTAAGCGTCCCACCATATTAGAAAATTCGTAATCACCGATCAGAGCCTCTGCTAATTTCCCCTCAACTGATTCTTTATTATCTACCGCTAAAACCAACGAAGCATCGGAACCTCTAAAAACATTTACATTCGGCATAATTTCCTCCTAATAATTAACAACTCGGTAATTTTTCTGAATTGATGAATCGTTTATCCTAGATACATCGTCACTTGGATGAAATCAATACTGAATGTCGGTTGTAAAATCATTTTTACAGCGACTTGTCCAGCAACTTCCTGTGGGCGAGTAGCCGAAACCTCCAGTTGATAACCGATCAGAGCTTCGCTTTCTACCATACTCGTTAAAAAAGCATCTAAGGTTGCTTTCATTGCTCCACGCACTCGCTCATTATTCAACTTGCCAATATAAGGATCGCAAGAGGAGCGAACTCCATAAATTGCATAGTCAACAATCCGGCGGGTGGTAATTTGATTCCAAGGACTGTTGGCTGTAGTGATTCCTTTAACAACTCGATATCCACTCCGAGCTTCTACCGTCAAGACTTTTTTCTGCACCAATTCTTCTAGTTGAGCATTGTTAAACTCAGTGGTAAGTCCTTCAATACTCAGGTTTTTATTCGTGGGGCTAGCTTGCACGTTCAAAGAAGCAATTAAACCAGCTATAGCCGCCGCTAAATAAGCTCCAGATTTTGTTTCTACCTTGCCAGCAGAAGTCATCAAAATTCCGGGGGCGGTAAAGATCAGGCGACCTTCATCATCGCTAAGAGTATGATTTCTAATTTGATCGAAATCATCTTTATCGTTTTTAAATCCGCTGCCAATAATACCAATTCTTTCGCGTTTAATTCCTGCTGTAGTTTTCAAATGTCCTTGGAGGGCATCTACCATCGACTTTTGGTTAGCATCTTGCCCCGCTAAGACAACAATATTGACAATTTGATTTTCTAGCAGTGCTAAACTTTTTTGATAATCTTCTGGCTTTGCTCCCGAAGTTCGCACGGCATAAACTGTTTGTCCGCCATTTTTATAAATCAGTTCTAAGGCGCGAACTAAAGTTAGTTCGACTTGAATTTCTGGCGCTTGCTTACTATCACCAAAAATTTCTTTAGCTTCTGACAGACTACTTACCAATTTCACTTCATTTTCAGCACCCTGATTGGCAGTACCAACAATACCAATATTTCCTGTTGGAACTCCACTGGGTGCAATTAAGCCTTCCGCCCGCACTTCAACGTAAGTGCCGGGTAAAATCATTGTTTGAGCCATAAAACTTATTGTATTTGTGGGAAAGATTTAATTGCCTTCTACTTTATCCTTTAGAAAAAGCTACTGTCAATGCTTGACATTATGGCACGGATGATCGTCAGTGATAAGTGCCACACTTGTGATAGCGTGAAATCGTTATGAGTATGACTCTATCTGGCGATCGCTTCGGCATCAAAACCATCCCCTGCAAAATTTGCCAGGTTAGAGTTCCGTACTATTTCTGGTATTGTGAGAACTAACTAGAATCAGACTTACCCATTCAAAAAACTTAACTGCATAAGTTCTACATCAATACTTTGGAGAACATAATTATGACACCTGTAGAAGTTGAAAGAACGCCAATGACTGAGGCAGAGGTAGAAAAGCTGTGGGAAGCATTCAAAATGTTTGACACAGACGGTAGCGGTGCTATTTCAGCAGAAGAACTCGGTCAAGTGATGCGTTCCTTGGGACAGAGCCCTAGCGACACCGAACTACGCGACATGATCAAAGAAGTAGATGTTGATTTGTCGGGAAGTATCGATTTTGAAGAGTTTAAAGCATTGATAGTTTCCCAGCAAGGCGATCGCACCAGTCGCCTAAAGCTAGCATTCACCGTTTTTGATGAAGACGGAAGCGGTCAAATCACCGCCGATGAGCTCCGTAGTGTAATGAGCCAGTTTGGGCTGACAGATAAAGAACTTAATGAGATAGTACAAGAAGTCGATCATGATGGCGATGCTTCCATTGACTTTGAAGAGTTCTGTAAACTCGTACCCGAAGAGTCCGAGATAACTACAGGTTATCAAGACTCACCAATTCCGCCTACCACTTCACCTCAGCCAGCCGCAAGTGCTGCGAGTACAACAGCTACCGAAAGTACACCCACAACTACCAATGAGGTAGAACCCACCACCACAGCACCCGCACCACAGGAAGCACCCAGTGAAATAGATGCAGAGGTAGCGAGGCTAACAGAATTACTCGCCAAACACCCACAAAACGAGACAAAGCGCGGTACATCCCGCTTACAGATGCAAATTGGTCTATTTCGCCTAATTCAGGGAGCCGCCTATCGCTGCTTCCGCGAGAGTTTCTCCGCCAACCACGAAACCCATTTGCGGGTAAGAAATCTACCCTACAGAATCACTGATTTTGTCAAATTTGTGAAGACCGCGATCGCGCTTTACAAAGGATTAGGTATCGTCGAACCAGCTTGCAACCCCTTACTCGATGCAGTGGTAGAATCAATTACTAATGAGTATGCCCGACTAGAAGACCGGATTAAGAATTGGAAGGCGATCGAAAAAACCCCAGAAATGTTGGCAGAACAAAAAGCCATGTTAGAGGCGCGAGGTAAATCTGCCACTGTTAAAGAAAAGTTTGCCGCCGGAGTTGAGTTTGCCATCACTATCAAGAAAAAACGTCTCAACTTGCGCGATGTTGCCGAAGGTGTACTTGCCATTAATGAGCTCAATCGACTCAGAAAGATGGAACTCAATCAAGAGAATGCTCCAGAAGTAGAGCAATCAGCCGGAGATCCCAAAGATTACCTCAAAAAGTGGAACCGCGTCATCCTCTCTGATGCCTCTGAACAAGTAGATGGTGCAATGATGCCGGTGGCTTATTGGTATGAAGAATTTATGCCAAAACTATTGGCTGCTTTCAGCGTCAGCACCGCCGCCGATATCCACAGTAATACTATTCCTGACGCAGCGGCTTTGGACAAATGGTATCAATCCACAAAAGAGTCAGGGGAATTTGACACTTATGGTGCGGATGTTGCAGATGGCTTTTCAAAATGCACTCCTCAACAAAAGCTAATGCTTAAACAAGCTTGGTTGCTCACTCACAACTACCTAAATGGGGTGCAAAAACGGCGGGAACGCCAGGAGTTTGGACGCGACTCTGGCGCACTTTCCCATTATGTATCATTCATTGATATATCTCTGGGCCGCAGTGATATCAAAGATGCCCAGATGCGAGTCAGTTTCCCATAC
This sequence comes from Kamptonema sp. UHCC 0994, assembly GCF_029167235.1. Lineage (GTDB taxonomy): Bacteria > Cyanobacteriota > Cyanobacteriia > Cyanobacteriales > Microcoleaceae > Kamptonema. The sequence goes on along the minus strand of NZ_JARFTR010000017.1, from coordinate 20,011 downwards.
TATATCGGGCCAGCGGTTTGGCGTTTCTTCCACACCAGTGCGGAAATTGTATCTACTAAAACGCCTGAGCAACAAAAAGCCTTGGTAGCCGTTTTCAAGGAGTTTTTTCAACTGTTTGCCACGATGTATCCCTGTCCTTACTGTCGCCACCACCTCAATGCCTATGTTGTGCAGAATAAGGAAGTGGAAATGTACCCTGTGGAGTACCTTGTACTGGGCCGAGACTTGAATCTTACTGACTTTAAGGTGTCCCTAGAAGCAAAGCTTTCTACTGTGGTTGATGGCCCTTCTCTGCGCTTATTTTTCTGGAAATTACACAACACTGTGTCTTCATCTATTGCTCGTTCGGAAGAGTGGTATCACAAGGATGAAAAAGCTTTTTACACTACTCGCTATTGGCCGAGTCTTGATTCTGAGTTAGCGCGAGCCAAAGCACTTAAACATATTAGCATTTCCACCGATCGCATCTATGGTCTTTATGGGATGCTGAAGCCTGCATCCCGGCTTTCGGCTGTGAGAACTACTTTGCAAAAGCTTTTGGAAAAAGGCGATATCGAAGGGATTAAGGCGGCTTGTACGATCGCCGAAGATTATATCAAGGATTTGGAGGAGGCTGCGATCGGCGGAAATTTCCTACAGGATACATACTACTTCGATCCTGACCTGATTGATAAAGCCCCACACTTCACTGCTGATGAAGAACAATTTGCCCGCAGTGGTGTGTTTGTAGAGGTTGTTTAGCTATCAGTAGAATCAAAATTCAATAATTTACTCAAAGGTACGTAGTTGCGCTTTAGCGCATTAGGGCAATTATAGCAACCGCCAAGGCGGTTGCTATATTAAGGCATTTTCCAAATTTTCAAAGTTTGATCGGGACTCCCAGTAATAATACTCTTACCATCAGGAGAGATCGCGATCGCACTCACAAACATACTATGCCCCTGAAGAGTAGTTTCCTCCTTACCCTTCCTCAAATCCCACACAATCACCCTCCCACCGCCACTTACAAGAGTCTTACCATCTGGACTAATAGCCAGAGTTCTCACCCAACTAGAATGACCATCAAGAGTCCTAGTATATTTACCAGTTTTCAGATTCCAAATTCTAATCGTATTATCACTACTACCAGAAGCCAAAGTTTGACCATCAGAACTAATAGCTAAAGTTTTCACAGCACCCGCGTGGCCTTTCAACACAGTTCTTAATTTCCCACTTGTAAAATTCCACAAACGAATCGTCTTATCATCACTACCAGAAACCAGAGTTTGACCATCGCGGCTGAAAGTAAGAGCATTAACCTGAGCTCCATGACCACTCAAAGTAAGCATCCGGCTGCCATTTTTCAGATTCCACAAACACACAGTCTTATCATCACTACCAGAAGCCAAAATTTGACCATCGCGACTAATAGCGATCGCATTCACCCCACCCTTATGACCAGACATTGTACGGAGCGCCTTACCAGTTTTCAGATTCCAAATACTAATATTATTATCATCACCACCACTAACTAAAGTCCTGTTATCCGGCGCGATCGCCAACGATCTCACCCACTTCTTAGAATGTACCTGATTAATCGTGCGGAGCAACTTTCCCGTCTTCAAGTTCCAAACCCTGATCGTCCCAAAACTTCCCGAAGCTAGAGTTTGACCATCTGGACTAACCGCGATCGCATTAACATTACCAACATCGCTAAAAGTTCTTTCTAAAAATTGACTGCTTGGTAAACTCGAAAGCAACCAGACAGGATTAGCAAAAAATCCGTAGCGCACCGAACTGTAAACTTGAGAAAAACCCAGCGCCAATAGTAGCACTGCACCACCCACTAACAATTTATTTTGTAATTGTGCGGGGTTCCTGTAGGTTTTAGTAGACCCATTCTTCGTATTAGTTTGAAGCCTACTTCCAGAATTTTGCCTAGTCGTCACTGGCGGATTAGTATTTCCCCTGCCTTTAAGCTGCGAACCCCCTGGAAACTGAGTTGCTGACGAAATCGGCTCCCCACTTAAATCAATTTCGGCTAAACACTGCAAAATCATCTGTGGACTTTGAGGCCGATTCCCCGGAAATGGAGCCATCAAATAATCAATCACACTCGCCACCCCATCCGAAACGTGGGGTGCACCTTTGCGCCACATCAACTTACCCGTGCGGGGGTTTTCTGGAAAAGCCGTCGGCGGTTTTCCTGTTAGTAAATAGACAAAGGTACGGCCTAGCGCAAAAAAATCTGACTGAGGGACAGCCTTACCATTTGTTTGTTCTGGAGGCGAATAGCCTGGAGAAACAATACCCGTGACATTTTGACCTTGACCCACCTTAGCAAAGTAGGTAGCCGAGACTTCTCTAGCAGTTCCGAAGTCAATCAGCACTAATTGCCCATTAGGTTTGCACATGATATTGTGCGGCTTAATATCGCGGTGGAAATAATGGAGTCCGTGAACCTTATCCAAAATATCCGCCAGTTGTCTCAACCACTCCACAGCTTGCTCTTGAGTAATCGGCTTACCCCGACTTTTCAGCCAATCCTGCAAATTTGCGCCAGAAATTTTCTCCATCACCAGACAATGGAATTGCTCTGTGCTCTCGGCTGGCGAATAAACGAAGTAGCCATCGCGGTCTACTTTGGGAATGCCGGGATGTCGTAGTCTAGCCAATACATCTGCTTCTTGCTTGAACAGAGCTACAGCTTTAGGATGGTCTTTGAGTAAGACTTTCAAGACTTTGCGCTCGCCTCGGTCGTCTATTTCATAAGTTTTGCCAAAGCCGCCGCCTCCGAGAGGCACAATCACCCGATATCGACCTTCCAGCACGAGTTCCGAACCGCAGTGACGACAAACGGGTCTGTCAGCATTCGCTGGGTCAGAAGGATTTGGGCATTTGGGATTGAGGCAATAACTCATACAATAAGCTCATAACGCCTTACTTAGCAAGCATTCTAGCCTCACGCTGACTCACTCACTCTCTGTCTTGCTCACGCATTGCTCAAAATATCTTGTTGAGACTGCTTTGGCATAGTTCACAGTCGGGTCATAAAGCCACTTAATTTAAAATACCCTAAATCTGCATGAGTAATTTTATTTGCTCAAAATTAAAATTCCCTTGACACTCCCCGGTCTAAAGAAACGGGATAAATTATCCCTTTAGTTTTGTATCTTGGCAGTGATATATTACTTTTTTGATTTGGAATTCTTCAAATCAAATAACTCAACCCACTCTTTTCCCTAAGACCTAGGCACTCAGTCTGTAGGGTAGCCACCACCATAGTTTAGCTTTTGAGGCTATACGGTCATTGCAGCAGCTACCCTACGATTACTTATCAGCCACTTCAAAGATTATAACGCTAGTCCTTCAACAACTGGATGGAAGTAGAAAGCAAGAGCCAAAACCAGATAAGCAGCTAAGAGCAAAATACCTTCGAGCCAGTTTGAATTGCCGTCTGAACTGATGGAATTGGCAATCAGCACTGATACGGTGACAGCGATCAGTTCAAAGGGGTTGAAGTTCAAATCCATCGGTTTGCCCAAAATAAACCCTGCTAGGACTAAGACGGGGGCTACAAACAAAGCAATTTGCAAACTCGATCCCAGTGCCACTGACACAGACAAATCCATTTTATTTTTCATCGCCACTGTCACCGCTGTAGCGTGTTCGGCGGCATTACCAATAATAGGAACCAGAATTACCCCAGTAAACAGGGACGTTAACCCTAGAACGGCGGTAGCTTCTTCGAGAGTATCGACGAGTAATTCTGACTCGTAGGCTACCGTGAGGGTACAGACCAACAACACCCCAATCCACAGGGGCAAATTAACTTTATGATCGGGGGAGTCTTCTGCCAAGTTGTTTTCGGCTAATCCCTCTAAATCCGTCTCTGCAACTCCTGCATCGTAGAGGTAGGTATGGGTTTTCATTGAGAACAGCAGCGTCAGCACGTAGACTATAATCAGCACTATGGCGACGGCGCTGGAGAGTTTCTGCATGGTTGCAGCATCGATCCCCGGAGATGTGGCATCAACGGCTGTCGGCACTAAAATCGCGATCACGGCGAGATTCATGGCGGAGGCGTTCAAGCGAGCCACCATTGGCTGAAATTCTTGCTCTTTGTAGCGCAACCCTCCTAGGAACATGGCAAAACCCATGACTAGCAGGAGGTTGCTGATGATAGAACCTGTGATGCTGGCTTTGACGACATCAATGAGTCCGGCATTGAGGGCGATAATGCCAATGATCAGTTCTGTGGCATTGCCGAAGGTGGCGTTAAGTAAGCCGCCGAGGTTGGGGCCGAGGACTACGGCGATTTCTTCGGTGGCGGTGCCCATCCAAGCGGCTAGAGGCACGATCGCCAAGGCTGATGTGATAAAGACTGTGGTCGATCCCCATCCCAGGAAGTGGGAGGCAATAGAAATCGGGATAAATACTAGCAACAGTGAAAGTAAGTTCTTTGTGTTCAGCATTTAGGTTTAAAGGAGGACAAGGCAACAAGAAAGTAAGCAATGTGGTCTTGAATGATTATAATTGTGGTCTCCTACAGCTACCCATCAATCCAAGTAATTCTGGCACTTTGCAAGTAATGTGGATCGCGCCCGCAGTCAGTGGTGTCCAGTTAAACCGCTCCAGCAGTAAGCACTTCGATCCCACAGTCAGTGGAGCCAAGTCAAACCGCCCAGGGAACAGGAACCTTTCGCTCGAACGGCGAACGGATTTATTTGACTTCTACAAGCGATCGCCTTTTCTAAGGTAATTATTATCATCTTTCTCCTTTGAGTCTTAGAGTTATTTCTAGTTTAGCACAACCCATGCTTAAGGCAATATCTATTCTACTTTGATGGCATCATATTCTTGTTCAGTTAATCCCAATTCTGGGTCTATTATTTTTACTTCTTGATATGTTAATTCGTAAAGTTTGTAAACTAAATTATCTATTTGTTGCTCTATTTCTGATACGTCTGCCTTAACATCTTTTTTCTTTTTTTTCAATATTTCATCTACTAATTTTATTAGAGTTTGTTGTTTTTCAAATGAAATAACTTTAATGGGTAATTCTTTCAAATTATTTGGGTAAACATCAATAAAACCACCATAAACAGAAGCATAATAAAAATCAATCAATTGACTATTTAAGATTGCCAATAAATATTTTAATTCCAAATCTTTTTGAGATAAATATTCTCTGTGTTCTTGTGGTAAATTACATTTGTTGATTACTAAAGTGCATTTGTGTGATGTGTAAATTTTTTCTTCATCATAAATAGCAAGTATTCTTAATAAACCGGAGCTTCCTCTAATGATAATTTTTTCACTATCAAATAGTTCTTTAAATTTTGAAGAACGCATTTTTTCTGGATTACTATAATCAAGCCATGTATCAATTTTTGGGTACGAGTATCTTCCTTTTTTAGATTTAATAATTGCAGAGCCTTCTATATAAGGTTTTAAATTATCTGAATAATTATGATATAAAACCTCAAACTTACTTTTTCCAGAAACAGTTGATCCATCTTTAGAACGTTTTTCTTTACCATGAATTTCTGCCCCAGTTGAAACATAAAAATATGACTTTATCTTACTATTATCTTTTTTTATTTTTTCAAGAATCTTAGAGAACTTATTTAGGTTCTCTGTTCTAAACATATATTGTTCTGCACTATGGTATTTTTGAATATCTATTGAGTATTTTACTTGGAAATCATCTTCATAAAATTCCAAAATATCAAGACTGTAATCTTCTTTTATTTGATTCTGAATTAATGGAATACAAGATGGAACAGTAGCATTTTGAAAAATCTTTTCATTGTGCAAATCGACAATACTAAGAATTGTAAATTTTTCTAATATTTTTTTGCGTATTGCTTTAGCAAAAGGTTGATTCAAAAAACCATAAGGAATGATAAAAGTAAAAATACCACAATTTGATACAAGTCTGAGAGCTTTTTCTGTAAATGCAATATATAAATCCCACTTACCAGTAAGAGTTAAATATTCTAATGAATTATTAAGTTGTTCCCTATCTTTTATTGACATATTATTGGCACTTACATAAGGCGGATTTCCAATCACAATATCAAAACCCACATTTTCCACAACTTGCTCATTCATAACCTCTGGAAAATCTAACTTCCACTCAAAAAAATTAAGCGGTAATTCTGGTTTAGTTTTCAGTTTCTTTAATTGAGTAATAGTATTTTTCCAACCAAGGCTTTCATAATACTGTTCAGTGGCTTTGACAAATTTCTTTTTATCCTTAAAGTTTACAGCCAGGGGTTCAGTTTCTTGCCCTTGGGTTTTAACCATTAACTCCAATTGGTTTATAAGCAAATCAATTTTTAGATTGCGAATATCAGCAGATAGTTTTTTCTTATCGCTATCTGGGCTAAAAAACTCTTTTTGTTCTTGACTTATTTTCCTTAGCAATACGCGCTGTTGTTTGGCTAAATCATGCCCAAAAAGTCCGTGAGCAGTTTGATCTATATTCCAGTCAATATCAATAATATTATCATCTAACTTACTCACCAAACTATTACCCACCACAATCTTATAATCCAGATTAGGTAATGCTTTGGGTTCAGGTTCATCTACAATTAAACTCAGCCAAAAACGTAGTCTAGCAATATCCACCGCACCGCGTTCAATATCTACACCATAGATACTGTTTTGGATAATATTTAGCTTCACACCCGAAGCATCAAAATTAGTCGTATTGCCAAATTCAAAAGTATGCAGTGTTTGTTTAGCCGTAAATATTTCGTGCAACAAACCCATCGGAAAAGCCCCCGAACCAATAGCCGGATCGCAAATTTTTACCTTGTCTAATGCCTGATGAAATTCAGTAGAATACTTTTTTATTAATTTCTGATCCTCATCATCTAAAGTCTTTTTAAGCAACTTTTCAATTAATATCCGGTCTATTTTTTTTGATGAGGATGTGACTACAATTTCTAGTTCTAATTGTCCTTGTCTTCCTTGATTTATAGGAAATAATTCCGGTTGTTCAAGATTCCCAATACTGGCATAACCAATAATATCATAACCCTGACTTTCAAACCAAGTAGTTAAATATTCAATCAAACTTTCCTGACACATATAATGGACAATTTCTTTCGGTGTATAATATGCGCCTTTGTCTTTATTATCTTCCAGTAAGTTCTCAAAAATATGCCCCAACATTTCAGGATCAACCGCCACAGTATGATCGTTGGGATCATCTTCATAAATGGTAAAATTGTATTGATCAAAAAAGTTAAAAAGATTTTTAAATAAGTTAGCAGTAAAAATTAAGTTGCGATGATTCTTATTTTCTTCTTCAAATAAACCACCATTCAAAAAAGGGATTCTGCAAGGTTCACATTCTCCCAATTTAATTAAATCATCCCGGCGTTTGGTGTTGAGCGTATCAAAAAATAATACTGATAAAAAATCGTGATAAAAAAGTTCTGGATGGGGAAAACCTTGAAAGTGATTAGTTAAAAAGTTACGATCCCCTTTTCCCCAACTTTGATTTTTGGGCACACCTAACCAGCCTTTTTTCTGGATGAAATATAAAAACACAATCCGCCCCAATAATTTCTTATTAAAATCACGGATAGCTTTTTCGTCACCATTAAAAATCGTTTGGCTAATTCCTGGTTGTGAAACCATATATTTACAAAAAATATCATAATGCTCTTTATACTTATCAAAAAATGCTTTAGAAAGTTTCTCTACTGAGAAAGCTTCTTTGACATCATCTAAAGTAACTTTACTCCCTTTTTTAGCAATGAGTTCAAACCGTTCAACAGCGGTTCTTATGCTTTCACCTTCACCTAATAGATAGGTGTAGCGTTTAGGTTCAGTTTTGATTTTTATAAATTCGCCTTCTGGATTATAGCCCGTTAATTCCGAAACATAAGTAAAACGCCAATTTGCACTTTCTGGACGATGATAAGCAATAAAAGCCGCATCAATATCTTTCCAGTATTTACGCAATAAATTTCTTAATCCTACCCGATTACGTTCTAAGATAATACCGGGCTCCAGCGTTACTTCATACACCCCAATTTGTCGTTTAATGCCATTTTCATCTAACAGAATATAGCCTAACTTTTGGGCATGGGAAGCTACATGATTATCAATTCCCGTAAGAGTTTGGGGAGTTGGTGTTAATTGAGCATTAGCAAAGGTTTGGCCTAGAAATTGTTTCCATTTGGCTTGATTGTAACGTTGATTGAATATATCTTTAATTTGTTGTGTCATAATTATGCAAAAGATTCTGAAATAATTAAAACTGGTTTTTCAACTTTTCTCTTTTGTCCTTTTTGGACATCCGAGACATCAACACTATATTTTTGAGCAATTTTATCAAGTTCTAAAATCGCCGTATCTGATTTTACTTGTTTCTTTTGCAGCTTGTCAACCTCCGAAGGTAAATTAGTATATTTCCCTATATCAATCAGGTTGATAATTTTCTTAATATTTTCCCTTTGTTTCTCAGTTAATTTGGGATATTTAATCATTTCTGAAAGCCCTTTTTTTGCCCTTTGCGCCACACCGCCTAATGCTTCTGGGTCTGTTTGCGCCTGAACTAACTCATATTCCAGTGTTTCAAAATGTTTAATCGCATTGTTTACATGATCGTGATGACTGGCGATTAATTCTGCATTTTTTTCGTTTCGATCGGCTTCAAATATCTTAAATGCTTCAATGGGTGTAATTTCTCTGGGTTGGTTGTTGCTATCCACCCAATAAAATTCAAACTTTTTATCTGTCTTTAAAAATGCCGCCGTGCCATTTTGTAAATCAGGTTTATTAATTTTAGTTGCACTTCTGCCCGCCCTTGATTTTAAAGGCATTTTTTTAATTTTATCGAACCAAGTTTTGTTGTTTTCCCTGAAATTGCGTAGGAAGTAAAGAAATTTTAAGCGTTCGTCTTGTTCCTCCTTATAAGTTCCGCTAAAAAGTTTAACTTCATCTAAAATTTCCTCCGTTGAAAACACTTGATTGTCCTCCCCAAATGCAGTATGAAAACCCTGAATTTTCATCAAAGCAGTTTTATTTAACTTGATTTGCGAATCGCCTTGGGCCGAAGGATAAAAGACATAATTATAAATGGCGGTAGCTTTAGTACCAATCCGATTCACCCGCCCAATCCTTTGCATCAATTTGGTTGAGTTCCAAGGTGTATCATAGTGAATAATGACATTAGAACGATGCAAGTTTACTCCTTCTGCCAAAACTTCAGTAGTAATGATTATACTGTAATTATTTACCTGTTTTTGCGTACAGTTAGCATCAAAGTTAGTTACTATCGTATCATACAATTTGTTTCTATTTTCACTTGAAACTACCAACACATCTTTTCTGCCTTCATTTTTTAGAGCCTCAGCTAAATAGTCAACAGTATCTTTTGACTCAGAAAATATCACCAACTTACCCTCTAAATTAGTTTTTTTATCAAGGAATAGTTTGTTTAATTGTGCAATAAATACATCTAATTTGGGATCATTTTCTATAGCATTCCAGTTTTCAACTAATTCCTTTAAAAGTAGAGAATCATTCTCTAAACTCGCAATAAAATCTGGCTTAAAATCCGCCTTTTTAAAAGTTTGGTTTTTCGGATTGTCTGCGCTTAATTTGTTTATTTCTTCCTCAATTTGTTCATCACTCCAACCCTTATCTAATAGTTTGTTTACATCAGTATCCGGTGCAATAAATATTTTGTCATTGTTAAACATTTCAATCATTCTGTCGGTGGCTTTTTGAAAATTGCTTAGAGATTTTTTAAAGGCATAAAAACTACTTTCCAATCTTTTAATCAACTGAGTTTTCATTATAAATGCTAAGGATTTAGAAACCGTTTCTGCGTTTTCGTAATACTGGCTTTGAACTTGTTGGTTTAACCCGGCAATGGCTTGGTAACGGCTGTATTTTAGTTGAGCTTTATCTGTTAGATAAGAAACTGTTTTGTTAAACAATTCATTTAGTTTATCATCCATTATATATTCCACTTTTTTAGGTGGTTCTACCTTTGGGAATTTAATTTTTTGTTCTGCTAAGTCTAATTTATACTCAGCAATATTTTCTAGGTCAGTTCGTGTTCTCCGAATAGTAATAGGTTCAATTACATTTTTACGAATTTTACCATAAATCTCTCTAAGCTTGTTTACATCTAATTCTTCCAAGCGTTTTAGGCTTTTGTATTGCTCCATTAAGGGACTAAAAAAAGCAGTCAAATTTGTAATAGGAAGTGTTGACTGTCTGGCATCCTGAAACATTTGTATTTGATAAAAAATATCATCAGGTTTGTTATTCAAAGGTGTGGCAGATACTAAAATTACTTTTTTCTGACTACCTTTGATTAAACCCTCATTTGCTCTGGGGCTTTTGCAAATTAATTGTAAGTTTTGAAAAGTACCTGTTTTGTAATTACGAAACTTGTGTGCTTCATCAGCTATCACCAAATCATATTCTTCTTTGTTCCAATAGTCTTGATGCGAGTTCAAGATTTTGTCCAGGCTTCCATTACTGATAAACTTGGTGTATTTGTCAATATCAAAATTATTAAAAGTGTCTTTCCAGTTTTTTTCAACTGCTGGCGGATAAACAACTAATATTTTTGTATTCTCTCTACCATTTTGCATTAAAAACTTTTTGGCAACCATTGCGGCAATAACAGTTTTACCTAATCCCACAACATCAGCCAAGATAAAGCCGTTGTGTTTTAGCAGCATATTAAAGCCTTCATTGACGGCATCAACTTGATAAGAAAGTTTTTTAAAGTTTTGAGGTAAATCACCTATAGAGTCTGGATCGTACTCAATATTTTTGTCAAAATATTCAGTCAGCAATTTTATATATAATTCAAAGGGACTTGTTTCTTCATTCAAATAAGTTTCCTTTTTGATGCCCTGAATATCAACTGGCAATATATCAACAGATTCAGCCCAAAGCTTTTCAAATTCTGCGGTAGCAAATTGGACATCAGGATATTCTGTTAGTTGAACATTGAACTCATAATTATAAAAGTTTCCTCCACCAAGTCCAGCATCCGTAAGATTTGAAGAACCCGTGATTACTGTGGCAGGTGTATGTTCATTAAATGGTTCAGGACGTAAAATATAAACTTTGGCGTGGATCTTTTTTTCGGGATGTGCCTTGACTTGTATTTTCTTTTGAATTATATCGTCAATGAATTGTAAAATACCGTTTTCGGTGTCTTTGTCATAATTGGCTTGTGCAATATCTTTTTGAATTTCCCTGATAAAATCTTCTTTTGTTCTTTCGTAGTTACTAAAAAAATCAAGCCCAGATTTGTGAGCATCAGCCAGCATTTTGTCAATGTTGATCCCTACCAATATTCTAATATTTGGAACTTTGTCTAAAAATGGTCTGATTCTGAAATAACCTGATGCCCTGAAGTAGCCTACTAAAGCGTCAAAATATTGAATGTTGGGATTATAGGTAAAAACCCCTTCAAATTTTTTGATTAAAGTGTTTTCTTCCCTATTCGTAAAAAACTTTGTTGACATATACTTATACAATGAATTATGGTGGCAATTGACGAATTATTATAAGTTCGTTCATGGCGATCGTGATTTGACGAACGCGATCGCTCAAACACGCTTGCTAGGCAAAACTATTCCCCTGGTTGTCTCCTAACTATAGCACTGCGCTTTCCGCAGTGGGAAAAATAACCGCTATGGATGAGTAGCTAACCTAATCGTTAAGCAAAGTAAGGTAAAGTTTAGCCTTAAGAGTATATAGTAAACAAAAGAGAGTAAGACCCCATGAATAAGTCCGACGATATTCCTACCCTATGGCAAAACTACCGTAATTGGTTAGGAATGCAAATGGGCGTAGACGAACAGCGTAAAGCCGAGGTGTATTTAGAAATCTCGCAAGCTGCGACACTACGCGATGCCTCCTACTGGCTTCAGGTTGTTTTTGCCGCAGGTATAGCCACCCTTGGGCTGATTCTCAATAGCCCTGCGGTAATTATTGGGGCAATGCTAATATCTCCTCTAATGGGGCCAATTCTCTCCCTAGGATTAGCATTGGCAACAGGGGATTTTGTTTTGCTGGCTCGTGCGATCGCTAACCTGACTTTGAGTTGTGCAGTTGCCATTAGTTTTGCCGTAATTCTAATTTTCTTACTGCCTTTTAAGGAAATAACTAGCGAAATTGCTGGGCGCACCCAACCTAACACCCTCGATCTGGTAATTGCCCTTTTTTCGGGAGCCGTTGGTGCATTAGCAACCTGTCGTCCGATTAAAGGCGTGGTTAACTCAATTCCAGGGGCCGCGATCGCCGTTGCTTTAATGCCACCTCTATGCGTTGTTGGCTATGGTATCGGTACTGCTTTAAGCCTGAATCAGTCCGATGGATTCCAAACCGCAAGGGGCGGAGGGCTGCTATTTATAACTAATTTAGTCGCAATCGCATTTTCATCACTGCTTGTTTTTCTAGCTCTACACATCGATACAGATACGGTACGCGAAAAAGTTAGAATTTGGGAAACAAACGATCTTGAAAGCGATACTATTCAGCAATTTCTAGGTCGCTATCCATTTTTACAAAAGTTGCGCCCAATTGGTAGCTTACCAGGCAGATTACTGGTAGGATTGTTGGCGATTGTGGCACTTTTAATTCCCCTGAGTAATGCCTTCGTCAAGTTGGGCGATGAGGTTGCTCAAAAGCAAAGGCAAAACTTCTTGCGTCGCACTGTTACTGAGGTTTGGCAAAGAGACTTTAGCACTCTCCCCGATGGGCAACCACGCTCTACGATTGAACGAGTTGCCGTGCGCGAACAAGATCGGCTAATGAACTTGCAATTAAATATTTTTACCAGCAAACTTTACTCACCTGTAGAAAAAGAGCGCTATATAAAGGAACTTGCTCAAAAATTTGACAAGGAACCAAAACAGATTCAATTTACTCTGAACGAGATTCCGATCGCTTCCAACGAAATTCTGGCTAAACAAGAAGAAGTGCGAGCGGCAGTAGAGACTCCTGCGCCCAATTTCAATGAATTGCAGGGAGAACTCTTGCAAAAACTAAACTCCTCCCTGATTAATCTAGCATTGCCGCCAAAAGTTCAGTTACTAGACTATGCTGTAACAACGAGTAAAGCCCAGTCAATGATGATTTCGATTACCTATCTGAGCGATCGCAGTATGAGTGAGGATGCTCGTTCCTTAGTGATTCAAGATATTCGCAGTCGTTTGGGTGTTGAAGATGCGAATGTAAAGTTAGAACAGATCGATTCATTAGCTGGAGAGATTTTGTTTGAGCTATATTTATCCACTCTTCCATCATCCGCAAGTAGTACATTAGACAAAATAGGTACTTTATTAAATCGTTATCCTTCCCTCAGTTTGATTATATCAGTTTCACGGCGCAGTTCCGAACAAATAAATTTTGAGAGATCTCGATATGCAGCGATTTCATCATATCTGTATACCAAGTGGCAGATCGGACAAGAACGTTTAACTCTTTCCCCACAGTCAAGCATTTCCAATCAAGTTACTCCCATCAAATTACCCCAGGATGGTAAAACATTATTACGCTTGACAGTGAAGAACTAATTCCTAAGACAGATTTATCAAGGGGAAAATAGTAGAATTAGAAGATCCGTTATAATAAACCAGAAACTTAAATTATTAAACTTTGCCATGATAGAAACAACTAATGAGATTTCTCAAGCATCAGAACTGGTTTTAAATAATGGCGATCGCTTACTGCAAATCACCTTAATTCTGATAGCAGGAGGGATGGCGCTATTAGCAGGAATGACGCTCTTTTCTATCTTAAAATTACCGTTAAGTTGGTTCGCTCCCAAATTATTAACGCAGACTTATATCCGTGTATTGGTTGCCTCAAGAAATATAGTTTTGGTGTTACTAACTCTATCGGCAATGGAAGTAACGTTACTTCTAATCCCTCAAACTGAATGGCTGAGTTTAATCGAGTTTTGCCTGAGTGTGGGCATCACTATACTTAGTGGATGGATGCTGTCAAGACTATTTAGAGACTTTTTTGATACCACAATTTTAGGAGTAACTTTTGAGTCAAACCCTCAAGTTAAAGGCGAGTCCATCTTCTTACTTCGGTATTTTGGAGACTTTGCGATCGCTGTAGCGTTAATTTTAAGTTTTTGCATTAGTCATAACATCAACGTTTTAGGCATAGTTGCCAGTTTAGGGGTTGGAGGTATTGCCATTGCCTTTGCCGCTCAAAAGACTTTAGAACAATTTTTGGGAGGGATTGTCTTAAATCTTGACCGTCCTTTTACCGTTGGTGACTATATTGGCTTATCCGATGGGCAGCAGGGTAAGCAAGGTACTTTTGGGCGAGTAGAAAGTATCGGTTTGAGGTCAACTAAAATTCGCACCTCTGGTAAAGGCACTCTCACTATTATTCCGAATAATGCGCTCACTCAAGCCACCATTGAAAATTTTTCAGGTGCAAAGAAAGTCATGTCTGTAATGATGATTGAGTTTCCTCAACCGATATCTGCCAATGAGCAAGCACTGATCCGCCAAACCGTAATGGACAGCACTATGGACATTTTTGGTTTAGACTGGCGTAGTACAGAGGTGGCATTTGGTGAGAATCATGCCCAAATTTCCTTTTTTATTCTCGGTTCTAATGAGTTATCAATGGATCTGAGACGGCAATTGCTGGATTTGGCTACCCAACAAATTACAAAGCAACTTCAAAAGCATAATATTTCTTTTATCCTTGACCAACCAACGATTTATGTGGATTCCCCAATCGCGATTTAAACAAGTATCTAAACGTGCAATTCATCTGATTGTCTTATTTCTGGTGGGTTGGTTGCTAGTGCTGACTCCGATGGTGTCGGCTCAAGGTTTTGGTGATACTGGCGCTCCTGTGGTTGTTGATGGCATCCCACTTTTTTATTTGCAAGCTGTGGATAATTTTCGCGCCAGGGATCGCACCCAATTTGCTAATAATTTACTGGCTGACGCGATCGCTACTGATGGAGCCATAACTTTTGATGTGCGGAATAATGATAGTAACAGCGCTACTTCTATTTCTTTAAATAATAACTACCTGCTCACAGTTACAGCAAATGATGTTCTGCCAGGTTTTTCTCCATCTCAACAAGCCGATCAATGGCGGAATATTCTAAAAACAGCGATCGCCAAAGCTAAAAAAGAACGCACTTCCAAATATATTTTACAGAGAAGTCTATGGATTTCGATCGTAATCGCAGCACTGCTCGTAGTGCGTATTTTATTAGGAATAGCAATCCGATTATTTAAGTTTAAAACTGGATTTTTTAGCAAGATTTTTTTTAGTGTTAGCTGGGTTGCGATCGCCATAGTTAGTTCTGAATGGTTTCCCATTTTACGCAGTCTACGCTATCAGTTGGTTTCCCCCTTTTCTCAACCCCAGTGGCTGATATTTTTTGGAGCATTAGGAGGATCTTTTGTATTGACCTACTATGCTACAGACTTACTAAGATTAGTGCTTAAAAAACTAGCTCCCCACGCCCTGGAAAATATATATAGAGAAGTTTTTCAACAGAGCGAACGCCTTTTGCAATTTGCCTTTCTCAGTATTTCTATCAGTTGGTCTTTGAGCTTATTAGAACCATTAGCACCAGTGGTTTATAATCTACTAAAACCGCTGGTCAATCTATTCTTAATTGGCAGCTTATATTGGTTATCGATAAAACTAGCTAGCCGCTACCTACGTAGCTATGGATTCAAGTTAGGCGGCAAATTTAGTCCTAGTAGTGATGATGCTATTCTGGTATTTGAGACGATTATTAATATCCTGATCTTCATTGTAGCTTTAGTTGCCTTTGCCCGCAGCCTCAACTTTGACTTAGTTGGATTGGTAGCAAGCTTAGGGTTAGTCGGTTTAGCCGTCGCCTTTGCTGCTCAAAAAATTCTCGAACAACTGATTGCGACTTTAGTTCTATATCTAGATCGTCCTTTTGTTAGTGGTGACTATATCCGCTTACCAGGTGGAGAATTAGGGAAAGTAGAAAGTATTGGCTTGCGATCGACCAAAATTCGTTCCCTTGGCACTGGTACAATTATTGTGATGCCTAATTCCATTCTTGTAAATGTAGAAATTGAAAATGTTACTCTTGCCAAAAAAATCATGGTATTATTGTATATGGACTTTGCTAGTGTTTTAGGAGAACGGGAATATGCCCTAGTGCAACAAGTGATAGTGGAAAAAACTGCTTATCTATCAGGGATTGATATTAATAGCACAAATATTCATCAGGCTGATGTGACAGGAAAAAGATTAAGGGTTAGTTTTGTAATTTTAGGTTCTCAAGATAATGCGATCGAGGTGCGTAAACGTCTACTAGAGTTGGCAAGCGCTGAAATTGCAAAATCCCTCTCGATTCATGGGATTGTGTTTACGATGGAAGACCCTACAGTTTATGTGCAATCGCCTGTGACAATCTGATTAATGTAATTTGCTAAGTAGAAGGAAGAAGGAAGAAGGAAGAAGGAAGAAGGAAGAAGGAAGAAGGAAGAAGGAAGAAGGAGGAAGGAAGAAGGAAGAAGGAAGAAGGAAGAAGGAAGAAGGAAGAAGGAAGAAGGAAGAAGGAGGAAGGAGGAAGGAAGAATGTTTATACAGTCAGCTTTTGGGCTAAGCGAGTGCGCCTTTAGGTTCCGCCCAGCTCTCAAGAATCCCATCCCCAGAGCCTAGAGCGGAGTGGGGGTGTCAAAACTTGTAGTAAAATATCAAATTTAACGTTAAAGTGGCAAAGTCTTATTGCTAAAGGTTAAATTTTCTTAATAGGAACTTGCTCTGCAATTGATTAGACTTTACGATCGGGTAAAATAGATGGCAATTAAATTCCTAGTCCTTTAAGCACTGACCTAGATTCGGTGTTAGATTTCGCTAGAGCAGTAGCACGTCTTTTCTATTTTGCCTTTGGGGGTTGCGGCATTTGTGTAAAAAATCTCCGTCTTCTGGTTCGGCTTGTGTGTTAGGACGAATGCTCAAGCCTTTACTAGCGGACACTCTGGGCGGGTTTTGCAAACAAATTATCTTTCCATTGCCAAAAGTATCGGCTAAATCCGTCCCTACTTATCAAAGTTTTGATTACAAAACTTAGTTGAGACAGACTGTGAACAAAAGGCGGCGCTGCTGCACGGTCTGTCTGGCTAATTGTATGGTTGTTTTTGTGTTTAATATTTGAGGAATGCTCATTCTATGGCTCTACATTCTACGACGGCTCAATCGCTCTGGGTCAAACCTTCTACCTTGGATGCAGCGGTTCCCACTGATTCACTAGCAGTCGATCCGGCACGCACGGCTATAGGGGTTTATGTCACGGTTCACGGTCATTTCTATCAGCCACCTCGCGAAAATCCTTATCTGGATGCGATCGAGCGCCAACCGGGGGCGGCTCCTTTTCACGATTGGAATGAACGCATTCACCATGAATGCTATCGTCCGAATGCTTTTGCTCGGATTTTGAACGATCGCGGGGAATTGGTGGGGATCGTTAATAACTATGAGTATCTGAGTTTCAATATCGGCCCAACGCTGATGAGTTGGCTGGAACGATACGATCGCGAAGTTTACGAACGAATTTTAGAGGGCGATCGCAAATCCTGCGCTCGTCTGGGCAAAGGCAATGCGATCGCTCAAGTCTACAACCATATCATCATGCCCCTGGCAAATGAGCGGGACAAATACACTCAAATTCGCTGGGGGATAGCTGATTTTAGATCGCGCTTCAACCGCGATCCCGAAGGGATGTGGTTGGCAGAAACGGGTGTAGACTACGCCACCCTAGAAACTCTAGTAGCTGAAGGTATTCGCTTCATTATCTTGGCTCCATCGCAAGCAGAACGTTGCCGTCCCCTTCCTAGTGGGGACGATCCCAGCCCAGAATGGCACGAAGTAGGGGGCAGCCAAATCGATCCCACTCGCCCCTACCGCTGTTATCTCAAGCCTACACTCACCTCAACTTTAGAATCTCTCAGCACTCAACATTTCAGCCGCAATCATTCCAAGTCGCCAATCCCTACTCCAAACACGCCCTACATTGATATCTTTTTCTACGATGGCCCCATCTCGCGGGATATGGGCTTTAGCGATGTTCTCAGCAGTGCTCAGCACTTGTCAGGGCGTTTGGGCCAAGCCGTGCGAGGGGATCATCGACCGGCACAATTAATCGCAGTGGCAACAGATGGGGAAACTTTTGGCCATCATAAAGGCGGTACTGAGAAGTGCCTCGCCTATAGTTTTACAGAGGAGTTTCCACGCCGCAACTGGACGGTGACGAACTTTGCCCATTATTTGAGCATCAACTCTCCTACTTGGGAAGTGGAACTGAAGCCAGTGACGGCTTGGAGTTGCGGTCATGGTGTCGATCGCTGGCAGGATGATTGTGGTTGTGGTGGTGGTGGCGCATGGCATCAACAATGGCGGCGACCCCTGCGAGATAGCCTCAATTGGCTCAGGGATCGATTGATTCCCATTTATGAGGGGGCGGGGCGCAAGTTTTTTACCGATCCTTGGGCGGCGCGGGATGAGTATATTGAGGTAATTCGCGATCGCTCTATTGCTAATGTCAATCGCTTTTTAACCAAGCATTGCGATCGCGAACTCGATGATTCAGAACGGGTAGACGCTTTGCGACTCTTGGAAATGCAGCGACACGCCTTGCTGATGTTCACTAGCTGCGGCTGGTTTTTTGAGGAGATTTCCCGACCGGAAGGGGTACAAATCCTCCGCTATGCGGCTCGTGCTTTGGAATTGGCGGCCGATGTGACAGGAATACATTGCGAAGCGGAGTTTATTCAGCGTCTAAGTCTTGCACCAAGTAATGTGGACTTTTTTAAGACAGGTGCGGAAGTTTATCGGCATTTGGTTGTCACTGCCCAAATTAGTCTAGAGCAAGTGACTGCTCATTATGCGATCAGTTCTCTCTTTACTACTTTTGCCCGCGAACAACAAGTTTACTGTTACCAAGCGCACCAGCTAGATTACCAAATGCAGCGGATGGGTTCTCTGGCGTTAGCAGTAGGTCAAGTGCAGTTAGTCTCAGAAATTACTCAAGAAGCTCAGGTTTTTGTGTTTGCTGTGTTTCACTTGGGGGGGTGGGATTTCCACTGCTGCATTCAACCTTTTGGCGGTCGCAGGTCGTATACGATGCTCAAAGAGCGCTTGTTTGCAGTTCTAGAAGAGGCTTCTGCGGCCCAGGCAATTCTGGAAATGGTACGGCTGTTTGGAGATCAATCCTTTAGTTTGCGGAATTTATTTGCTGAGGAACGTCACCGAATTATGAGGTTATTGAGTCAGGAAACTTTGACACGGCTGGATCAGCTTTATAGTCAAGTTTACCGGGACAATTACGGGGTGATGATGGCTTTCCACCGCGATGAGTTGACAGTTCCTGCGGAGTTACAAGTAGCTGCGGAGGTGGCTTTGGGACATCGCTGTTTAACGGCGGCGAGGGCTCTTGTCGCTGAAAGTTACGAGGAACGCTATAGTTTGACAACCATAGCAGAATTGGAGGCGATCGCGGTGGAAGCGAGTCAGCTTCGGTGTCGGATGAATATTCCAGAAGTAAAAGAAACTTTAGAACGCTTGATTTTACAATCCCTTGAGGCGATGTTAAAAGAGGAAAACACAACCATCATCGAAGCTGAAATTGACCGTATGGATACGCTGATTAATTTGGGAAATAAACTCAATTTCGGCTTAAATCTAGATCGCGTCCAAGAGTTGTATTTCCAATCGCTTCACAGTCAAATCGTGCCCGTATGTTTGGGATGGGTACAACGCCAAGAAGCCGAGGAGATGATCGCATCAGATGAAGGAAACGGCTCTACAGATTCTCATGCTTTAGTTTGTATTGAGGCGGAAGTTCGCTGGGAATTACCTCAGATTCGGAAGTTATTAGAGTTAGGTCAAAAGTTGACAGTTGATGTTAATAACTGGTTGAAGTTATTGCCGTAGTTTCTGCAAGTTACAGGACTTAGGCACGATTAGGTAACGCCGCCATCCTGGCGGTATTCTTACCGCC